>JAICLJ010000282.1 GCA_025927575.1 Bryobacteraceae bacterium | reverse complement strand
CCCGGTACGACACCGTGGCATCAAATGCGCTCGTGGTCACCGATGACGAGGCACGCCGCGAGTACGAGCGTGAAAACGAAAAAGTGTCGCTCCAGTATATTCAGTTTTCCCAAAAGGACTTCACCAACAAGGTGAACACGAATCCCACGGCTGTGAAGGCTTGGTTCGACAAGAACCGTTCGCAGTTCCAGATACCGGAAAAGCGCAGCTTCGACCTAATCGTGGGGAGCGATGCGGATTTTGCGCAGTCGGTGAACGTGAGCGATGCCGACCTTCACAAGCAATACCAGGAAAATATCGATTCATACAGCACTCCGGAACGCGTGGAGGTACGCCATATTCTGATCAAGACGACGGATGTGCCAAAGGATGAAGTGCCTAAGCTCAAGGCAAAAGCGGACGATATTCTGAAGCAACTGAAGGGCGGCGCGGATTTCGCCACACTCGCGAAGAAAGACTCGCAGGATCCGGTTTCGGCTGCCAAAGGCGGCGATCTCGGATGGATTGTTCGCGGCCAGACCGTGCCGGCATTCGAGAAGGCCGCCTTCTCGCTGAAGCCGAATCAGTTGAGCGGTGTAATCACGACCGAATACGGCTTCCACATCATCCAGGTAATGGCTCATCAGCAACCCCAAACCCAGAGTTTTGATGAAGTGAAGCCGCAATTGCTGGCGGAAGCGCGCAGAGAAATTGGCGATGAGAATATGCAGAAAGCCGTCACCGACGCTCGCGACGAAACTGCGCGAAATCCATCGCAGGCCGAGAGCATCGCGAAGAAGTACGGATTGAGATTCTTCAAGGTCGACCAGGTGGCCAGCGGAGCGGTTCTGCCGGATATCAACTCCCAACAGGAAGTCTCCAACGCTGTGTTCGCTGACGCGAAAGGCGAAGTCACCCAGGTAATTGCACTCGACAAGATCGGCAAAGCTGCTTTTGCCGCGGTGACGAACATCTTCCCTCCCCGGCAAGCCAAATTCGAGGAAGTGCAGAAGAACGTGATCGATCGCTACACGGCAGAGCAGGCTACGGAATTGACGCAGGCAGCCGCGAAAAAGGCCGTCGAGCAAGGGAAAAAGGGCCAAAGCCTGGAAGCGGTTGCGAAGCAACTCGGAGGCGAGGTGAAATCAGCGCAGGCGTTCACGATTATGGGGGCGGCGGAGGGAATCGGGCCCGCTAAAACCGTTGAGGCGGCATTTTCCGCGAAAACCAAGGTGGGTGACATATTTGGCCCCGTCACACAGGCGAATTCGGCATTCGTTTGCAAAGTAACCCAAAAGACGCCGGCGGATCTGTCCAAATTCGAAGCAAGCCGCGAAGACATGATTCAGACCGTGAAGCAGCAAAAAGCGCAGGTGCAACAAGGGCTATTCGCGGATAGCGTTGTCGCGGACCTAGAGAAGCAGGGCGTCGTCAAGCTGAACAACCAGGCCATCGATCGCCTGATTGCGTCTTATAAGTCATAGAGACCACGCTTGCTCTCACAACTAATCCAGTTCATCCACGGCCTCACAAGCCCTGAGGGACTGATCCATCTTCTCACCACGGTTCTTTCGGGCTGGCTGGGGTATCTCGTCCTGTTTCTCATCATCTTCAGCGAGAGCGGGCTGCTGATCGGATTCTTCCTTCCTGGCGATTCTCTACTGTTCACTATCGGCATCGTGGCCGGCGCTGGAGACTTGAACATCGTTGGAATCATCTGTTTGCTCTCGGCCGCCTCGATGCTCGGCGATGCCTCCGGGTTCCTGCTCGGCAATAAAATTGGCTACCGGCTCTTCGAGCGCAGCAATTCAAAGCTGTTCCGGCGCGAGTATCTCGACCGCACACACGAATTCTATGATCGGCACGGCGGCAAGACGATTATTTATGCCAAATTCGTGCCGATCATTCGGACTTTTGCGGCCTTTATCGCCGGTGTGGGCCGAATGCATTACGTGCGATTTCTGGCGTTCAACGTGTTCGGCGCCATTGGCTGGGTAACGTTGATGGTTTCGCTCGGCTACTTCCTTGGGGGCGTGCCGCTGATCCGGCACAATTTCGAGAAAGTGGTGCTCGGAATCATCGTAATATCCCTGCTCCCTGCCGGCTTGCACCTTCTGAAGAGCCGGCGGGCCAAACAGACCGTCGACAGCTAGTCCGCCACTCAACCCTCAGCGTCGAATTGACGTTCTCTCGGAAATTCGGCAGGGCATAACCCTCCCACGAATCTTAGTCTGTTGTAGGGTCGAGGCATGCCTCGCCATTTCGAAGCCAGTTGAATCTCCCGATATAAGAGAATTGACAGGAGAAGGTTCAAACGATGAAGAACAACTATCTGCAAACGGCAACGCGCGGCCTCTTATTCACCGCGCTAATGACATTTGTTGCTTCGGGCAGCGCTTTTGCTCAAAACCGAGCGATTGGGTTCACTCCCGGCATGCCCTTCAGCGAAGGAGTGGTGGCCGGTAATACTCTCTATGTCGCAGGGCAGCAGGGGCCTGACTCGAACGGCAAGGTGACGGGAACCGACATCACCGTGCAAACGACGAATGCGATCGCGGCCGTCAAAAAGGTCGTTGAAGAGGCAGGCTTTAAGATGGCCGACATCGCGTCCGTAACGGTCTATGTCACTGACCTCAATGACGTTCCCAAAATGAACGAAGTCTATAAGAAACTGATGCCGGATCCCAAGCCGGCCCGGGCAACCGTGCAGGTCGCAGGCTTAATCGGCGGCGCCAAAATTGAAATTTCGGCAATTGCGGTGAAGCGTTCGACGCCCAAAATTATTACCGGTCGGCAATAGCTTCCATCGGGGAGACCCGCGCTGCGCGATGACTGGGCAGCAGCGAGGCAACGAGAGACACCGCGCCCATGATGCTCGCGGCGAGGGCGAGCGTCGCGAGGTCAAAAGCCGGCACGTGAAACAGGACCGCCTGCATGGCATGGCCCGTCAGCCAGGCTCCCAGGACACCCAATATCATGCCGACGGATAGCAACCGCAACGCGATAGAGAAGAACTGCCTGCGGATCTGCTCTGGCCGCGCTCCCAAGGCCATGCGCACGCCGATCTCGCGCCGCCGCTGCGCTACCGTGTAACTCAGCACGCCATAAGTGCCAATGGCAGTGAGCAGCAGCGCGATCCCGGAGAAAAGGCCGGCCAGTATCGCCGGCGAGCGGCGGACGACCAGGCTGTTGGCGATCCGATCGTCCATCGATTGGATGTCGTTGACCGCCAGCTCGGGGTCGAGTTGCCGAACAACTTTTTGCAGCGTTAGCCGGAGCGATTCCGAACGGGCGCTGGCGCGCACGGTCACAAAGATATTGCTGTCCGGTCGATAGATGTAGGGATAATAGACGGCGCCCTGTGCCGCATCATCCGTGAGGCCGGCTTGCTTAGTGCTGCCCACGACCCCGACGACGGTGAATGCTTCGGAATCATGGCCTGTCTGCGAGCCCTGGAACAGAAGGTGTCCCAGAGGACTGGTATGCGGCCAGTAGTAACGCGCAAAATCTTCATCCACCACACAGACTCGCTCACGGCGCCGTGAGTCCGCGCCCGTGAGAAATCGCCCTTCCCGCAACGAAAAGCCCATGGCGCGGAAGTAGTCACCGGCAACGCCATAAGAATAATGCCCACGCGGCGACTCACCCGGCCGGATCACATAGCCTTTCACTGTAGCGGCGCTCTTGCCGCTATTGCCGCTAAAAGGCACATTATTAACCACGCCGACGGACGACACTCCGGGTTGACGGCTCAATTCGCTCACCAACCTTTCCGTGAACGCGAGGCCGGCCGAGGCCGCAGGATATTTTTTCCCAACGAGAGAGATTTGCCCGGTGAGTACGTGGTCAGCGCGGAATCCTGGAGAAACCTCCATCGCACGCTTGAGGCTGAGCCCGAGCAGTCCGGCCCCCGCCAACAGTACAAATGACAAGGCAATCTGGGCGGCGATGAAGCTATGGCGCAACGCTTGAGCGGCACGGCCTGTCGTTCCGCCGCGCGTCTCCGATTGGAGCGCGTTCCCCAGATCGCGCCGAAGATTAAACCAGGCGATTGGCGCCGCGAGCGCGATGCCCAGGACTACAGATGCCACTAGCGCCACCAATGCCAATCGAGCATCGAAGGCGATATGCGCTCCCAGGGGTAGGCGATCGGCGCCCAACGCGGCCAGCAGGCGAATTCCGCCAGCGCCGACGGCGAGGCCAAGCAGTCCTCCTGCCAGTGTGAGCAAGGTAGTCTCAACAACGACTTCGCTCACGACGTATCGCCGCCCGGCGCCCAAGGCCTGCCGCACGGCCACTTCCTTCACGCGAGCACTGGCGCGGATAAGAAGCAAGTTCGCAAGGTTAACGGCGCCGATCAGGAGAAGGGCGAGTACGCCTGCCTGCAACAGCAGCAAGACGGGACGGATCGCCGCCACATGATCGGCATGAAGCGGCACGACCAAAGAACGGAAGCCGGCATCAGCCATCAATTTGGCTTGCGGATCGTCTTCTTCCAACGTGGTGTTCTGCGCATCGATTTGCGACTGGGCCTGCGAGAGCGTGGCGCCCGCCTTGAGCCGGGCAATCATTTGGGTGACATTGCCGCCCGAATGCCGCTCCGAGGGCGCGCGATCTTCAGGGCGCGATGACAGCGGAAGATAGAGCCGGGCCTCGGAGGAAAGAAAGTGGAAACCGGGAGGCAGGACGCCAATCACGGTCTT
>JAICLJ010000084.1 GCA_025927575.1 Bryobacteraceae bacterium | reverse complement strand
GTGGATCGATGAGGCCGTTTGCGTGTGTTGTGGAACGCTGATCGCGTACCCGTTGTTCTGAATAACATACAGCAAAGGGAGCGATTCTCTCGCCGCCCAGTTCAGCGATTCGAAGAACTCTCCCTCGCTCGTGGCTCCCTCTCCGGATTCGACATAGACAACGGCATCATTGCCCTGGGCTTTCATCGCTTTTGCGACGCCGGTAGCCGGAAGGTACTGTGTGCCGGTGCAAGCCGTTTGAGACACAAGATTCAATTCCCGTGATGAAAAGTGTTCGGGCATGTTAAAGCCGCCCGAATTGGGATCGCCGGCGCGTCCCAGCATGCCCAGGAAAACATCTTTCAACGGAAGGCCAAGTCCGATCGCGGTGCCCTTAGAGCGGTAATAGGGAAAGAACCAGTCGTAACCTGGCTTCAGCAGTGAAACGATGGTGGCTTGGGTGACTTCATGCCCGCGGCTGGACGCTACAAAAGCGCACTTGCCTTGACGCGCAAATATCTTCATGCGTTCCTCGACGTAGAAGACCTCAAGCACCTTCCGATAGAGCCCTAAGCTGAACGCATTTGACTCGGTGGGTCCAAGATTCGGCGAAGCAGCAACAGAGCTAACCATGTTCAATCCTTTCAGTGTCTCTACTCTTAGTCTTCAGGAAACAGCCGCCCGGCGCAAGTGACTTAGGTCACCGAACGCGGAGGTGGCCCATGATAAGTTAAGGACGAACCGTTACCGGTGGCATCCCCTGTGCTGTCGTTGTCTCCACGTAGGTTTACTGCATGGGCTGGGTCTGAAATGTTGTTGAATCGGAGTCAATGAGATGAGGTTCTGCTCTCGTTTGAAGAAGACAGTATCTGGACCGCCAAAGGTAGGCACATAATGAAACCGGACCGGCGTACTTTTCTTGCGGGCGCCTCATCGGTAGGGCTCGCGCTTGCACAGCGGCAACCTGAGTCGAACGGCCACGGCACGCCGATCACGCCGAAAGCGACATTTCATTCCTTTGATCCTGCGCTTCCGCCGCTTTCATCGAACACGGTGAAGCGCATCCACATGACCTCCCAGGAGGTACCGGTCTGCATCAGGCCCCATACGGCTGTCGCGGGATGGACGTTCGATGGTGACATCCCTGGCCCTGTCATTCATGTGCGGCAAGGCGACACGGTAGAATTCACGCTTACGAACCGGGGAATGATGCCCCACTCGATGGACTTCCATTGCGCGGAAGTGAATCCGCAAACAGCCTTTCGTACAATCGCGCCCGGAGAGTCGGTTTCATTCAACTTCACGCCACGATACGCCGGCGCATTTCTCTATCACTGCGGCACGCCGCCCATCCTTCTGCACATCGGTTCGGGGATGTACGGCGCCATCATTGTAGACCCGCCCAAGCCGCTCCCACCAGCCAAAGAGTTTGTCCTGGTGCAAAGTGAGTTCTATCTGATGGAGCCGAAGAATGGCATCTCGTCATTCAACTACACCAAAATGCTCTCAACCGTGCCTGACATCGTGGCGTTCAACGGCCGTCCGGCGCAATATCACGATGCGCCTGTCCGGGTAAAACGGGGCGATCGCGTGCGCTTCTATGTGGTATCCGCAGGCCCGACGCATCCTTGCTATTTTCACGTTGTTGGTCAGCAGTTTGAGACCGTTTATTTGGGCGCGCCGCCGGAAAGCGCGGTGCACGGCATTCAAACCTTCAGCGTCCCGGCAGGAGGCGGCATGGTGTTTGAATTTACCGCCGACCTGGTGGGTGAGTTTCCCTTCGTCAATCACGGATTCGGCCACGGGCAAAAGGGGGCTACCGGCCTGCTGATCGTCGAGCCGTAAGAATTCGCCTCGGCGATCAGGCCCGGAGTGAAATCGGTACAGCAGCCGTTGAACGGCTGCAACCGAAACCAAGGCGGCCCTTGACGATCTGGTTCCATGCGCTTTCCGGACACGAAGTCGTGTAGGGCAGGCAGGGCCGAGTGCGATTCTGGAGTTTTTGAGAGAGCCGCTCTTGCGTGCTCACGCGGCGTCGGACAACCGCGTACCCCGCGCACTGGCGGTTCGGATTCTAGATCGCTTCGGCACTGTAGCGACGAAAGGATCGCGCGCTGAAACGTCATGAATATCATTGAGGTTAACAGTGGCTCGGCTGCAGCGTTAACAACTGTCCTACTTGGAATTACAAATAAACTATTGATCTGCATCTGGCATTGCGGCAAAAAGGATGTAGACTGAAAGCCCATGTCCTGCTGAGCGGCATCAGTCCGCATCGCTCAAAACTGCTGAAAGCAATATGATTGAAGCCAAAATTACACCGCACACACCTACTACGTTACGGGAAAAGAAGTGGGAAAGCAGAAGCCTCGCAGAACTGATTCAACACATCATCGCAGCGCATCACCAGTATCTTCGCGAGGAGCTCCCGGCGTTAGAGACTCTGCTCATGCAATCGTCGAAAGGTCGAAGCGAGCCGCAGACGGACAGCGTCGCAGCGCTGATCAAGATTTTTCGGCAGTTCCGGCGTGGCATGGAAGAACACATGAAGAGAGAAGAAGCTGTTCTTTTTCCCATGATCGAAAAGCTTGAATCCGCGCATGCCGCAGGCCTGGCGCCGCCGCGGTGGCCGTTTGGCTCAATTGGTCGCCCCATTGAAATGATGGAGCAAGAGCACGATCGAGCGCGCAAAGAACTGGCCGAAATTCGCTCGCTCACCAAAGACTATACTCGCATCCCCGCTATGGCGGCAGAACAGCCATCCACACTCGATAAACTGAAAGCCCTGGATGGCGATATGGAAATTCACTCGCGTCTTGAAGACGAGATTTTGTTTCCGCGTGCGATCGCTTTGGAGCGGATCTAAGTGCAGCGAAAAATTGAAAGCGATCTACGCCGAGCGAACTGGCGAAAGGGAATCGTGCATTTGCTGGCTGCCGCGACCCTGTTCGGTTCTGTTTCCTTATCGGTTGGCTTAGCCCAAACGGATTCACCCGAAGCTATCCGTGCTGGCGAATCTCTTTTCCGCGGAACCACCCGCTTCGAACATGGGGGACCAGCATGTGCCGCTTGTCACGCCGCAGCAAGCCTCCCTTTCCCCAGCGGCGGCACAATGGGTCCCGATCTTACGCATGAGTATTCCAGAATCGGTTTAAACGGAGTACGCGGATCGCTCCAGACATTGTTCTTTCCGACGATGGCTCCATTGTTCGCCAATCGACCGCTCACCACGGACGAACAACGCGACTTGTTGGCGTTCCTCAAAGATGCCGACCAAGGGCACTACCCGAGTGGAACGCCGACTGCCCGCTTTGCCATAGTTGCCGTCATCGGCTGCCTAATTTTTCTGGGAGTAACTTGGACATTGGGTCGGCGGCACGTGCGATCCGTCCGTCATGCTCTCCTGAAGCGTGCAATGCAAAAAAGAGAGAGGCTTTCATGAGCTGGATTCGGGATCTGATCGATCCACAGTCACGGTCCTGGGAAGATTTCTACCGCAATCGCTGGCAACACGATTCGGTGGTTCGCAGCACTCATGGAGTGAATTGCACAGGCAGTTGTTCGTGGATGATTTACGTCAAAAACGGCATCGTGACCTGGGAAATGCAGGCGCTGGATTATCCGCTCCTTGAGCCTTCCCTGCCGCAGTACGAGCCGCGGGGATGCCCGCGGGGCATTACGTATTCCTGGTACATCTACAGTCCTCTGCGGGTGAAATTTCCTTATGCTCGTGGTGTGCTCATGGATGCGTGGCGAGAGGCGCGCACAAAAACGTCGGACCCAGTTTCCGCATGGACGGCCCTCGTTGAAAACCGGCCGACGCGCGAGAAATACCACAGCGCGCGCGGCAAAGGCGGATTCCGACGCTCGACTTGGGACGAGGTGCTCGAGATCGTGGCGGCATCTTTGCTCTACACTGCGAAGAAGTACGGGCCGGACCGCGTCGTTGGTTTCTCACCGATCCCCGCCATGTCGATGTTGAGCTACGCGGCGGGTTCACGATTCCTGCAATTATTCGGCGCTCCGGTCTTGAGCTTCTACGACATGTATGCGGATTTCCCGCCGGCTTCGCCCGAAACCTGGGGTGAAAAAACCGACGTCGCGGAGAGCGCCGACTGGTACAACAGCAAATACATCGTCAGCACAGGGTCCAACCTCAACATGACCCGCACGCCGGATGTACACTTTGTCGCTGAAGCCCGTAATCACGGAGCGAAACTCGTCGTCCTCTCTCCCGATTTCAGCGAGGTGGCGCGTTACGCCGATTGGTGGATTCCGGTACATGCCGGTATGGACGCCGCCTTTTGGATGGGCGTGAATCACGTCATCTTGAAAGAATTTCATATTCAGAGGAACGTGCCGTACTTCACCAGTTACCTGAAGCGTTATTCGGATACGCCATTTCTGGTGACGCTGCAGAAGACGGAGGACGACGATTTCGTACCGGGACGGTTCCTGCGTGCGAACCAGATATCCCGATATCAGGACGTCGAAAATGGCGACTGGAAATTCTTGGTCTTCGACGCAATAAGCGGCGAACCGCGGATGCCGCTCGGCTCGCTGGGATTTCGCTGGCAACACAAGGAAGGCGAATGGAATCTTGAACTAAAAGATGGCCTCGATCAGAGTGAAATCGATCCGCAGCTAACACTTATCGACCAGCGGGATGGCGAGGTGGTGGTCCGCTTCACCGATTTCGGCAACTCACGCTCGTTCCACCGCGGAGTGCCTGTCAAATACGTTGACACTGCGGATGGCCGTGTCGCAGTCACCACTGTGTACGACCTGCTGTTAGCCGAATTCGGCGTTGCCAGAGACCTGCCCGGTGAATATCCGGTGGACTACAACGACGCAGAGAGTCCTTACACTCCTGCCTGGCAGGAAGTTTTTAGCGGGATTGGCCGTGACACGGTCATCCAATTCGCACAGGAGTTCGCCGTTACCGCAGAGAAGACGAACGGTAAATGTACGGTCATCATCGGTTCCGGAATCAATCATTGGTATCACGCCAACCTTCATTACCGGTCCTCAATTGTCGCTCTTATTCTGTGCGGCTGTGTCGGCGTGAATGGCGGCGGCCTCAACCACTACACGGGGCAGGAAAAACTGGTCCCCGGCGCATCGTGGTCCTCGCTCGCAATGGCGCTCGATTGGGCAGCGCCCCCGCGTCTCCAAAACGCGCCTTCCTATCACTTCGTTCATTCAGACCAGTGGCGTTATGAACGCGGGATGGTTGAATCCCACCCATCGGCGGGGCCGTTTTCGAACGACCACACGATGAGCATGCAGGTGGATGCGGTTCGCATGGGATGGCTGCCGTTTTATCCGCAGTTCAATGCGAATCCGGCTGAACTCGTGCGCCGCGCGGAAAGCGAGGGAGCCAACACAAAGTCCGAAATTATTCAGTGGGTAGTCGACCACCTTCGCAATCGGCGGGTGCAGTTTGCGGTCGAAGATCCCGACGCCCCGGAGAACTGGCCGCGTGTCTGGCTGATCTGGAGAGGTAATGCGATTCATTCCAGCGCCAAAGGCCAGGAGTATTTCTTCAAACATTATCTAGGCACGCACGACGCCGCTATTGCGGAGGAATTGGGGGAAGGCGCCGTACCGGACGTTGTCTGGCACGAGCATGCGCCGCAAGGCAAGATTGACCTGGTCGTCGATTTGAACTTCCGGATGGATACGTCGGCGCTCTATTCCGATATCATTCTTCCCGCGGCGAGCTGGTATGAGAAGAACGATCTGAACACAACAGACCTTCACTCATTTATTCATCCATTGGGCCAAGCCGTTCCTCCGTGTTGGGAGTCGAAAACCGACTGGGACATTTTCAAGGCGCTCGCCAAAAAGGTGAGCGAATTGAGCCGCGTGCATTTTCCTAAGCCGTTCCGCGATGTCGTGGCGACTCCGCTGCTGCACGATACGCCAGACGAAATGGCGCAGCCAACCGTAAAGCGCTGGTTCGAGGGTGAGTGCGAGCCAATTCCCGGCAAGTGGATGCCGCATCTCACCATCGTCGAGCGCGATTACCCGAATATCTACAACAAATACTGTTCCCTTGGGCCTCGTCTCAAAGAAACAGGTGTCGAAGATCGCGCTATTCATATGCCTGTCGACGATCTTTATGACGAATTTGCTCGGACAACGCCTTCCTATCAGTGGGGCGGCCAGAGCTATCCATCGCTTGTCGATCCCATCCATGCAGCCAACATGGTTCTGCATTTCGCTCCGGAAACAAATGGAGAAGTCGCCTACCGGGGATTTAAGGTTCGTGAACGCCAGACCGGCCAAAAACTTGCCGACCTTGCCGAGAACAGCCGTGCGGTCCGTCATGATTTTCACTCGTTAACTCGCCAACCAGCCCGGATACTTACCAGCCCCTGCTGGTCCGGTATTGTGAGCGGCGGGCGCGCCTACAGCGCTTACTGCCAAAATGTCGAACGCCTAATCCCGTGGCGAACGCTGACCGGACGTCAGTCCCTTTATCTAGATCACGAAGGCTATCTCGCATTTGAAGAACAATTGCCGACGTTCAAGCCGCGCATCAGCATCGACGGTACTCAATCGATTTTCAAGAGCCGCCCGGACGCGCCTTCCCTGGTTGTCAGTTGCTTGACGGCGCATGGCAAATGGCACATCCATAGCACTTACGGGGATAATCTCCCTATGCTTACGCTGTCTCGCGGCATCGAGCCTTTGTGGATCAACGACAAGGACGCGGCGCAGCTTGACATTTCCGACAACGACTGGGTGGAAGCGTTCAACGATAACGGCGTTATCGTGACGCGGGCTGTCCTCAGCGCGCGAATCCCGCGCGGCATCAGCTTCTTTTATCACGCGCCCGAACGCACAATTGGTTTCCCTAAGTCCGAGCAGCGGAAGAATCGCCGCGGCGGCGGTACAAATGGCGTGACGCGCCTCCGCCTGAAACCGGTCCTCATGGTGGGCGGCTACGGCCAACACAGCTATCGCTTCAATGACTACGGGCCGCCGGCAACCGACCGTGATACGTACGTGATTCTCCAGAAGCTGAAACGCAAGCCCGAATTTTACTGAGAGGTCCAAATACGCATGAATGTTCGCTGTCAAGTATCGATGGTTTTCCATCTCGACAAGTGCATCGGCTGCCATACATGCAGCCTCGCCTGCAAAAATCTCTGGACGTCAAGGCCAGGAACGGAGTACATGTGGTGGAATAACGTCGAAACAAAACCCGGCACCGGATACCCGACACTCTATGAGGATCAAGAGGAGTATCACGGCGGCTGGGAAGTAAGGGACGGCGAGCTTAAGTTGAGATTGAACACCCGTTCAGGAGAGTTATTCAATCTGGGCTTCAATCCACGGCTTCCTTCGCTCGACGATTATTACGAGCCGTGGACCTACAAATACGACGATCTCTTCAATGCTCCTCTCCAGCAGATTCAGCCGATTGCCACCCCTGTCTCGCTTGTCACAGGCAAGGAAATGGAAATCGAAGCGGGCCCCAATTGGGATGACGATCTCGGTGGCTCTCCCATCTATGCGGCCAACGATCCCAATCTAAACGGGGTTCCAGACGATGAGCGCCGCCAGTTGTTTGAAATGGAGCGCATCGTCTATTTCTATCTGCCGCGTATCTGCAACCATTGTGCAAATCCGAGTTGTGTCGCCGCCTGTCCGGCTGGCGCCATTTACAAGCGCGGAGAGGACGGCATCGTTCTCGTCAGCCAGGAGAAGTGCATGGGCTGGCGCATGTGTGTCTCCGGTTGTCCGTATAAGAAGGTCTACTTCAATTGGTCGACCGGAAAAGCGGAGAAATGCATTCTCTGTTATCCTCGGCTCGAAACGGGACAGGCGCCGGCTTGTATGCATTCATGCGTGGGGCGGATTCGCTACCTGGGCATGGTTCTGTACGATGCTGACCGCATTGAGGAAGTAGCCAAAAGACCGGATCACGAATTGGTGGACGCGCAGCGCGACATGATTCTCGACCCGTTCGATCCACAAGTCATCCGTGAGGCCAAGGAAAACGGAATTGACGATAAGGTCATCGAATCCGCTCAGAAGTCTCCCGTCTACCAATATGTCAAGGTTTGGAAGATCGCTCTTCCACTCCATCCGGAATTCCGGACACTTCCCATGCTTTTCTATGTGCCGCCGCTCCTGCCGGTCACCGGGTCGATGAACGATGAGATCTATGATAGTTCCCGTGACTTCTTCAGCTCTCTTGAGAACGCGCGCCTGCCCATCCGGTACATGGCAAGCCTGTTTACCGCGGGGGACGAGGAAAAGATCAAGGCTGTCTATCGGAAAATGATGGCACTGCGTATTTACAAGCGGGCGCAGACTGTTGGGGACATTCCGGATCACGAGGCGGCAGAGGCTGTCGAAAAAGGCCTAACCACGCCGGAAGAACTCGACGCCATATACCGTCTGACGTCCCTTGCCGGTTTCGATGAGCGCTTTGTGATTCCTCCGTTCGCGCGGGAAGCCGCAATCGAATTAGTGCATCTCACGCAAACACCCGCCGATAGGAGCGGGAGTGGAATGGGCTTCATTCACGCGCCGGAGCGAGGCTTATGAAACAGCAGGCGTATCAACTGCTTGCCGATATCTTCGATTACCCCAACCCCGCGCTGCCGCTTTCCGTAAAACGGCTAATTTTTCTGCTGGAAGAAGAGGAGCCGCGAGCCGCTACTGAACTAACGGAATTTCAAAATGCCCTCGAAAGGGCAGGGATCACTCGCTTTCAGGAGCTATATATCCAGACCTTCGATTTCCGTGCCGATTGCTCACTCTATGTCGGCCATTACCTTTTTGGCGAAAGCGGGAGGCGCGGCCTCTTCCTTGCTGGACTGAGCGAAAGATACCGCGAACTGCAGTTAGCGGCAACTTCGGACATACCCGATCACATGAGCTGCTTGTTGCGTTACCTCGCGGCGCTTGAACCCGGCGAGGAAGCCGGCGAGTTGATCCATGGCTGCCTCATTCCGGCGATTTCCCGGATTACTGCCGCGGACGCAATTGCGAAGAGTCCTTATCGCGTAGTGCTTGGAGCCTTACTCGTCCTTCTTCAACAAAAGGACAGCGGCCATATTGAATTGGGAGAGTTTGCATGGACGTCATCCTCTACGTCGCATTTCCCTATCTTGCCATAATCCTGGCGGTGGGAGTCGGCATTTATCGCAAGCTTACTAATCCGTTTAGTTATTCGAGTCTTTCCTCTCAATTGCTGGAAAACAAGCAGTTGTTTTGGGGCTCTGTCCCGTGGCACTATGGCGTTACGCTCGTCTTGCTAGCCCATCTGATTGCTTGGCTTGTTCCGGGAGTCGCGAGATACGTACTCGCGGATCCTATTCGCCTCGTGATTTTCGAGCTGCTTGGCTTGGCGCTATCGCTCTTTACGATATTCGGCCTTGCTGTGCTGATCATCCGGCGCCTGCCCGGCGTGTCCCGCGCGGCGGCGGTGACATCCTGGATGGATTGGGTTATTCTTTTTTTTCTTGCCTTGCAAATCTTGAGTGGTGTCGGAGTCGCTCTGTTCGACCGCTGGGGATCTCTGTGGTTTCTTAGCAGCGTCGCTCCCTGGTTGTGGTCGCTTGTACTTCTACACCCGAAAATTACGACAGTGGTAGTCCTCCCGGCTTTCATTCAAGTTCATATATTGTTGGGATTCGTCCTCATTATGCTCTTTCCCTTCAGCCGCCTTGTCCACATCTTCACAATTCCTCTTAAATACCTTCGTCGCCCGTACCAGGTAGTGGTCTGGTATCGCGACCCGCGCCAGCGTTCAAGACGCGCGGTCGCTCAAGTCGGCGCGATAAAGGATCGGTGATAGCAGATGGCGAACGACATTTCAGACAATCGTTTCGACGATGCCCTTATTCAGGCGCCTGATCCTCACGACAAACAGCGCAGAGCGTTTCTCACTAAAGTTGGCGTTGCCGCCGCTGGTGTCGCCGCTGCATTCGTGACGGTTCCAGCTATCGCTTTTCTGCTGGGCCTGCGCAAGTCCCCAAGTTCCTGGCGGTCGCTCGGTCACATGGACGATTTCAAAATTGGAGAGACCGTCGAAGTTACATTCACGGATCCATCGCCCTTGCCATGGTCCGGAGTAACTGCAAAAACAGCCGCGTGGCTGCGGCGTAAAAACGAGAACGAATTTGTTGCATTCGCCATCTATTGCACTCACCTCGGCTGCCCGGTGCGCTGGATTCCGACTGCAAACCTCTTCATGTGTCCTTGTCATGGCGGCGTATTTTACGGCGACGGCACGGTCGCCTCCGGGCCGCCTCCGCAGCCCCTCTCCACTTACCCCGTGCGCATCAATCAAGGCTTGGTTGAGATCCAGACAAGCCCAGTGCCGATCACCACCGGATGAGGAAAACCCGATGCACTCTTTAAAGCGCCTCTGGGCTTGGTTTGACGACATTACCGGAACTTCGAAAGCGCTCGGGCCGCCCCTCACGCACCCGGTCCCCGAGGCCAAAAAATCGAGATGGTTTTACGTTCTTGGCAGCGCTACGCTCGCGGCGTTTCTGGTTCAGGTGGTCACAGGAATCGCTCTCTCCAGTTCCTATGTGCCAAGCTCCGGCCAAGCTTACGAGAGCCTTCACTTTATCACCGGCGAGAACCTGGGCCGGATATTGCGCGGGATGCACTATTACGGCTCAAACGCAATGATCATCCTCATCGGGCTGCACGCAATCCGTGTGTACCTGATGGCTGCATACAAATACCCGAGGCAAGTCAACTGGCTGTCCGGAGTGGTTCTGTTACTCGGGACGTTGCTCATGGCCTTCACAGGCCAAATCCTGCGGTGGGATCAAGGTGGGTTCTGGACCGCCGTGGTTGGCGCCGAACAAGCGGGACGCGCGCCCCTGATCGGAAATTGGCTTGGTCATTTCATTCTCGCCGGCGCCACACCGGGTGGCGCAACACTCAGCCGTTTCTTTGCCGCGCACGTGTTCTTTATCCCTGCGGTCTTGTTCACCTTCATTGCCGTGCATCTTTATCTGGTGCTTCACAATGGCATATCCGAACCCCCGAAGGCGGGCCGCCCGGTCGTTGTGCGCACTTACAAGCATTGGTATCACTCGCTCATGGAGCGCGAGGGCGTGCCCTTCTGGCCGGATGCCGCCTGGCGCGATCTTTTCTTCGGATGTGTCGTCGTTCTGGTGATCTTTATACTTGCCGTTACTCTGGGACCGCCGGAAATCGGCAAACCGCCCGACCCCACCATCATTCAGGCTTCACCCCGTCCCGACTGGGAATTTTTGTGGTATTTCGCGTTGCTTTCGTTGATACCACACTGGTCTGAAAACTTCGTCATGGTCGCCGTCCCGGCCATTTTCATCGTATTTTTGATAGCCTTGCCGCTCGTCGGTGGAAAAGGAGAACGAAGCCCGCTACGCCGTCCCTGGTCCATTGTTCTGGTGATTTTTCTGGTCGGCGGGATTGGATATTACTGGCATCAAGGGGTATTGGCTCCCTGGTCGCCGCGCATGGATGCGCCTCCTCTGCCGGAATCGGTAGTCGGCGTGAGTAGCGGACCAATCGCTGTTGGCGCCAAGGTCTTCTACGACAAGGGATGCGAATTCTGTCATCTCGTATCCGGCTACGGCGGCATCCGCGGGCCCGATCTCTCGGATGCCGGAGACCGCCTGACGCGAGCCGAAATGGTCACTCGCATATTCAGCGGCGCCACCAACATGCCATCTTATTCGAATAATCTCACGTCGGATGATCTAAACGCACTGCTGGACTTCCTGCAATCGCGGCATCGCGCCTATAAGTACAAGATTTCACCTCCGCCGGGGGCCGTGTCACAGGTTGTCCGTTAACGCCGAGAGGAAACGCAGCGCAATGCACGTCGAAGAGGCGCTGGACCCACGCGCCCGTCATCAAGTTTCAGAGTCGGACGATTGGGGGTCGCTGGATTCGGGGTCAACGCGTTTAGCCCATAGTGGGTAGTCAAGCCCGGCTAGCCGGTCGATGATAATCGCCTGGGCAACCATCAATATGACAGCAATCTCGATCACTACCAGGTACGTTGGTTTCGTTACGATGCCGAGCGAGATGATGAGCGTCGTCGCGCCCGCAGGAGGATGAGCCGACTTCAAGAGAATCATCAACGCGCTGGTCGATGCAAGGGAGAGCGCCGCTGCCAGAATGCGGTGGAAATCCACACCCACCACAGTTGCCGGAGCCGCATGATGCAGCCCGACCAACAATAGTGATCCATACCCGCAAACGATGCCGATAGCATGCCCGTATATGGTATGGCGTGGAGAAGCCGTTGGAGAGAACGGCGTATAAAAAAGTAGAATCGCTGTAGGTCCAAGGGAAGGGAAAACAAAGGGAGTATTGGAAACCATTGCAACCGCCGCCAGGAGCGCAATGGTGATGAAGCCATTGATAAACATGAAAAGCGCCCACATCGATCTCCCGGGGAAACGCTTCTGCAGGCGGCTGAATCGAAGCCTGGACACCAGGCGATGTTCAAGCGGAGGGTGTAATAGGGCCAGCGGGCGCCGGGGCGCAGGTGTTTTCAAATAAAACCTTCCTTGCAAAGCGCAGAATCCTCTGCTGCGACTCTACCCAGCATGAGCCAGATTGAAGCCCCAGGACAATAGGTGATTGACAAATGTGCGGTATTACAGCCGTTCCATGCCGTATGATGGCCGATCCATAGTGTTATTCGCGATCTTCGATCAGAATGAAAATAACGGCGAATCTAACGATGGTCGGAATTCAACATGAGAAACAGCGATGGGGAGTGATTCTAGCGGGAGGCGACGGAACTCGCCTTAGATCATTGACCCAACGCGTTTCGGATGACAACCGGCCAAAACAATTTTGTCCACTGCTGGGAGGAAAAACTCTACTCGCCCAAACCCGCCTTCGTGTGGGGGCCAATATCGATTCCAGCCGCACATTGTTCGTATTGACAAGAAAGCATGAACCTTTCTATGCCGCGGAACTTGAGAACGTTCCGCCAAGCCGGATGGTAATCCAGCCGCGCAATCGCGGAACACTCCCCGCGATCCTGTGGAGTTTGCTCCGTATCATCCGGCAGGATGAGCACGCTTCCGTTGTTTTCTCTCCGTCGGACCATTATTATTCTCATGAAGAGAAATTTATAGAAGGAGTCAAATCCGCTCTTGACGACGCCGCCGGCGACCCATGTGCCGTAATGCTGCTGGCCGCCGCGCCTACACAGCCCGAAGTTGAATATGGCTGGATAGAACCGGATAGAAACACGGCAAGCCGCTCTGGCGCCGGCCTGATGCGGGTGAAGCGTTTTTGGGAAAAACCCGCCTCTCAAACTGCCGAACGATTGCTGGCTGAGGGTTGCCTTTGGAATACGTTTGTCATGGCCGGCAGCGCCGGCGCGTTTATAGAAATGATTCGGCAAGCAGTCCCGGGTTTATATCACAGCTTCGAAGCGGCTTTGTCGGTGCTCGATGGGAGCGGGGAAGATGCCGTGATGCAATCGGTCTACGATAAGCTGCCCAGCGCCGACTTTTCCAGGGAGGTCTTGTCCGTCAGCACCAAGAAGCTCACCGTTGCAAGTCTGGGCGATATCGGATGGAGCGATTTAGGCGATCCTCACCGGCTGATAACCACGCTGTTTAAAAGTGGTATTGAGAATCCGTGGGTTGCCGCTGGATCGTGCAGTTTTTGCGGCGAAGCGTTGAGCGCTTCCTGATCCCGAGCCGCGCTGTTTATGAAAGGAAAATCTATAATGGAACATTCGCTTTATCCTGAGCCAACGAAAGAGATAGCACAAAAGCGCAACGATCTTGCGCCCGAAACGCTCGCCCTCTTTCGGGCGTTTAGCCAGCATGTTTTTGCCGACGGTGCGCTATCGTCAAAAACCAAGGATTTGATTGCGATCGCCGTGGCGCATACCACTCAGTGTCCCTGGTGCATCCGCAGCCACACCAAACGAGCGATGCTGAAGGGCGCTACCGGCGAGGAGATTATGGAGGCGATCTGGGTTGCCGCTGAAATGCGAGCCGGCGCGGCCACTTCGCATTCCGCCATCGCTATCGACGCGATGAACCAGGAACCGGCCAGGTCGGCGTAGACGAGGCAGATCTCAACTCAGTCGCAGACGGCGCCTTAGATAATGTCCCGCTTCATAGCGTGGAGAACTGCTTCCAAACGGTTATGTGTCCGGAGCTTTTGGTTAATCGCATGGAGGTGATTCCTCAAGGTTGGTAAAGCGATTCTCAGCTCCTTTGCCACTTGTCCCGAATTCTTTGCTTTCGCAAACAGCCTCAGAATTCGTTTTTCCTGCTCGGAGAGCGATTCAGTCGGAGCGAGGGCGGATCGGCCATCGCCCACTGAAATAATCTCTTTGGAGAGGTCGATCATTTTCGAGAACGCCAGTTCCATTTGTTTGCGGTCGCTCACGTCGCGAGCCAGATGCGCGATGAGGCGCCGGTGGAGCCGTGAATCTTCAAAGACGATTGTGGAGATATTTACCCAAATCCGCTCGCCGGATTGCGTTGCCACTTCTAGATCGAATGCTGGAATCGGCTTGCCGTGCGCGGCGCAGCGTTGGATGCTGCATTCTCCCTTGCAGGCGATGGTGCCCAGCACGTCCTTGCCTTTGAGAACGCCATAGCAGGATTTGTTTATAACGTCGTTGGCGCTATAGCCAAATAACCGCTCGGCAGCCGTATTCCAGAAGCAAATCTCTCCATCGGTCGTTACGATGAAGGCCGCGTCGGCTGTCCCTTCGAATAACGTGTGTATTTCACCGATGAACATAAGCCGTTTTCACGCCTGGAACGAAGGTCGATAAGTCCTTGATATAGCTATTCTAGCTTGCGATCCGGCTCCACCCCCGCCGGTTCCGCCGATGCCGTCAACGTGGTGACACGTCTTCGCCAAGTTCGGAGCCGGATGCTCTTCGGCCGATCGGTGCTTGTCCCGCTACCTACAGGCCCGCGGAAGCGCTATCCCGTGTAGAACCCGTGAATGATGAGGAGCCATAGGATGGCAACCAGGGCGCCGGCTTCAGCCAGATCAAAAGCAATGATAGATCGACGCGTTTTCCCGCTCTGAGTCTGCAGAGCGCTCACGGGAACTACGTGTAGTTCGCTGGCCGCCCAGATGCCCAGGTGGATACCTGCGAGCACAACCGCCATCGCTTTCCAGGCGGATGAAGGCCAGAGAGTCCAGCTTCCCAGGCAGAGTAGCCAGTAGATCGCCTCAACCCGAAGCGCGCGCCGGGGAGAAAACCTTGTTTTGATCCATGAACCATTTGGCTCGCTCCATTTTTTGAGGATCTTCCACGTCGATACATGGATCAGCAGCATCAGAGCGGTGAAAGAAATAGCAAGGAGGATAAGAACCTTCACAAGGCTTACTTGACCAGTATTCCGCTTGGTGCGGGCCGCGACAATCCGCGATCCCTTCTCATTTATATCCAGATCGCGAGATTCGGCGCCAGACTCAAAAACTCGTTGGCCCGCGAGATCCGGCTTTTTAGATCGACACTGTCCTCCCTGGCAAACCTAAAACATCATACCGGGGGCTGTCCAGCAAGGAGTGCCGCAATCACATCCGCTGCGTTGTAGCTGGAACGATTCGATGCCAAGAATCGTGAGATATTATTCAGATCGTCTCCGGCGGTCACAAGACCTTTTTCCATACGCGGCCCATTCCTTATCTGTGGATGCCCGATATTCGCCATCAGAGCATTGCAGATACACTTTCGACCCACTGTGTCTTCCTCCTTGCCACCCTTGGCAAGATAGATGCTAACTGGCTCGGCGGCGCAGCGATAGCCCGTGCCGCCCTCCGCTGTTCTGTACGGTTCGCGCAGAAAACCAAGGTCGCAAATACGTGGCCTTCTCGCGTATACGTCGTGCTCGGAATTGCTACCTTCCAAGCGTACGACCTTAAAGGGAAATCCTGTCGGCGACGCCAGCGGGTCGGTGAACACATGAGCCTTCCCAGCAGCGGCCTTGGCCAGCAGCGCCCGCTTGTAATCCTCTCGTAGCCCGGACTCCTCGGTAAACTCGAACGCAGTCCCTACCTGCACGCCCGCCGCTCCGGCGGCCAACGCCTCACGCAGCTTCTCCGGATGCCCATAGCCGCCTGCCATCCAAAACGGCGCATCCAACTCCCTTAGCTTGCTTATGTCGATTGCGTCCCGTTCTCCGTAGATCGGTTCACCTGCATCTGAAAGATGTAGTTTCCCGCGGGGCGGAGCATTGTGCCCCCCAGCCGTTCTCGTCTCGATCACTAGTCCATTGACTTTACCGTTCGCTTTCCGCAGCATCGTCGCGGCCAAGGTGTTTGAAGAGACAATTGCCAGAAACAGAGGTCGCGCTAGTGGTGGAAGATGGTGCTCCATGAAATTGTGCGGCTCGAAGTGCATGGTCGTATCATCGCCCTCTTGTACGCCCGACACATGCAAGATGTAATGGGCGTCTTGGTGCTCGATGAAGCGATCCAACATGCTCGGAATCTTCAGCGGAATTCCCGCGCCCATCAGAACATATCCGACTCCGGCCAGCATGGCCCCATATATGGAGGGCAGATGGGGCGGTTGGACTTTTTCCAGGTAGTTGATGCCCACCGGATTCTCGTGGCCCTCACGAGCTAGAAAGACTTCGACGAAATTGCTCACGATACACAGTTCGATCAAGTCGCGGGAATTATCTTTCGAATGGGCGGCCGCCAATTCGTACGGCATCCGTTCACCCTTACCTTCCGGGATAAAGTATCGCTTCCAAATGCGTTCAGCCATTTGCGAAAAAGGAAAAGCATCTAGCCCTCGTCGCATATGCCCCCCGGGATCGCCATCCTGGAGGCGTCGAATCAGAATCTGGTCCAGAGCTGTTCCAGAAACCACGCCAAGCTGGCCGAGCTGCGAGACAGCCCTGGCAAGTCGCCAATTTGACACGCCAACACCCATGCCGCCCTGAATGATCATCGGATAGTCGCCCACAGCATATCTATTCTGTCAGTGCGAAATGTTGTCGAATGTCACAATGTTGTAATTAATTCAAGCTAAGTGTTTACTACTATTTCCAAGTATCAATCGAAGATGCTTCCACAAGTACGATTGAGTACCTCTTTTCTAGAATCTCTTGTGACCTATGTCACTGCGGAGCACGAAGCAACTCCTTAGTCTTCTCTTTAAGGGCATCGCTTATTAAGAAAAATGCCAAAACAGGCCAACGTAGTTTGACTGGATGCTTCGGAGGTCTATGAAATTGTGATGAAAAAGACGGTTATTATCGGCGGCGGCATCACGGGGCTCACAACTGCGTTCTATTTGCAGGAGTTGTCGCACGGCGAGGCCGAAATCACGCTTGTTGAAAGTACGCCACGCTGGGGCGGGAAAATCACTTCAGCACACGAGAGGGGCTTCATCATTGAAGGTGGGCCGGATTCGTTCATGATCCAAAAGGGCGCAGTTCTGGAATTGTGTCACATGCTGGGTCTGGATGATCAGCTATTAAGCCCGAACAGCACGAAACGCGCCACTTATGTTTGGAATCGTGGAGAGTTGCATCCCATGCCTGAAGGCATGATCTTGATGGCTCCCACCATGATCCTCCCATTCCTACGCTCACGGCTGATTTCATGGCCTGGTAAGTTGCGTATGGGAATGGAGATGCTCATCCCACCGAACGGCAAGGATGACGAGAGCCTGGCTAGCTTTGTGCGCAGACGGTTAGGCGTGGAGGCGCTTGAAAAGATTGCCGCGCCGCTCATGGCCGGTATCTATGCTGCCGATCCGGAAACGCTAAGCCTGCAAAGCACGTTTCCGCTATTTCCCGATATGGAAAACAAGTATGGCAGCCTCCTTCGTGGAATGATAATGCTAAAGCGGGTACAAAAGCGTAGACATGAGAAGCGCGCCCCCACGACCATGACACTGCGCGGGGGCTTGCAGCAACTGGTAGATGCAATTCGCACGCGATTGAATTCGCAAAATATTCTGCTGAACTGCCGCGCCCTGGCTGTGACTGTCACTGGAGATCGATACGAGATCGCCTTGAACGATGGGTCGCGCATCCACGCGGACGAAGTTGTGTTTGCTACTCCGGCGTACGTGACTGCCGGTTTGGTTCAGGAAATCGATCCGCTATTAGCGTCCGAGTTGCGCGAAATCCGATATGTTTCCACGGCGACAGTCTCTCTAGGATTTAGACTGAGCGATGTCGAGCGCCCGCTGGATGGATTTGGCTTCGTCGTACCGCACATCGAGAAGCGGAGAATCACGGCATGTTCCTGGTCTTCGACAAAGTTCAACCATCGTGCGCCCAGAGATCACGTGCTCATACGTGTCTTCCTGGGGGGCGCGCGCGCCGAAAGCGTCGCAGAGAAGGATGAAGCCGTGCTGGTGCAACTGGCGCGTCAGGAACTGCACGCGACGATGGGGATTATCGCGAAACCCGTGCTGGCCAAATCGTATCGCTGGCACAAGGCTAATCCACAATATGAGGTGGGCCACCAGAGTCGGGTTGCGAGAATAGACCAGATCATTGCATCACACCCCGGCCTGCATCTGGCGGGCGCAGCCTATCACGGCTCTGGTATTCCTGACTGCATTTACAGCGGTGTAAAGGCTGCAAAAGCAATCACAAACAACGCCCCGTGGAATAGAAATGAGATATACGATACGCTACCCGCATGTTGATCTTTGTTTGGTGAGGGAGAAGGGCTGATGATTTCGTCCGCAGCAGCATCCGTGCAATCGCATCGTCCCCCAGTACGCGATTACGCAAAGAACCCTGTGCTCGTTTACTGGGAGATGACGCAAGCATGCGCTCTGGCTTGCCGCCACTGCCGTGCCGAAGCGATGACTATGGCGCACCCAAACGAACTGACGCATAAGGAGAGTGGGGATTTGTTGCGCCAAATTGCCGCTTTCGACAAGCCGTTGCCACATCTGATTTTAACTGGCGGCGATCCGTTGAAACGTGCGGATGTGTACGACCTCATTGACGAGGCCAAGGCGCTGGGACTCGCCGTTTCGATTACGCCGAGTGCGACCCGTGAACTAACTTTTCAGAAGCTCATCGAGTTAAAAGCACGTGGCATCGAAAGTCTGGGTCTCAGTCTCGATGGTTCCTGTGCGATCCGTCATGAAGCGGTGCGCGGCGTGGAAGGCTGCTTCGATTGGACCATGCGCGCGCTGGAGTACGCGGGAGCCCTTGAAATCCCCGTCCAGGTCAATACGCTTGTATCGCAGGAAACCGTGGATGATCTTCCAGCCATTTACGAACTTCTCAAGCCGCTTAAGGTGATGCGCTGGAGCCTCTTCTTCCTGATTGCAGTGGGCCGCGGCAAGATGCTTCAGCCGGTCTCCCCGGAGCACGGCGAAGAGCTGATGCACTGGATCTACGATCTTGCACGGATGGCGCCGTTTGCTATTAAAACTACGGAGGCGCCCTTCTATCGCCGCGTTGCGGTGAATCGCATGCGCGGGGATGGAATGCATTCCGCCGAGATGCGGAACGCGTCGGTGTATCGTGGGTTTGGCATCCGCGATGGACACGGCATCGTGTTCATTTCGAATCGAGGCGATATCTATCCGGCCGGGTTTCTGCCGCTGGCTGCCGGCAACGTACGCACGAATCATCTAATGGACGTATACCGGGAAGCGCCGCTGTTCCGCGCATTGCATGATCCTGACCAGTTTGAAGGCAAGTGCGGGCAGTGTGAGTATCGGGCAGTGTGCGGCGGTTCACGCGCCCGCGCGTTTACACATACCGGCAATGCGTTGGCAAGCGACCCGTTCTGTCCTTACCAGCCCAAGGTTGCGGCTTCTTGCATCGGAAAATAGCCACAGATTCTCGTTCTTCCGCTTCATCGTTGGCGATACTTTAGGTTCGATGGTGCGATCGGCATCAGGGTGCGTCTCGCGATCTTCTATCTTTCCCACGATCGACTCAGATCCGTTATTGTTTACCCATCCTCTTTGGCGTGAGCTGAGGTCTGAAGCTCATCCTCTATCGGAAACTCATCCGCTCCACTACTCCGTCCGTGTGTGTTTTCCGGAATGGTCTGTCTTGTCTTGCGCAATTCAGGGCAAACGTTAGGCCCCCCTTGTCTGGAAGCTTTTTTGTATTTATCCGGTAGTTTGGGTTTTAGGGAGAATGGATAATGCGTTTGCTTGTTGTAGGCAGTCTTGCGCTGCTGGGTTTCGCTGCGGCGGTCAGCCTGGCACAGGAAAAGAAGGTTGTCCCGTCCATCAACAACGTGGAGCCTTGGCAGCAGGTGGGACAACAGCCTTACGAGTTCACCTGGATCCAGCGGGAGCAGAACCCGCACACCCTCGAAGATTTCGAAGATCTGACCGGCTGGACGCTTGAATTGTTCGACGGCGCGCATGGCGAACTCCGGCGGAGCCGCGAACAGCAGTTGTGGGGTGAGCACGTAGGCAAGATCAGCTACTCAGGCGCCGGCGCGCAAAGCCACGTCATCGCGCGGCCACCCAAACCGGTGCCGATTCCGGGTGCATTTGACTCCGTGGATATCTGGGGCTACGGCGACCGCTGGAGCTGGATGAAGGATGAGACAACCCCGCCGGTGGACGTCTCTATCCTGATCGTCGACTCGCGGGGAAAAGAGTTCACGATTCCGATGACCGACATACGCTGGAAACAATGGTGGCTGATTCATCGCAAAATTCAGCCGGACGTGCTTAAGCAGATTGTGCTCCCGGCGAGTTACTCCGGCCTGCGGATCTCCAATATAAAGAATAAAGACCCGCGCTACTTCTTCTTCGATTCGTTGGCATTTTATAAAGAAGATCTGCATTCGCTACATTTTCAGCCTCAGCCAAAGCGGAACTTGAAGCCATACCGCGGCGAGATCGTGGGGCTCAACACCGGGCCGGGAACGCTGCCTTTCCCTACCCGCGAAGAAACCATCCTGCCAACCAACTTCGAAACGAATTCCCAGGTGAGCGTGCGCGAGACTGGCAAGAACCTGTTTGAGCTGCGCTACCAGGGCGCCGACGCGACCGTGGTTTACGAATTTCGGCCGCGCACGGGCAATCTGAGCGAGCTGACCGTCAGCGTGAACGGCGGCGCTGCCTTCCGGCCCCTCGACGGCGGGGGAATCCGCTTTGCAGGCACGCCGGCAGGAAGCGTCTCCGAAGGGCGTTTGGTGTCGGCCAGCCTGGAAGCCGATAGTGTCAAGGCCAGTTTCCAGTACGGCTCGCACCTCGTGGACTACCAGCTTCGCCTGTGGCAGAAATCGCTGGTGCTGGATGTGTGGTGCGATGGCGGCGCGGCCACCGAATTGAGCTTCGGTCGGGTCGCCGGCGTAACTCAACCTAAGCTGATCACGGTGCCCTACATCACCTACGGTTCAACGAATCCGCGGGTGCTCATGTCCGGCAGTGCCTCGAAGCCGGTCTTCACGTCCGTCTGGTTCGATTGGTACCGCTCCAACGCTTCGGAGCCTTATTTCACCAACCAGCCAAAGGTTACACTCGACGGTGCGGAGATCAACGGCGGCATGCGCTACATTGCCAAAACCGCCGGGCTTCGCAACAACCTCTACGAGCGGATTTTCGTGACGAACTCGCCGCGGTACGAGGAAGTGTTGCCGACCATCGCCAATCCGCCGTCGCTGCGCCAGCAGGAAGGCAAACAGGTGGTGTGGACGGTGACGGAGCCGGAAAGTTTCGTGAAGGACCACGAGCGCTCTCTCGCTATCCGTTCCTACGGGCTCGATAAGATCATGCAGCACAGCCACGAGGTAACCTGGCGCGACGAAGGCGACAGTAACACGCTGAAGCTGCACGCCGCGCCGCAGAAGGGTGGCGACGCCATGCTGAAGTGGTATGTCAAAGCCCAGAACGACATGGGCTGGCTGCAGGGCGTCTATACCAACTACACCGATTTTGCTCCCGTCAACACCAACTGGAATCCGGATTGGGTGCAGCGTGAACCGAACGGAGAATGGCGGCCCGCCTGGGCGCGGAACTACGCGGAAAAGCCTGCCAAAGCGGTTGAGTTCGACGAGTACTACGCGCAGCGCATCAAGGCTAAGTTCGGAGTGAAAATGTCGTACACCGACGTGCACACCGCCGTGGCGCCATGGCAGTACTGCGATTACGACGCGCGAGTGCCGGGGGCAGGAACATTTGCCGCTACTTTTTATGCTTACGGCCAGTTGCTGCTCAACGATCAGCGCGTCTACGGTCCCACTCAATCTGAAGGCACCTACCAGTGGCTGTACGCCGGGCTACCTTCCGGCAATTACGGTTGGGTGTATACCAAGGTCAACTTACTGACGCATCCCTTGGATGTGGCCTTTCACCTGATGAAAATCCATCCGCTCGAAAGTGACTACGGCATGG
>JAICLJ010000317.1 GCA_025927575.1 Bryobacteraceae bacterium | reverse complement strand
GGCGGCGGCTGAGGGTGTCGGCGCCCGCAGATCGGCAACGAAATCCGCGATCGTGTAATCCGTCTCATGACCGATCGCCGAAATGACCGGTTTGCCGCAGGCGACGATCGCTCTGGCGACCGCTTCTTCGTTGAAAGTCCAAAGATCTTCGATCGAGCCACCGCCCCTGGCGACGATCACCACGTCCGCCCAGTCGCTTGTACTGAAGAATCGAAGGCCGCGGCAGACCTGCTCCACCGCCCCCTCCCCCTGCACTTGCGCCGGGAAAAGCCTTATATGCAGTCCGGGAAAGCGCCGGCCAAGGACGTGCAGAATGTCTCGAATGACGGCTCCCGCGGGCGAGGTCACGATGCCGATGCGCCGCGGAAATTTAGGCAGCGGGCGTTTACGCGCGGCCGCGAACAATCCCTCCGCCTCCAGCTTTTTCTTCAACTGCTCGAAGGCGAGTTGCAGAGCGCCCGCGCCTTGCGGCTCCAGGTGCTCCACAATGAGCTGATATTCGCCGCGCGTCTCGTACACATCCAAATTGCCGCGCGCCAGCACCATCATGCCGTCTTGCGGCCGGAACTTCAGCCAGCGCGCAGCGCCTCTGAACAGCACGGCCTTGATCTGGCTTCCTGTATCTTTAAGCGAAAAATAGACATGGCCGCTCGTAGCCGCTTTGCAGCCGGAAATCTCGCCCAAAACCCATACGTCACTAAACTCCTGGGAAAAAATCCCCCGGATTGCGCCCGTCAACTCGCTGACGCTGAAGACGCGCCGCTCCGGCTGAAGCGTAAAACTTAACTGAGCGCCGCTCGATTCTGCGTTAGAAACCACTTTTACTTCTCTATCTTAGAAAAACTTTCTATGGGGCATTCCCTTGCCGCCGGGTGGAGCGATCCGCTATTCTAACGACTTACCCCCGACAACTGCACGCCCCGTCGCCGTCACTTGTTCACCCTGGAGGATTGAGAGGATCAATGAGTCCAAAGGAAGCCCTAGAATACGCCAAGAAGCATGAGGTGAAGCAACTCGATCTGCGATTCACCGATCTTCCCGGCCTGAGCCAGCATATCTCCTACCCGATCAGCATGCTGCAGGAGGAGTCCTTCGAAGATGGCTTCGGCATCGACGGATCGAGCATCCGTGGATGGGCCGCCATCAACGAGAGCGATATGCTCATCATCCCGGACCCCACAACGGCCTTCCTGGATCCGTTCTGTGAAACCCGGACGCTTGTCATGCTGGGCGACATTGTCGACCCTATCACCCGGCAGCACTACGACCGGGACCCCCGGTGGATCGCCAAAAAGTCCGAACTTTATCTGAAGAACGGCGGCGTGGCGGATACAGCATACTTTGGCGCGGAAGCCGAGTTCTTTGTTTTCGACAACGTCCGCTTCGACCAGAACCAGCACAGCGGGTTCTATTTTATTGACGCGGAAGAGGGCCGTTGGAATTCCGGGCGAGCGGAGAACAACCTCGGCTACCGCCCGCGCTACAAAGAGGGCTATTTCCCCGTTCCCCCGACCGATCACTATCAGGACCTTCGCGCCGAGATGGTGGAGACCATGATCGAGTGCGGCCTTAACATCGAGTGTCATCACCACGAAGTTGCGACCGGGGGCCAGTGCGAAATTGATCAGCGCTTCGACACGCTGGTGAAGTCGGCCGACAACATGATGCTCTACAAGTACATCGTGCGCAATGTGGCTAACCAGTACGGCAAGACCGTGACCTTCATGCCTAAGCCTATCTTTGGCGATAACGGCAGCGGCATGCACGTACACCAAAGCTTGTGGAAAGATGGAAAGCCGCTGTTTGCCGGCGATGGCTATGCAGGTTTGAGCCAAATTGCCCTTTGGTACATCGGTGGACTCCTCAGGCACGCCCGCGCCCTCTCGGCCATTATTGCCCCGACGACGAACAGCTACAAGCGGTTGGTTCCGGGCTATGAGGCTCCTGTCAACCTGGTGTACTCTCGACGGAACCGCTCGGCTGCCTGCCGCATTCCGATGTACTCGGCTAGCCCGAAATCGAAGCGCGTCGAATTCCGGCCG
>JAICLJ010000072.1 GCA_025927575.1 Bryobacteraceae bacterium | reverse complement strand
CGCCAGCAGAGAGATCAGTGAGATGAGCGCGAGGATCTTAGGAAGGCCAGGCTTCCAGTCCCGAGCGTCGGCCATTGTTTCGTGTTTAGTTGTTCGTTGAAGTAGCGTGCCCTGTTGAGTATTGGCAATTATGACGGCGATCGCCTGATACTCCCTCGCTTACGTTAGTTAGTTAGCCCATTCTCACATACCGTTCCGGCGGTGCCAACTCGGAGCATCCTTGATCTTGCTCCGCAGCGAACGTGGAGCATTGGATGAAATCGCCGCACACGGCCAGTGGCTTGCCCGCGCGCGAGAAGGAGTTGTCGCGCGTGCCTTAGGTACATGAGTCTTTTGCGGCTTCGTTCTTGTCGAGAACGGTAGATCTATCACTCGTCGGTTTTCAAGTTGGCCATCTTAACGCGTGTTCCGCCATCTTGAAAATGCGATTCTGAGCACCGGTCCAAACATGGCGACTTCTCGTCGGACTGTATTCCGCGACGCTGCCGCGTTTTCTTGGTGACCCACTGCTACAAGGGGCTGGTGACGATCTTGGCAGCAGGGAGGCCAATTGCCATAAGGCGCGCTGTGATTTCGGAGCGATAGGCCGGGTTCAGGACGATGACGATCTCGGGTGAATAATCTGCGAGAGCCTCGGGAGAGACTATTAGTTGCCCAGTACCCGCCACGAACATTCCTTGTTTGCGCGGATTCAAGTCAACCACTGGGCGTATGCTGCGTGCACCGGGAACCAAATTGAGGAAGGTGACCCCCTTCGAACCGGCTCCCCAGAAGGCCACTGTCTTATGTGAAGAGGCAAACCTTTTTAAACATTCCGACCACGCGTGAATTGCAGCATTGAAATGTTCAGAAAACGAAAGGATTTTTTTGTTTACTGGCGCTTCAGCCCCCTTCAGGTGAGCCGCATGATCATCAGCTCCCACAAGAGAGGTTATGCTCGCTTCTATAAAAAGGAATTGTTCGTTGAAAGCAGTTCCCGATGCCAGGACCTCGAATCCTGCTCGTTTCAGCAAATTCCGTAGCGAGGCTTCCGTAAAGTAGCTCACGTGTTCGTAAATGACGTCCCATCGGGCATCACCAGCAAGCACGTTCACACCATTAGGGACCTCGAAATATAATTTGATGTCGCGTGATTGACGCAACATGCTGCGTAGGTTTGTGAGGAAGTCCAAAGGCTGCTCCAGGTGCTCGAGCACATGCCTGCAACAAATGAAATCGATGTCCTTATCAGCCTCAGCCTTCCCAAAATGTCCTTTCACGAACCGGAGATTATCGGCTGGTGCGGGGTCGCCAGAGAAACTCGGATCGTAACCGATACCGCTAATTCCGCCTTGGGCACAAAGCTTCGTTAAAAACACCCCGTTGCCGCATCCGATTTCAATAATTTTCTTATGAGAGAGGCTGTATCTCGTCACCAGGCGGTCAACTAGCGATTTCACGTACGCTTGGAAAGCGGGCGAGAAATCAAGCGCATTCTCGTAGTTTGTGCCATATTCCACCAACCTCGGATCGAACGCTGAATTGAACACCAGGCCGCAAGCGGAACAGGCCGCAAGATTGATGCGACCTGTCCCGCAATGTTGTGCCGCCATCCGATTCAGCCACAGGGTGCAGCAGCTTACCGGAACCTTCGGCATTTCGAAGATGGATTGGGCCTCTTTATGGCCGCAACCAGGGCAGGAGTGAAGAATAGCCTGTGCAACGTTACATTGAGTGCGCCTCGACGAGTCGGACTCCGCCTCACATCCGACAGCATCGGGTGACCAAGTGTTCGGTCGGACCATACGACTGTTTAGTATGACTGAACAGTTTGCGAATGGCAACCCAGGTAACCTTGCAGCGGATTCTGGTCCGCTAAAGATCGCAATTTATGAATGAGTGTACTAATTCCTGGCGCGAGGCCACTCACTTCCCCTCTCACTGGTCCTGCACTCCGTATAGCAATGCTTAACAGAAGTTGCCGTGGGTGTTCTGATGCTGGGCAAGAAGTCTAGACCTGATAGCTACTGTTGAGGAGGGACGGCTTTAGCGATCGAGCGTGGCGAAACAACCAGCATGCTGGCACGATCGGTGCTTCGGTTTATCCAGCGTCTCGGATGATGCGCCGGGATAGTCACGGCATCTCCTTCTTTCATCTGTTGCTGGTCTTCCCCTAAGGCGAGGATAATAGCCCCTTCGGTGATGAGCGTGAACTCCTCGCGAACGCTCGCGTGAAGTTTCTTACCACTGGTGCCACCCGGCAAAATGCTGATCATAACCGCTTCGAGTTGACTCGTCATATCGGTTGTGAGGTGCTCCAGGTGCGCCTTGGACCACCCACTCTCAAGGCGGGGACGCTGCGAAGGCCGAACGATCACAGACGACCTGGCATCAGCGGCTTGGAAGAATTCACCCATACTAACCCCCAGCCAAGTCGCGATTCGACCTAGTGAAGAAATGGATGGAGAGGCCTGTCCATTTTCCACCTGTGAGATGAATCCCGCTGAGAATCCCGACAGAGCTGCCAGAGTTCGAATGGACAATTTCTGCTGTTCCCGGAAAAGACGAATGAGGCTGCCTACGTGTTGTTCGGACGTTGGGGCGGCCAAATTAGCGCTCCTCGCTTCCTTTGCCATACTCTGTCCAGTATCACTAAACCAAAACGTCGACTTCGCATCCAAGGACACGTTTCAGAACCCGGTTGCGGCATACGGGTGTTGGCGGAAGCCAGAATCAAGTGTGTAAAAAATGTAGCCCAACGACGCCTTACTGTCAAGCTGCTGCCCTTCGTTAAGCTGCTGCCCTTCGTTGAATTTGCCGTTCGAGTCATTACCCGCAAGCGGCGGCGTAGCGTTTAGCAATTGTGTCCGAGCCTTCGCCGATCCGTCCCATCGGCCTGGCTAGAGGTCATCAGCGAATCCGACCCCATGGCAGGCCGTTATCGCGCGCGCCACGCGCAGGACGATTACCCGCGCAACGCGTGATCGAGGTCCGCGATGATGTCGTCCGCGGACTCAATCCCAACCGAGACGCGAACCAGGTCCTCGCGAATGCCCATCCTTTCGCGAACTTTTGGTGAGACGTCGCGGTGCGAAGCCATCGCAGGATAAAGCAAGAGGGTGTGGACATCGCCGAGAGACGTGCCTGGAACCACCATCTTCAGCCGGTCCATAAAGGCCAACACTGCGGGTTTATCGGCTCCCTTGATTTCAAAGCTGACCATCCCGCCGAAGAGTCCGGGTGCGAAGGTACGTTTGATTGTGGCAGCGTCGGGGTGCGCCGGATCGGCCGGGTAGTAGACGCGCTCCACTGCGGGATGCGATGCCAACCAGCTTGCGAGCCGGCAGGCATTTTCGCATTGGCGGCCGAAGCGTAACGCGAGCGTTTTGATTCCCCGCATGGTCAGATAACTTTCAAAGGGCCCCAATACCGGCCCCGTAATGCGGGAAATGGTTCGCACGGTCTCATGGTGTTCCGCATCGCTGACGACAATGCCTCCGAGAACATCGCCGTGGCCGGCCAGATATTTTGTCGCGCTGTGGACAACAATATTTGCGCCGAGCGCGAGCGGCTTGATCATCATGGGCGTAGCGAAGGTGCTGTCCACCACCAGAGCCGCTCCGACGCCGTGGGCGAGTTCCGCGATACGGCCGATGTCGCCAACGCGAAGCAACGGGTTCGAGACGGCTTCTAGAAAGGCACAGCCCGGCTTCCTCGTGGCGATCACCTGTGCCACTGCCTCGGCGTCGCAAACATCCACATAGAAGGTCTCGATGCCCAGCGGTTCGAGAATTTGGTCGAACAGCTTGATGGTCGCCCCGTAAATCGATTGTGACGCGACTACGCGAGGAGCGCGATCGGTCAGGGCGGCTTGAATTGCCACCTGAACGGCCGCCATTCCGGAGGCGCAGGCGAGTGAGCCGTGTCCGCCATCGAGCGCGGTGGTCAATTCTTCGAGAGCGTCCGCCGTCGGGTTGTTGTATCGAGCGTAGCTGTAGCCTTCTTCCTCATGGCCGAAGACGCGGTCGAGCTTCGTGGCCGAATCGTAGAAAAAGGTCGTTCCCAGATGGATGGGCGTGGTCGAGGCGACTACACCGCCGTTTCGCTTGCGGTCGCCCGCGTGAACAACCAACGAATCGAATTTCATTTCCGTTTCCATCGGATCCCGTCGCGGGTATCCTCGATCACAATTCCTTTATCGTGCAGCACTGCGCGGATCTCATCCGCCCTTGCAAAATCTCTCGCTTTTTTGGCGGCGGTGCGCTCGGCGATATAACGCTCCACGCCGGCATCGTCGAGTTCATGAGATTCCTGAGACGGCCGCAGCACGTCGAAAATTCTGTCGAATGCCTCCAGCACCTTCATGGCTCCGGCGCGATTCTCCTGGCGGAACCGGCCTTCATCGAGAGCGCTGTTCATGTCGCGTACAAATTCAAACACTACTCCCAAGGCCTCGGCTGTGTTCAAATCGTCGTCAAGACTCTCTTCATAGAGGCGTAGCGCGTCTGCAGTTTGCCGCCGGATGTCCTCATCGATACCCGTCGTCAATTTTCCCGCCTTCAGCCGACTTTCGAAGTTACGCAAACGTTCAATGCTCGCGTTGGCTGCGTTCAAGCCGTCGAAGGTGAAATTCAACTTTTTGCGATGTGGCACGGACGCAAGCAGATACCGTACGGATTCCGGCGAGTATCCCTTGGCGAGCAGATCGCGAAGCGTATAAAAATTGCCGAGAGACTTTGACATCTTCTGCGATTCGATCTGCAGATGTTCGGAGTGAATCCAGAACCGCGCGAACGGGCGCTCAGTGATCGATTCCGCTTGCGCAATCTCGTTTTCGTGATGCGGAAACGTGAGATCGATGCCACCGGCGTGAATATCGAGCGTCTCGCCCAGATACTTCATCGCCATTGTGGAACACTCGATATGCCAGCCCGGTCGACCGTCTCCGAGCGGCGTATGCCAAAAGGGCTCGTCGTTCTTCCGGCCTTTCCAAAGCACGAAATCCCGCGCGTCGGCTTTCTCGTATTCGTCCATGTCGACGCGGGCGCCGCTGCGGACGCCGCTAAAATCGTTGTGCGACAACTTGCCGTATTCCGGGAATGTAGAAATCCGGAAATAGGTAGAGCCCTCGGTCGCATAGGTGTGGCCTTTTTCGGATAGTTTCTCGATGGCTTCCACCATGTCACCGATGTGCTCGGTCGCTTTAGCGACCCGCTCGGGCCGCTGCAGGCGCAGCGCGGCGGCGTCTTCGAAGAACGCCTTTGTATAGACCTCCGTGTACTCTTCGAGGCTCTTGCCTTCTTTGGCCGCGTTCGCGATGATCTTATCCTCCACGTCGGTGATATTCATCACATGGTCAAGCTTGAAACCGCGATAGCTCAGCCAGCGACGCAAAATGTCCTGGAAGGTGTACGTTCGTAAATTGCCGATGTGGGCATAGTTGTAGACCGTCGGACCACACGTGTACATACGCACAATGTTGTCGCGTATCGGTCGAAACTCTTCAAGCTCCTGCGTGAGGGTGTTATACAGACGAAGGGGCATTCTAGGGATTAGTTTCAATCGTAACAAGTTGGATTTGTTACCCGCCTTTTTAGGCGTACGTTCGTGGGCCTTGTCCGAACACTTTCGTGTAAGGGACGGCATGGCCGTCTCGAGCGTGATTCTGCAATTTTCGGGAGAACGCGGCACGGGAGTGCGCGGCTTGCGTGGGCGTTCGGGAAGCCGCTTAAACGGTCCGTCACAATAGAACAGGATGTCTGTTTTTCGATTCGAGATCGAGGCCGAGTGTCCCGTCACCGGCGCGCGTGCCGGTCTGATGCACACCGCGCACGGCACGATTGAAACGCCCGTCTTCATGCCGGTCGGAACACAAGCGACCGTCAAAGGCGTGATGCAGCGCGACCTCGAACACGAGTTGGACGCCAAAATCATCCTGGCCAATACGTACCATCTGTTTCTCAGGCCCGGACACGAGCGCATTGAGCGCCTCGGCGGCCTGCACAAATTTATGGCGTGGCCGCGCGCCATTTTGACCGACTCGGGCGGATTCCAGGTGTTCAGCCTGGATAGTCTGCGCAAGGTGACCGACGAGGGCGTGCTGTTCCATTCGCATTTGAACGGCGACGCGCACTTCTTCACGCCGGAGTCGACCGTCGATGTTCAACTTGCATTGGGCAGCGACATCCAGATGATGCTCGATGAATGCCTTCCTTATCCGGTGACACAGGAAGAGGCTGCCGCATCGATGCGCCGCACTTTGAACTGGGCGCGCCGCGGGTGGGAGCAGTATCGGAAACGCGAGAAGGGCTTGGACTGCGCGCTGTTTCCTATCGTTCAGGGTTCCATGTTTCCGGACTTGCGCCGCGCCTGCGCCGAAGAATTGCTTGAACTGGAAGCGCCCGGCTATGCCATCGGAGGCTTATCCGTCGGCGAACCGCGCCATTTAAGCCAGGAGATGACGGAGGTGACGATTCCCCTGCTGCCAAAGGATCGTCCCAGATATGTCATGGGTGTCGGTATGCCAGAGGAACTGCCTCAGTATGTAGCCAAGGGCGTTGACATGATGGACTGCGTGCTCCCGTCGCGGAATGCCCGCAATGGCTACCTTTTCACCTCCGCCGGTAAGCTGGTTATAAAGCAGGCCCAATACTTGGAAGACGAGCGTCCCGCCGACCCTTCTTGTGGCTGCTACACCTGCCGGACGCACTCTCGCGCCTACCTTCGCCATTTGTTTCAGGCGGGCGAAATTCTGTATTCAACGCTGGCCACGATACATAATGTGAATTACTACCTTGACATCATGCGCGATATCAGGCAGTCTATTGTGCTTGGGAACTTCCCGGAATTGTTAAGGGCTTCCGCGTCCGGTTCTGCACTATCAGAGTCGGATGCGAGCCGCTAAGCTGTATCCTCTGCTCGCCGTGGTCCGGTTGTCGAGGTCACGCTTATAGTGGCCGCGAAGGGTCCGGTTTCCGGCGGTCTCCAAATTCGCGACAATGGGGAATATGTTGGACGCTGCGCTTCTTCTTTTACAAACCGCGCCCGCTGGTGGTAACGCTCTTTTAAGCGGAATATTGCCGATCGTTCTGATGTTCGCGATCGCCTACTTTTTGATTTTCATGCCCGTGCAGCGCCAAAGGAAGCATACGAAACAGATGCTGGCGGGTCTTCAGAACGGGCAAATTGTGTTGACGTCAGGCGGCATCATTGGCACCATCATCGCCGTGAACAGTGATGATACGCTTATACTGCGCGTTAAGCCTGACAATTTAAAGATACAGGTCTCCCGGAGCTCGGTATCGAGTCTGGTGACGGGCGAAGAGACTGGCTCCACGAAGAAGTAGAATTACGTTTGGATGCAGCCGTCAAGCTGAAGTCGCACCATGAAGAAGAATCTCCGAATCAAGTTTTTGATCATCGCCGGCATTGTGCTGGCGTGTATTTACGGCATCATCGGCCTCCCCACAAGCAAAGCCCAACTGGTAGACAACTGGAATCGCAACATCCACCTGGGACTCGATTTGCGCGGAGGCACTTATCTTGTCGTGCAAGTTCAGGAGCAGGACGCGTTTAATTCCGAGGCCAATACGCAGGCAGACCAGATTCGGGAATCGGCGCGCAAGGTCAACATCAATCTGGGCGAAGTCGAAGTCCAGGAAGCCAAGACCCTCGCGGATGCGAGCAAGGTGGCAATCATAGTAAAGGGCGTTCCCACGACGCAAGCCGGCGATTTTCGCCAGATTGTGACACAGCAGTTTCCCAACTGGACGATGACGCCGCTGAATTCAACGGATTATAAGCTGGCGCTGAAGCCGTCCGAGGCGATCGCGATGCGGCAGCAAATTCTGGCGCAGACGCGAAATACGTTCGAGAAAAAAATCAACGGCATGGGATTGTCCGAATCATCCGTACAACAGCGGCGCGCCGATACCGATGCCGAACTGCTGGTTCAGTTGCCCGGGGTCGACGATCCGGCCAGGGTGAAGCAAATTCTCCAAACGGCCGCTGTGCTGGAGCTTTATGAAGTGAAGGGCGGTCCGTTCCAAAGCCGGGAAGAAGCGATGGCCCAAAATGGCGGCGTGCTGCCGGTTGGCTCCAAGCTCGTTCATAGCCGCAGCGCCGGCAACGAAACCTGGTACCTGCTCTCACGAGCCCCAGTCGTTCGTGGCCAGGACATTCGCGACGCTCGCGCGCAACAAGGCGAGCAGGGAACTTGGCAGACCTCGTTTGTCTTGAGCCAGACGGCGGCGCGGCGGTTCTCTTCCTTTACCGGTTCGCATATCGGCGACAGGCTAGCGATCGTCCTGGATGGCAATGTGATTACGGCGCCGAGCATCAAAGGCCAGATCAGCGATAACGGCGTCATCGAAAATGTCGGGACCCAGCAGGAAGCCTCCGACCTGGCCCTGAATCTGCGCGCGGGATCGCTGCCGGCAAGCGTCGTCTTCATGCAGGAGAATACAGTTGGCCCGTCGCTTGGAAGCGATTCCATCCATGACGGGTTTACCGCCGGTCTCGCTGGAGTTCTGACCGTTATCGCGGCGATGTTGATCTACTACAAACGTTCCGGAATCAACGCCGTGTTGGCTTTGATTTTGAATGCCGTCATTTTGATTGCCTGTCTCAGCTACTTCGATGCCGTGCTGACGCTGCCGGGCATAGCCGGCGTCGTTCTGACCATTGGCATGGCAGTCGATAGCAATGTACTTATTTTTGAGCGCATCAGAGAAGAACTGAAGGTGGGTAAGGCCATTCGGGCCGCTGTCGATACGGGCTTCGATAAAGCTCTGATCACGATTATTGACACCCACGTGACCACGGTGGTCTCTTGCGCGATCCTCTTTATGCTCGGCAGCGGCCCTGTTAAAGGGTTTGCCGTCACCCTGGTTATTGGTCTGGTTGCTAACATCTTCACAGCCGTCTTCGTATCGAAGACGATTTTCGATTGGGAACTCTCCCGGCCCGTGCCTGTGAAGCATTTAAGTATCTAAAGGCTAGGAAAAATGCTTTTCGGCCGATATCCGGATCCAGTTTGGGAACACTTTTTGACATACCGGTGTCTACCTAGTTAAATGCCGGCTCGTAGAGCTCGATGGAAATTTTCAAATCAACGAATTTTGACTTTCTGGGTAAGAAGTGGGTGTTCATCACACTTTCACTTGTACTCACCGCAGCCGGCGTGATCAGTTTGGGAATTAAGGGTGGTCCGAAGTACGGAATAGATTTCGATGGCGGAGCGCAGATGACGGTGAAATTTGCACATCGGCCCCCAGCCGAGGACATTCGCGCGGCCCTTCGCAAGCGAATATCCGGCGAAATCGAAGTACAGGAGATCACCAACTCTCCAGAAGTAATAGTTTCGACGGAAGTTAAGGACGAAAAAACGCTGAACCTGGAGCGGCAGCAGATGGTGGACGCGCTCAACGATGCGTTTGGCGAGAAGAACGGCAAGCTGGACATTAACAACATTGGCGCCGCCGACCTTGCCGACCGTCTGCGGAGTCCGTTGCAAAACGCCGCGGTGCCGGTTTCCGAAGATCAGTTGCAGGCGCTCGCCAAATCGATTCTCAATTTCCGCGACACCCCGCCGCGCTCGGGTCTGATTCAGAATCTGGACCATCTTACGTCGGTGCCGGGTGTAACTCCCCAGGTTTTGCAAGTGCTGAAGGAGCAGTGCTACCCGGGCGACTTCACAATTCGTAACGTGGAGATCGTCGGACCGAAAATTGGCGCGGACCTGCGGCATCAGGCCATGTTGGTCGTGCTATACGCGCTCGCGGCGATGCTTGTTTACATCGCATTCCGCTTCGAATGGGTATACGGAGTAGCGGCAGTAATAGCCGTTTTTCACGACACCATCATCACAATAGGACTTTTTTCCATTTTTAATAAGCCAATTGACTTGACGGTTCTCGCCGCATTGCTCACACTAGTTGGTTATTCGATGAACGACACCATAGTGGTCTTCGATCGAATTCGCGAGAACATTCAACTGCAGCGGCGTGGCTCTTTCAGTGAGTTGGTGAATGCGAGCATTAACCAGACGCTGAGCCGGACGGTATTAACCTCGGTTCTGACGCTGTTGACGGCATTGTCGCTGTATTTCTTCGGCGGCCAGGTGCTCAACGGATTCTCGTTCGCGCTGGTGATCGGTATTATTATCGGCACCTATTCATCGATCTTCATTGCGAGCCCGATTCTCATCTTCGGAAAGAGTTTCGCGGACCAGCGCAAGAAGACGTCGAGGACGGCATCGTCCGCGACGCGTGGAGCAGCCAAGGTAATAAAGTAGCGGGTAAGACGGTAAAGGTTATAGAATGTCAATCCAGCCCACCGGGCTGTTGGATGACCACGATAGCGTATAGGCTATCGGGCATGATGAGAGAAATTGAGCGCGCATCCCGCTTGGGTGCGTGTTCCAAAACAGGGGGATTCCGATGTTTGAACAAACATTCGTCGACGGAAAAGGAAAGACCAAACGGCCGGCAACGATCCTGTTGTCACTGTTCCTCCAGTTGCTGGCTATCGGCGTAGCGATCTTGATTCCGCTCATTTATACTCAGCAGCTGCAGACTGCGCAATTGAGGAGTATGTTAGTGGCGCCACCGCCGCCGCCTCCTCCACCTCCGCCGCCACCACCGCAGCAAGTGAAAGTGGTGAAGCCGGTCGTGAAGCAATTTGTCTCAAACCAATTGATCGCACCAAAGGTGATTCCGAAAGAAGTAGCCAAGATTGAAGATACGGCTCCGCCTCCGGATACCGCTGGCGTCGTTGGTGGTGTCGGCGTTCCGGGAGGGTCGCTGGGCGGCGTCATCGGTGGTGTCGTCGGCGGCGTGCCTTCTGTCGCTCCTCCTCCCCCGCCTCCCAAGGCAGCTCCGAGCGGGCCGGTCCGGGTTGGCGGCAAGGTGCAGGAAGCAAATCTCATTCATAAGGTGATGCCGGTGTATCCGCCGCTTGCCAAGTCGGCGCGCGTGCAGGGAACCGTGGAATTTACTGCGATTATTGGGAAGGATGGCGCTATCCGCGAATTGAAGCTGGTGCGCGGACATCCGTTGCTCGTGAACGCGGCGAAGCAAGCTGTTGAGCAATGGCGCTACAAGCCGACACTGCTTAATGGCCAGGCGGTGGACGTGATCACTGATATAGTGGTCAACTTCACCTTGAGTCAGTAGTTGAAGACGATCGTAAAGTTTAGAGGAATTAGATTCAACCTTCTTAGGAGATAAGCATGCTGTTACAAGTTCAAATCTGGGCACTCTGGCTGCTGCAGGAATCCGAAGGGATTAGCTTCGATCCGCGCTCAGTCTGGGGCAATATGGGCATCGCGGCGAAGCTCGTAGTTTTGGTGCTCTTCATTATGTCCGCGTGGTCGATTGGCGTCGCGATTGATCGGTGGATCGCGTTCAACGCTGCCCGCAAGCAATCGCGTCAGTTCGCTCCTGCCGTCGCAGGCGCGCTGCGTGAAGGTAAACTCGACGAAGCCATCAAAATCGCGGACCGTTACAACAAGAGCCACCTGGCCAAGGTTGTTGTCGCGGGCTTGCAGGAGTTTAAAGCGCACCAGCTCAGTAACGAGATTTCGGGCGAAGAAATCGATGCCTCGCGCCGCGCTCTCGAACGTGCGCAGGCAATTGTCCATGCGGAGCTGAAACGCGGCGTCAGTAGTTTGGCGACAATCGGATCTACCGGGCCATTCGTCGGCTTGTTCGGAACCGTCGTCGGCATCATGAACGCCTTCGAACAGATCTCAACTTCGAAGTCGACTGGTATCGGTGCCGTGGCCGGCGGTATTTCGGAAGCCTTGATCACAACCGCCGTCGGTTTGTTCGTGGCCATTCCGGCCGTCTGGCTGTTCAACTATTTCACCAATCGAGTGGAAGCGTTTGATGTCGAGATGGACAATTCCAGTTCGGAACTGATCGACTATTTCCTGAAGCGCAGCGCCCAGAGAATAGCGAAGTAAACCTTCACTCAGGAACGCTTAGCTCAGGTTGATTGAATCCTTGGCGGGGTGTGATAACCCGCATTCCGCCATCAACATACCGGGAGCCGAGTAATAAGGGAGAACCAGACAATGGCCAAAATGAAAGCGTTACCGGTCGTGTCGGAGATTAATGTCACTCCGATGGTCGATGTCATGCTCGTGCTGCTGATCATCTTCATGGTGATCACGCCGATGCTCTCAAAGGGCGTGAACGTCGATATGGTGAAAACGCATAACCCGGTCAAGATGCAGGAAGCCGACAAGGAAGACGCCATTCTCATTGCTATTACGCGCGATGGAAAGGTATTCCTCAGCCCGGGCAACAGTTTGATTCAAATTGATAAACTGCCGGACAAGGTCAAGGAACTGCAGACAAACCGATCGGACAAAACCGTTTATATTAAAGCGGATGCCCGCGCCCGGTTTGAAGTGATGGAGAACGTGATCGACTCGCTGAGGACGGTGGGCGTGGATCAACTCGGCTTGCTGACTGAACAGATACAATCAGATCGCCGCAATCAGCCGGATCTGTAATCAACGTCTCGCGGTAAAGACATTTTTTTAAGGTAAGAAGAAGGAGTAAAGCATTATGGCAATGGCAGTTGGCGGTCATAGTGGCGGTCCTCTTGTGGATATGAACGTCACGCCCCTTATCGATGTGCTGCTGGTGTTGCTCATCATTTTCATGGTGATCACGCCGTTGACGCCGCACGGTCTCAGCGCGCTGGCTCCGCAACCTCCGCCTCCCAATATGCCTCCGCCGCCTCCAAGCCAGGATCCGAACGTCGTCATTGAAATCAAAGCCGATCACAGCATGGCGATTAACACCGATCCAGTCGCTCTGAACAATCTGCAGAGCCGCCTCGCCGATATCTTCAAATCGCGCGCGCAGAAGGTGGTGTTTGTAAAGGGGGATAAGGATCTTGAATTCCGTTATGTCGCTCAAGCGATCGATGCCGCGAAAGGCGCCGATCCGGGCATGAAGGTCGGCATCATGACTCCCAAAATCGAGGCGGGGCAGTAACAAACCCGGCGTCATCCATTTCGGCTGAGGGCGGGAGGCTCCGTGTCCCGGACGAACTGGAAGGCGATGGACTGCAGGGGAAGACCAGCTACAACATAGAGGGAAGGATCAGCGATGCAGAGATCAAAATGGATGGTTCTGGCGGCCGCGCTTATTCTGGCGCTTTCCAGTACGGCGTGCAACAAACTGAAATCGCGCGACCAGATGAATCAGGGCGTACAGGCATATAAAAATACTCACTACCAGGACGCAATCAATCACTTTAAGCAGGCGGTTGAGTTAGATCCGACAAACCAGAACGCGCAGTTATATCTGGCAACGTCTTACTTCACTCAATGGATTCCGGGAGCCGATACTCCGGAGAATAACCGGATGTTATCGGCCGCAAAGTCCGAATTCCAGAAGGTTTTGGACAAAGACCCCAAAAATGAGACGGCGTTGGCTTCCATGGCCTCCATGGCCTACAGCCAGGCGGCTTCTGGAACGCCCGAGGAGAAGGAACAGCATCTAACCGAAGCACGCAAATGGGATATCCGCCGCATTGAGACGGATCCGAAAAACGCGGAAGCTTACTACAGTCTGGGCGTCATAGCCTGGGCGCAGGCGTTTCCGGCTATCGGCACAGTTCGGGCTAAACTCGGCATGAAGGGCGACGACCCGGGGCCCATCAAAAACGAGAAAGAGCGCGCCGAGCTAAAGGATAAATATGGCAAGATCGTCGACGATGGTATGAATTATCTGCAGAAGGCCATCGACATCAATCCTGAGTACGATGACGCCATGACTTACCTGAACCTTCTGCTTCGCAAAAAGGCGGATCTCGCGGATTCAGTAGACGACGCCAAAGCCGACTTGGCGCAGGCCGAGAAGTGGTACAACAAGTCGCTCGATATCAAGAAGATGAAGGCCGCTCAGCCTCAAAAGAAAACCACCTGACATTCTCCCCTTTTGAGTTGGAAAGAGGCGCCGGACCGTAAGGACCGGCGCCTTTGTTGTAGCGGATTGTCGCTCCGCATAATAGCGTAAGGGCTTACTGCCTGCGGGTTGGCGGGGGTGGGGCGCAGCGTGCTCAGCCAAATGGCTGTAATCTAGGTGCATGGCTGGAGCGTGAGCGTATAAACAACGCCGCCTGTGGAGGGGCTAAAATGATCGGGGTTATCACGATTGACCGCGAATACGCCAGTGGAGGAGCCGCCATCGCGGCGCGCCTCGCTACCCAACGCCGCTGGGAGCTATGGGACCAGGCGTTGACCTCCGAGATCGCGAAGCTGGCGAAATGCGAACAGTCCGTTGTCGAGCGGCGCGAGGAACGAAACGATTCGCTCTATTACCGTCTCATGAAGTCCTTCGTTCGCGGCAGCTTCGAAGGCAACATGAATACTCAAAAACTCGAGCTGCTGGATGCGGATGTGATGGTCCAGCTTACGAAAAAGATCGTCCGCCGCGTGGCGGCCGCCGGAAACTGCGTCATTGTAGGCCGCGGCTCCGCTTACTTCTTGCAGGACCTCCCCAATGCATTCCACGTATTTGTGTACTCGACGCGGGAACAAAAAATGCGGAGGCTTCGGAGAGAAGGCAAAAGCAGCGCGGAAGCGGCGCACCTGATCGATACGATCGACCACGAGCGTGCTGCCTTCATCAAACGCTATTACGGCAAGTGCTGGCCGGACCGGTATCTGTTTCACATGATGGTTAACGGAACCACCGGCGAGGAGGCTGCGGTTGACACGATCAACGCGGCGGTTGCGACCTACGACGCGCACCATCCGGACGGCTCCATTACGACACAAGCCAGCCAGAGCCGAAAGGTCCCGGAGGCTCAGGTGGCCACCCGCTTGTGAGCTGCAAATGGCATTTCTTCAATTCAGATAGTACGTTCTGTAAAGCGTATCGCGCTGCTTCGGCGTAAACCCCGCATCGCGGATCAGCTTGCGCAGTTGTTCTTCCGATGCGCGGTGATGTGTTCCCGCGGCTGAGACGACGTTTTCTTCAATCATGATGCTGCCGACATCGTTCCCGCCGAATCGCAATCCGAGCTGACAGACCTTCAGGCCCGGCGTCACCCACGATGCTTGAATGTTCAGGATGTTGTCGAGATAGATGCGGGAAAGCGCAAGCATCTTAAGGTATTCAACCGCGGTCGCTTCTTCCTTAACGAAGCGGCCGAGCGAAGTGTATTCCCGCTGGAAAAACCACGGGATAAATGCCGTGAACCCGCCGGTGTCCTCCTGAATCTGCCGCACAATTTCGAAGTGGTTGATCCGCTGTTCAATCGTTTCTCCGGTTCCGAACATCATCGTCGCCGTCGTGCGCATGCCCAGTGAATGCGCGGTCCGGTGAACGTCGATCCACTCCTGCACGGAGCATTTCAATCGGCTGATGCGATGGCGAACGTCTGCATCGAGAATCTCGGCTCCGCCGCCAGGTATGGAATCGAGGCCGGCATCTCGCAATCGGGCGATCGTGTCCCGCAAGGACAAGCCGCTGACCTCGGCGATGTTCACGATTTCCGGCGCCGAAAAACAGTGTTGCCAGATATTGAAGTGACTCCTGATCGAGCTCAACAGATCTTCGTACCATTCGATATGGAGGTCCGGATGCAAACCGCCCTGCATCAGGATCCCGGTGCCGCCCAGGTCGATTGTCTCCTGGATTTTCTCGAAGATCTTTTCCTTGGAGAGAATGTAGCCTTCGGCATGGCCCATCGGGCGGTAGAACGCGCAGAAGCTGCAATACTCAGTGCAAAAATTTGTGTAGTTGATATTGCGGTCGATGATGTAGCTAACGATGCCTTCCGGATGCAGCTTTCGCCGGACTTGATCTGCTTCCATGCCGATGCCGACAAGATCGTCGCTGCGGAACAGGTCGATCGCTTGCTGTCTCGTAATCATGGTCTGCTATTGCCCCACATGTCGATCTTACTGCGATGCCGCTTCAGCCACGGCAATCTGCGGCAGCCCGGCGAGCTTTAAGAAAGCTTCCAGGCCCTTCATTTCCAGGTCGCCGATTTCGAAATGAATGTAACGAGTCAGGTATTCGTGCGCCAACTCGCGCGTTACGCCTCGGAGATGGAACTGCTGCTCCACAATATCGGCAATGTGGGAGTGGCCGAATTGATATGAGCCCTCGAGAACTGTACCGAGACCGTCACCGAGTGGCGGCGCTTTTCCTGCCCATAATGCGAAGACCATCGGAAGGCCCGTGAGCGCCTGCCATTCGGCGCCAAGATCGAGTGTTTCGTAAGGTAGGGCGGCGGGATCGAGACGGAGCGCCGGATCGCCAATTAAGAGGGCAGCCTCACACTCCGCGAGCATATCTTCGAGGAGCGGCGGCCGCGCCCGGAACTCGGGTTGGACGCCATATAGTTCTCGAAGCACGATGCGCGCCAACTGGACTGAGGTTCGCGAACTCAAATCCACCGCAAGTGTTCTGATACTCCTGACCGGTACTCGCGAGACCAGCAGGATGCTGCGCACCGCGCCGTGACAGGCGATGCCATGACCCGGCGCTACTTCGAGCCCCTGGCGTGCGACTTCGGCAACCGGCGCCAGACCAATCTGCGCTTCATTGCGCTCGATGACTTCGGCGCAAACCGCCGGTAATTCAAAAGTCAGCGCAGCCTGTTCTCGTTGCGGCCCGTGCTGCATGCCCCACACGAGCGGAACCGTGTTGAGGTAATTGACGGCGCAGATGCTGAAGGGACGAGTTAGGTACTTCAAATTCTATTTTATCTGAACGCGTTCAATTTGATTGGGAACGCGCTGCCTGCTACCACGCTTATTCTCCAATGATTTTTATCAGCACTCGTTTGCGCCGTCTGCCGTCAAATTCGCCGTAGAAAATTTGCTCCCAGGGCCCGAAATCGAGCTCGCCCGCCGTGATAGCGACTACCACTTCACGGCCCATCACCTGGCGTTTCAAATGTGCGTCCCCATTATCTTCGCCCGTCTGGTTGTGTTGGTAGTGAGACACAGGTTCATGCGGAGCGAGTTCTTCGAGCCACCGGTCGAAATCCTGATGCAAACCCGATTCGTCGTCGTTGATGAAGACGGAAGCGGTGATGTGCATCGCGTTCACCAGCGCGAATCCTTCCTGCACTCCGCTTTCGCGCACACCCGCGGCGACGTCTCGCGTGATGTTCACGAACCCTCGGCGGGTAGGCAACTCTAATGACAACTCTTTTCGAAAACTTTTCATGATATTTCCTGCTTTCCCGGCTGGCGGCCTGTTATCCTTTTAGAAATTTCGCACCTGTAATGGAACCATCGGCCGGGGAGCGGCCGGCGCGCGAATCGACGGCGCTCGATCGTGGCGCTGCCTGGGCATTGTTCGTACTGCTCACCGCATTCACCTTTACTATTGGCGATTATTCGCTTATCAGTATGCACATCGTGTCAGCGCTGATTCTGGCGCTGGCGGCGTTTTATCTTATCTTTGGCGTCGGCCAGACCTTTCGCTGGAGCATTGCTTTCGTCAGCCCGATGCTGATGGCGCTCTATGGTGCCGGCCAGACACTGTGGTCCGATCAGAAGATTCTCGCGAACGGCTGGGAAAAGACGCTGTATTGGTTCACAGCCGCCATGATTGCGATGCTCGCCACGCAGCTATTCCGCACCGGGCGCTTGGCGCAGCAGTTCCGAATGGCATTCGCTCTCCTCGGCGGCGGGGTGGCACTGCTTGACGTCCTGCAGCAGGCATCGCATACGGGCAAGTATTTCTGGCTGTTTCCGAGCGGATTTCCGGATGTCTACGGTACCTTCGCTTACTACAATAACTTTTCGCAATTCATTGAGATGACCCTTCCGATCACCCTATGGCTGGGCCTGAACCATCGCGAACCCCGCTACAACTGGCTATTGCTGAGCGCGCTGCAGATTGGGGCGGTCGTCGCGTGCGGTTCGCGCGCGGGCGCGGCGCTGGTGGTAGCTGAGCTGCTTGCGGTTCTTCTGCTTGCTTTTCTCCGCCGCCGCGGCATTTTGTCCTTGAAGGTGATCGGCCTGACGCTGCTATTGAGCTTGGGCTTCATTTATGTCGCCGGCTTCAAAACGGTGCTGCACAAACTGGAGCGCCCCGACCAGCTTGCCACACGGCGCGAAATCAACGAAGCATCTCTTGCCATGATTAAGGCTCGGCCCCTGACCGGTTGGGGATTGGGCGCTTATGTCCCCGTGTACAAGATGTTCGCTCTCTACGACGACGGGACTTGGGTGAACCAGGCTCACAACGATTACCTGGAATGGGCCGCGGAAGGCGGCATACCATTCGCCTGCCTCATGGTCGCCCTCATTCTTTGGACTGTCCGGCCCGCGACTCGTTCCATATGGGCCGTCGGGCTCCTCACTTTGTGCTTGCATGCCGTGGTCGACTACCCGTTCGCACGCATGGGAACGTGCGGCTGGTACTTCGCGCTTGTGGGCATGCTCGTTTGGCAGCAAGTGGAGCAGCATGAGACTACCCGCCGCCGGTGGCGCTCGCGCGGCGACGATAGCGCATCATCACCAGACGCAGAACGCCTTCATCAAATAGGGGTCATGTAGGACGACGCATGCGCCGCCCATCCTCGCCAGCGATTGAACTCACGGTTCGCAAAAGCCGCTTAAGCGGGTAACGTGTTGAATTACCGTTCAAAGCGTGCCGCGTATTGATGAAGATGTCCGGTCAGCCGCACGGAGCCGCGACCATGAGGGGAGCGGGCGTCTTCAACGGGAGAAGGCGCGTTTAGGCGTCAGTCGTTGACGGCGCGACGCATTCGGCGATCATCGTTCGCTCGTCGCGGGTCTCTTCGCGGTTCTCTGATACTTCGCCACGACGGCGTGAAGGCGGTCGAAATTGATCGGCTTCGACAAATAGTCGTCCATTCCGCACGCACAGCACACGTCACGGTCGCCTTTCATCGCGCTAGCCGTTAATGCGATCACAGGCAGATGTTCACCGGTTTCGGCTTCGCGCGCGCGCAGCCGGCGCGTCAGTTCCAGGCCATCCATGCCGGGCATCTGCACATCGATGAAGGCCAACTGAAACTCCCGATCTGCGAGGATTCGCTCAGCTTCTATGCCATCTTCCGCTAGCGTGATTCGGTGCCCCAGCCTGGCCAGCAAACCCTCGATCACGCGACGGTTAACTGCGTTGTCCTCGACGACGAGAATATCCAGCGGATCGCAATCGGCGCCTTCAGCGCCGGCCGGTTTCCCCGCGCCGATCTCTTCAAATTCGGTTGCGATAGGGAATTGAACTGAAAATTCGAACGTGCTGCCTTGCCCGATCTCGCTATTTACTTGCAGCGATCCCCCCATAATCGCCACCAGTTGTGATGAAATTGAAAGGCCGAGCCCCGTACCACCATACTTCCTGGAGACGCTGCCGTCGGCTTGCTGGAACGCTTCGAATATGTGTTCGCGAAGGTCGGGGGGGATGCCTATGCCGGTGTCGCGAACACGGAAGCGATACACGACAGCCGTGGCGGAACTCGCTTCGCGATCTGCCTGAACCACGACTTCGCCGCGCTCGGTGAACTTCAACGCATTCGCGAGGAGATTCATCAGCACCTGGCGTAACCGGCCCGGGTCGCCCACCACTAGTTCGGGGCCGCATCCGTTGATTTCGTGGCGGAGTGCAAGGCCCTTTTCGTTTGCGCCCGGTTCGAGCAGCCGGACCGTGTCGCACACCAGAGCGCATACGTCGAAAGGAATTTCCTCGAAGTCGAGTTTACCCGCCTCAATCTTAGAGAAATCCAAAATATCGTTTAAGATGCTGAGCAGCGCGTTCGCCGAAGAACTAGCCAGTTCGAGATTCACCCGTTGCGAAGGGGCAAGAGGCGACCCAAGTGTCAGCTCCATCATTCCCAGCACGCCGTTCAGCGGTGTGCGTATCTCGTGGCTCATATTGGCCAGGAATTGGCTGCGGTATTGCATCGACCGGCGGGTCTCCGCGAGCAGCCGCTGGATCTCACTGTTTTGCGCCTCCACGCGTTCCTTCTCTACCGCCAGCTCCTGCCGCTCCTTGCGTAGTTCCGCCGTCCGCTCGTCCACTGCGGCTTCAAGGTTCCGCTGCACCTCGATCATCGAGCTGATTCGTCTGCGCCAAAACAGAACTCCGAGGAGTATCATTCCGAACCCGGCAGTCAGACGGAACAACCACGATTGCCACCAAGCCGGCTCAACGCGGAACCGATAAGAAATCGGAGCGCTCCACTTTCCTAAGCCGCGCCGGACGCTTACCTGAAATGTATGCTGTCCAGGCTGAACCCCGGCATAGCGCGCCGAGTCCTGCGTCGTCTCGTTCCACTCCGGTTCGACTCCGAGCAGCCGGTAGCGGTATGTAATGGCTGGGCCTCCTGTGAAAGTGAGCGCGCTGAATCCCACTTCGATTGTGTGATTGCCGGATTTGATCACACCCGGCATGGAAGGATCACCCGCCATTCCGCCCAGATTTACCGAGTTCAGCACGATCGGCGGCGGAGCCTGATTGCTATATCGCAGGCGGCTCCGGTGAGAAAGTCCCAGACTCGTTCCGATCCAAATGCTTCCGTCTGCGTCCGCAAAGAATGCTTTTTCGTTGCAGTCGTCCCAAATGAGTCCAGTGCTACGGTTGGAATGCTGCCACGCCCCCTCAAACAGTTCGTCGACTCCGTTATCGGACCCGTACCACAAACCGCCCGTCGAATCGGTTCCGAGAAACATCGCGAAATTCGAGGCGATGCCGTCCGCTTCGGTGATTTGTTCTACGACGGGCCGCCCGCCCGGAAACGTCAGGCGCGATAAACCCAGGTCGCCCCTATACCCAATCCAGATTGCGCCGTCGGCCGCCTGCGCAATCACCGACACAGGCGCGGATTCGAGGCCCTCCCGCGGGCCCCAATGAGTCCACGTGCCTCGCTCATCGCGCTTCCACAAGCCGGCGCTTCCGCCTATCCACAAGTTGTGCGATCGGTCCACATAAATCCTGTATGAGAACCTGCCGGGAGTTGGAAGCACCGGCGCTCGAAGGGGTTCGAACCGGTAGCGCGAACCCTCAAGTCGGCCGGACATAAGCCCGTCGCGCGTCGATGCTATCAGTGTTCCATTCCCGTCCAGCGCCAATTGTGCGATGTGGTCATCGGACAAGCCATCCTTCGGGCCGTAACTCTGCTTCGTCCCGGTGTGTGGGTCGTAGTGAACCAGCAGGCCGGATGAACTGCCGAATAGCAGAGAGCCGTCGGATAGCGGCAGGATCGAATCGATGCGCGTAGGACGTCCAGAATTGCCGGCCGTTACGGTTTCCCATTTCCCCTCGGTCCATCGCTGGACTCCGACGTCAGTGCCCACCCACAGCACGCCGCGTATGTCGCGCTCTATGCTCCAAACGTCGTCGTTCGCGAAGCCGTTGTCGCCTTCACGCCAAGCCTGCCAAAGGCCGTAGCCGCGCCATCGCGCCACGCCCGCGCCCCCGAGCCCGAGCCAGACTGACCCTTCGGAATCCTGAAATACGCAAGTGACCTCATTAGCCATCAGCCCGCGGGTTTTATCCAGGATTTCCCAGTGGCCGTCGCCTTCCCGTGCGAGTCCCAGGTCGGTCGGGGCAAGCAGCCTATGGTTCTGATCCATCGCCAGCCCGCACATGTCGTTGCACGGCGGAAGGGTGCTGCCATCGACGACGAAATCGGAGTCCCCCGCCTCGCGCATAAATAAGTGACTGGGGCTTCGTGCCCAGAGCCGTCCCGACGCATCGGCAAGCATGGCGGAGAATCCCCCAGGCGAGGGGTCGAGTAAACCGCTCACTGGCTGGATGGCGCCCGCTTCCAACGAGCAGATCCTGCCCCCCGACCAAAACCATAAATGATCGTTCGCATCGAGTGTCAGACCGGACGTAACCGTCTGCGTACCGGCTGGCGCAATCAACCGGAAGCCGCTCGCCCACTTTCCTATGATTAGTCCCGCATCTGTTCCGGCATAAACCGTGCCGTTCCGGTCGGATACAAGGGCGTTGCCTTCGATCGCATGAACTTGCGGCGGAAGAGCGACGCGTTGAAACCGGCGCCCGTCGAATCGAAAGAGGCCCTGGCTGGTTCCGGCCCAGAGCGCTCCGGACATGGTTACGTGCAAGGAGGCGATCGTTTCGCCCTCAATACCTTCCGCGTGTCCGAACCGGTGAAACGTGATGCCGTCGTAGCGGAACAGCCCATTTTGTGTGCCGACCCATAGATAGCCCGTGCTGTCCTGAAGAATGCATTCAGGCGCTAAATTTGCGAGGCCGCGCTCCTGGCCGAAATAGTCGAAGGAATACCGCTGTGCAAACGCAGGAGCCGCTACGATGAACGCCGCAAACGCGGCGATCGCCGCCAATCTGGCAGATAACACAATATATGGAAACGATTATAATTCAATCCAGGCCCCTTTTTGGGAATCCAAAGGCTTTTTCAAGATCCCTGAGGTTTCGCCCCTGGTCATTCCGCCGGATCGGAGAAGACTCGTTACCAGCACTGAACCGCGCCGCGGAAGCTTTCGGCGCGCTTCTAAACGGCGTTAGCCTATTGCGCGTAATACCCGGACCGGGTTATCGCTTTGAGTTCCGGGCGACGCACCGTTACCTGAACGGCATGGTAGGCGTTAGTGAGCGCCCGAGGAAGCCGCGGGTAATATGCCAGCAGATATTCTGTCCGCAATTCGTGCAGTATCTCCGTGAATGCCCGATCAAGCTCGCCGGCGCCCGCTGGATAGAACGTGCGGCCTCCCGTGGCTTGGGCCATGGTCTCGAGCGCGTGCTCGCCTCCCAGGTTTCGTCCCGCATCGCTTTCAATCGGCACCACGACAATCGGATACAGCACCGCCTCCGACCGGATTGCCGCCTTTACGGCATCTTCGAATTTCTTGTAGCTCGTCGTGTCGCCACCGTCGGTCACGACTACCAGAACGTGACGCCCGTCCCGGTCTGCGAGGTCGTTCGATACGAGATAGATGGCATCGTAAAGCGACGTGCCTCCTTCGCCATGCATCTGCCGCATCACGCGCTCCGCGCGCTGTTCGTTGCGTGTGTAGCCCAATTCCATCTTCACCTGCCAGTTGAAGCTGTAGACGGCCAGGGCGTCGTCCGGATTTCCCGCCTGCTTCAGCGCATGAAGAAACTTCAGGATCGAGCCGGTTTCATAAGCAATGTCCTTGTTTGTGGACCCGCTCGTATCCACCAACAGCGCAATTGACAGAGGCACTGAGGTGTTCCGTTCGAAAACCGAAATGGTTTGCTCGACGGAATCGTCAGAGACGTGAAAATCGTCCTTGTTCAGGTTCGTCACGATGGCGCCAGTGGCCTGGTCGCGGACGGTTACAAGCAGGCGCACCAGGTTGCTGGTGACGGAGAAGCTTGGGGGGGCAGGCCCCTTTTCCTGCGCCCACAGTTGGCAGCTCGATGCAAGCAGCGTCAGGCAGAGAGGAATCGCCTTCCGATTCCTCACGCGCCGCTTAGGATGTCTTCGCTCGTCCGGGCAGCCTGTCATCCCACTCGCCTTCCACCCAGACAGCGCCGTCTTCAAAAAATTCCTTCTTCCAGATCGGGACCTCCCGCTTCAGCCGGTTGATTCCATCGAGAGCGGCATCAAACGCCGGTTTCCGGTGCGGAGCCGTGACAACAACGGCTACGCTCGCCTCTCCGATTTCCAACCGCCCGAGGCGGTGGATCAGGGCAATTCTCCCAATCGCGCGCTCGGCTGCGATCTCACGACCGATTCGCGCCAGGCCGGCGAGTGCCATCGGCTCATAGCATTCGTATTCCAGATAGCGTGTCGCCCTGCCTTTCGTGTTGTTTCGGACAATACCTTCAAACACGATGACGGCGCCATCTTCGCCCCGCTGCAGCTCGTCCGCCAAGGCCTGCGACGCAATCGGCCCGCGCGTCAGCGCAAACAAACTCCCGGATTCGTCCTCGATAAATGAGAGGAAGCCCGTCTTCCCGTCTGTTGCACTGCGGGGAGGCGTCGACCCGCCGCTCACCGGCGGCAGGAACGCGATTTCATCCTGATCTGTCAAAGGAGTGTCCGGGTTTGAAAACTCTCGATTACGAGCTAGCAAGATCGACGGGCGCGCGGCCTTCAAAGTTTCGAAGCGTTGCGCGTAGCGGTCGAACAGCTCCCCGATCGTGGTAGCGGGAGCGATCTCCACCGTCTCCTCGCTCAGACCCGTCAAATCCTTCAAAACGCCGAAAAACAGCACCTTCACGACCACGCATCAATGCTACCAGCGTGCCACGGACAGGAGCCCCGGTTGCTGCGCGTATGCTTGTCATTACATGGACAAACACGAGACGCGGCTGCGAGTCCGCTACGCCGAGACCGACCAGATGGGGGTCGTCTACCATGCGAACTATCTGGTCTGGATGGAAATCGGCCGCGTCGAATACGTGCGCTCCTGCGGGTTCAATTACAAGGATCTTGAGGCATCGGAAGGCATTCTGCTCTCAGTAGTGGATGCGCAATGCCGCTATTTGTATCCGGCCCGTTACGATGATGAGATCGTCGTCCGCACGGAAATGACCCGGTCGAATCCGCGCATGGTGGAGTTCGGCTATGAGATTCGCCGCGTGGAACCGGACCGCTTGCTGGCCAGCGGATCCACTCGCCACATCTGGCTGAACCGGGACATGCGTCCTTCTCGTCTGCCCGAGAAATATCACGACTTCCTGCTGCGGGGACAACGGCAAAACTGAAACGCAGCCAGGAGCGTGAGCGACCCAAGACGAGCCGGGACGGTTCGCTACGACCCAGTCTGTCAGCCGCGTTTCCTAAGCACCGCCGCTCGGTCGTCGAGTTGGATCCACCAGGATCACAGCCAACAGGGCCGGGTTTTCATGCTCAAGGTCAAACGTGAAACGACCGTCAGTCTTCCCACGGGCATATTGCATTACCGTGTCGACGATGTAGATGTTTCGGCCTGGTGCCACTCGTTTGATATCCGATACAGTGACGT
>JAICLJ010000097.1 GCA_025927575.1 Bryobacteraceae bacterium | reverse complement strand
TGCGCTGGCCGCATGCGTTATGGCCTCCGCCGCGCCGCTCGCTCTCAATCCCGCTAATCCTCATTACTTTTTGCTTGGCGGCAAGCCCGCGGTTCTGGTGACTTCCGGGGAGCACTATGGCAGTGTTATCAACGCCGATTTTAACTACAGCCGCTATCTCGACGAACTTGCCCGCAATCATCTGAATTTGACGCGTATTTGGGTTGGTCCCTACCGTGAGGTCGCGGGTAGTTTCAAAATTTCAGGCAATACGCTTGCGCCCAGGCTCGGCAGTTTCCTGCCTCCTTGGCCGCGTTCAAACGTTCCAGGAGCCTCGGATGGTGGAAATCGATTCGATCTGGCACGCTGGAATCCCACTTATTTTGCGCGCTTGCGCGATTTTATTAAACAGGCCTCGGGCCGCGGCATTGTGGTCGAGGTGAACCTGTTCTGCCCTTACTATGAAGAGGCCATGTGGAAGGTGAGTCCACTGAATGCCGCGAACAATATCAACGGAGTTGGCGATGTGCCGCGGACCGAAGTGCTGACGATGAAGCATTCCGGTCTTGTCACCATCGAGGATGCCATGGTCCGTAAGATTGTGACGGAATTGAACGGCTTCGATAACGTCTATTACGAGATTTGCAACGAACCGTATTTCGGCGGTGTGACGCTGGACTGGCAGCGACATGTCGGCGGCCTGATTCGCGCGACGGAGCAAGCGCTCGCGAACCGGCATCTCATCTCGCAAAATATTTCGAACGGATCGAAGCGCATCGAGCAGCCTGATCCGAATGTATCCATCTTCAACTTCCATTACTCGCATCCTCCTGAAAGTGTCGCGATGAACTATGGACTGCAACGCGTCATCGGCAATAACGAGACAGGGTTCGATGGGCAGGCGGATGCTACTTATCGCATTCAAGGTTGGGATTTTCTGGCCGCGGGCGGCGCTCTCTACAATAACCTCGATTATTCGTTTTCTGTTGGCCATGAAGACGGCTCGTTCCAGTACGACGCCGCTACTCCGGGAGGTGGCAGCCCGGCTCTCCGTAAGCAACTCGGCATTTTATCGACATTCTTCAACTCGCTCGATCTGGTCGATCTCCGGCCCATCGAGGCGCTCGCAAAATCTCCGGAACCCAACCCTCCCACGCTGCGCGCGATTGCCCTCCCTGGGCGTGATTACGTCGTTTATGTTTATCACGCCCGCATCGATCCGAAGGCTAAGCCGAAGTACATTGTCGATTCCACAATCCATCGCGATAAGCTCTCGGTCGATCTCCCGTCCGGTAATTACGAGCAATACTGGTTGAATACGCGCACGGGGGCCACAGAAGGTAAGAAGCGTTTTCATCATTCCGGCGGCGAGCATACGTTCGAATCGCCCGCGTATTCGGAAGACGTAGTGCTCCGGATTCGCCGCGCTAGTTCGCATCTGCCGTAAACGCGGCGGAGATTTTTCACCCATCTACATACCCGGTTTACCGGGCTTTATCTACCCGAAGCAGGGGATGCCGGAGAACGTGGCGGTTTTCCTAACCTTGGAATTATCGGAAACACCATGGTCCCCCAACACGTTTTTGCCGCGGCAGTTCTTGCGTTCCTGCTGCTAGGCGCTTCCTGTTCCCGGCCGGGGAATGCGGAAACGAAGCCGGCCGGCGACACGAGTTCCTTGCCCATCGTGGCAGTCCAGAAAGCGTGCACAAATACTCTCTCCCGGAATCTGACGCTGACGGCGGAATTCGAGCCGTATCAGGAGATCGACGTGATGGCGAAAGTGGCCGGCTATGTGAAACAGATCAATGTCGATATCGGCGATCGCGTCCAGCGTGGGGCGTTGCTGGCCACGCTCGAAGTTCCGGAAATGTCCAACGAACTTGCGAAAGCGGCGGCCGGCGTCGAACGCAGCGATGCAGAGGTGAAGAAGGCGCAAGACGACGTGCAGCGCGCAAAGGCGGCGCACACCATCGCCCATCTGTCGTATCAGCGCCTTAACGATGTTTCGAAAGCGCGGCCGGGCCTGGTGGCGCAGGAGGAGATCGATAACGCGCAGAGCAAAGACCTGGTGACGGAAGCTCAAATTTCGTCCGCGCAATCCAGCCTCGCGGCCGCCGAGCAGGAGTTGAAGGTGAACCAGGCCGAACAGGCTCGCCTCAAAACGATGTTCAACTATACGATTGTCACCGCTCCCTTTACGGGCGTTATTACGAAGCGGTATGCGGATACCGGTTCCATGATTCAGGCCGGCACTTCCTCACAGACGCAGGCGATGCCGATCGTCCGGTTATCGCAAAACAATCTGCTGCGGCTCATTCTTCCCGTGCCGGAATCGGCTGTTTCCGGTGTTCATATCGGCCAGAACGTGGAAGTGAAAGTGCCGACTCTGCATCGCTCTTTCCCCGGAAAAGTGGCCCGGTACGCCGATAAGGTGCAACTCTCCACGCGAACCATGGATACGGAGGTGGACGTGCAAAATCCTTCGCTTGTGTTGATCCCCGGCATGTACGCCGAGGTGAATCTGCAGTTGGCCGTGCGCGACAACGTGCTAAGCGTGCCAATCGCGGCGATTGACAACAGCGATAACAAGACACGCGTGTTCAGAGTGACTTCCGACGGCGCTATTGAAGCCGTTCCAGTTACTCTCGGCATCCAGACCTCCACCGCTGCCGAAGTACTTTCCGGGCTGAAGAATGGCGACATGATTGTCGTCGGCAACCGCGCCGGACTGAAGGCAGGTGAAAAGGTTCATCCAACGGTTGTCAGCCTTTACGATTCAAAAGCAACTTCGTAATGTCACGTTTTGCGATCAAAACTCCCTATTTCATTGTCGTTCTCTGCCTGGTCATCCTGGTCGTCGGCACGGCGGCCGTCCTGCGCATGCCTGTGGACATGTTTCCGTCCATGGATATTCCCGTTGTCGTAGTGGCCACGTTTTACAACGGAATGCCGCCGGAGCAAATTGAGAATGACATCACCAGCCGCTTCGAGCGTTTCTTCACACTTGCCAGCGGTATCGAGCACATCGAATCGCGTTCGCTCACCGGCGTCAGCATTATCAAAGTCTACTTTCAGCCGGGCTCCAATGCGGATTCCGCGGTCACTACGATCTCGAACCTCGCCATGGCGCAGTTGCGGCGTCTGCCGCCCGGCACCCTTCCTCCGGTGGTGTTGAAGTTTGACGCGTCGAGCCTTCCCGTGTGTCTTGTCACGTTCAAGGGGCAGGGCATGAATCAGACTAAGATCCGCGATCTTGCGCAATTCGTCGTGCGCAATCAGATCGCGAGCGTGCCCGGAGCTTCAGTGCCTCCGCCGTTCGGAGGGCGCTATCGCCAGATCATGGTCTACGCCGATCCCTACAAGCTCGAAGCGCATCAACTGAGTTTGATGGATGTCGTGCGAAGCATCAATCTGGCGAATCTCATTCTTCCGGCGGGTGACGTTCAGATTGGACCGCTGGATTACAACATCTACACCAACAGCCAGCTCAACAGCGTTCAGGAAATCAATAATCTGCCGATCAAGACGGTCGGTACGAGTCCGGTAAGGATTAAAGACATCGGTGTGGCCAAGGATGCCTACCAGATCCAAACCAATCTCGTGCGCGTGGATGGGCAGCGCTCGGTGTATCTGCCGGTGCTCAAGCAAGGCGGCGATACGAATACGATCGCCGTGGTGAATGGGGTCCGGCAAACGATCGGCAAGCTGTTCGACGTTCCGAAACAACTGGTGAGCCGTGTGGTCTTCGACCAGTCGCGTTTCGTCAAAACCGCGATCGACACTCTGCTTCACGAGGGCGGCATGGGGCTGTTTCTCACGTCGCTGATGATTCTAATTTTTCTCGGGAGCATGCGCGCGACGGTGGCGGTGTTTTTTTCCATTCCGCTGTCGGCGCTTGTGACGTTCATCGCGCTGCAGCTAGGCGGCAGCTCGATCAACAGCATGATGCTCGGCGGCCTGGCGCTGGCGTTTTCAAGGCTGATCGACAACTCGGTCGTGGTGCTCGAGAACATCTACCGGCATCTCGAAATGGGTGAGCCGCCCGAAATTGCGGCGGAAGTAGGGGGCCGCGAAGTCGCGTTGCCCGTGCTCGCCGCGACCCTTACCACCGTCGTGGTCTTCTTCCCGGTAACCTTCCTTTACGGAGTGAGCCGCTATCTCTTTTCGGCGCTGGCTCTTGCCGTGGGGCTTTCGCTGTTCGCCTCCTTCGCGGTGGCGATGACCGTGGTCCCGCTGTTTTGTGCGCGCTTCATCAAGCATGCGGGTCAGCACGAGACGCCATCGGCGGAGCACGATGTGGATTACGTGCCGCCCCGCAAAGCGGGTTTTGGCGACCGCTTCAACGCTTGGTTTAACCGGCATTTCGAGCGTTTCCTTGGCTCTTACGATCGTGCTGTAGGCGTGACGCTACGCTGGCCCGTGCTCACGCTGGCCGCCTTCGGAGTCGCCTTTCTGGCGAGTCTTCTTATCTTCCCTCTGCTCGGCGTTTCGTTCTTTCCGCGCACCGACGCCGGACAATTCGTTATTAACCTGAAGGCTCCTCCGGGCACTCGCCTGGGCGTGACGGAGCGCGAAGTGGCGCGCGTCGAGGAAATTATCCGGCACACCGTGTTGCCTCAGGATTTGGGGATCATCTTGTCGAATATCGGAACGGTTCCCGGCTTCTCTGCGATTTACACGACAAACTCCGGAATGCATACGGCGTTCGTGCAAGTGAGTCTGAAGCCTGGGCACAAAATCGGCAGCTACGAATACATGGCGCGCGTGAAACGCATTCTCGCGGATCGGATGCCGGAGCTCTCCGCCTATTTTTCAAGCGGCAGTCTTGTCGATGCGGTGTTGAATCTCGGCCTTCCGGCGCCAATCGACGTTCAGATCGGCGGCTCCAATATGCAGCGCAGTTACAATCTGGCGCTGGATCTTTCCCAGAAGATTCAGCAAATCCACGGTGTCGCCGACGTTTACATCCCGCAGGATCTCGATTATCCGGCGCTGAAACTAAACATCAACCGAATGCGAGCGGCCGAGTTAGGGCTCACGCAAAAGGAAGCGGTGGATAACATCATAACCGCGCTTACCTCCAACCAGATGATCGCGCCCAGCTACTGGATCAACCCCAAAAGCGGATTCGATTACATGTTGACCGTACAGTATCCGGAAAAGCAAGTGAGTAACTTGCTCGATTTGCGCTCTATTCCCCTGCACGCGCCGAATTCGCCTGAGCCTACCCGGCTCGATGCCATTACCGGCATTACGCGGGTCGATGCTCCTACCGAAGTCGATCATTACCAGATCCGGCGAGTCATTGATATCTATGTTCGGCCGTTGAGCGAGGATCTCGGGCGAATCGCGAACCGGATCGATTCGATTGTCGCGTCGACGAAGATTCCTGAAAGCACGTCCGTGACGTTGCGCGGCATGGTGCAAGGTATGCGCCAATCGTTTAAGAGCTTTGGAATCGGTTTGTTGCTCTCCGTGGTGTTGCTCTATCTCATTCTGGTTGCTCAGTTCCGGTCCTTCGTCGATCCGTTCATCATCCTGCTCGCGTTGCCGCCGGCGGTTTCCGGTGTCTTGCTGACGCTCTGGATGACCGGCACCACGCTCAACGTCATGTCGCTGATGGGTATTGTGATGCTTGCCGGCATCGCGCTTTCAAATAGCATTCTGATGGTGGAATTTGCGCACCGGCTGCTCCAGGAAGGCCGAACTGTCGCCGACGCCATTGCCATTGCCTGCCGTGTCCGACTGCGCCCGGTTTTGATGACATCGCTTGCCACCATCATCGGTCTGCTGCCCATGGCGTTCAAGATGGGCGAAGGAAGCGAAGCATATGCGCCGCTCGCGCGCGCTCTCATCGGTGGGCTGACGCTTTCCGTGATTCTGACCGTCTTTCTCGTCCCCGCCGGCTTTCTGCTGGTTTATCGAAAACGCGACGCTCACACTGGTGAACCTGTGACGGCGGGCGCCGTGGAGGTTCAAGGGTGAATCGTTCACTGACGATTTGTGCCGCTGCCCTGGCCGTCGTTGTTGCGTGCTTCGCGCAGAGCCAGCCCATCCCGGTGCCTCCAAAAGCGAAGCCGCCCCAGCCCGCGCCGGCCGCTCCCGGCGCGACGCATCTGACTCTGCCCGAAGCCGAGCAGATGGCGCTGAAGCAGAACCCGAAAATCAGCCAGGCTCAGTATCAGGCGCGCGCGTACGGTGAAGTGGTCAGCGAATTTCGTTCCGCTTACTTCCCAACGGTTGCAGGCAATATCACGGCCGTAGGAGCCGACGACGGAAGCCGTCTCGCGGCAGGAGCGCTCAATAATCCGGTGCTCTACAGCCGCGTCGGGACGGGCGTGACCCTGAGTCAATTGATCACGGATTTCGGACGAACGTCAAGCCTGGTGCAATCGGCATCGCTCGGCGCCCGGGCGCAACAGCAGGCGCTGAACTTTACGCGCAGTGACATCGTGCTGCAGACGGATGGCGCGTACCTCGGTGTGCTGCGATCGCGAACGGAGCTTGCGGTAGCGAAAGAGACGGTGCAGAATCGCCAGCTTGTGACGGATCAGGTGCAGGCGCTGTTTCAGAGCAAGCTGAAATCGTCGCTCGATCTCACGTTCGCGAAGGTCAACCTGGCCGATGCACAGCTTTTGCTATCGGCAGCCGAAAACAACGTTCGGTCCGCCGAAGCGGAACTGGCGCGAGTGCTTGGGCTGCCCGCGAACACCTCGTTTGCGCTTGTCGATCCCGCCATGCGGGAACAGCCTCCGGGCGATTCCAACGGTTACGTGCAGCAGGCGCTCCAGAAGCGGCCGGATCTGCTCCAGCATCGTCTCGAAGTGCAGTCGAGCCAGGCATTCGCGACGGCTGAAGGACGTTTGACCAGACCGAGCGTAGGACTCTTCGGATCCGCCGGTTACGTGCCCGCCGGCGTGACACAGGTGCCCGGCACGTTTGGCGCGGTCGGCGTCAATCTGAATATACCCGTATTCAACGGCGGTCTGTATCGCGCGCGCCGATATGAAGCCGACGCCCGCGCGGCGGCGGCGGAGCAAGGCCTCCACGACCTGGAACTGCAGATTCGCCGCGATGTCCGCGTGGCGTGGCTGAATGCCAATAACGGATACGAACGGCTGGGATTGACACAGCAATTGCTCGACCAGGCGAAACTTGCGCTGGATCTCGCGCAGACGCGCTATCGGCTTGGTCTTTCGTCCATCGTCGAATTGAGCCAATCGCAATTGCAATATACGTCGGCGGAGATCGCCCAGGCCAGCGCGAGATACGACTACGAAGCGCAGCAGTCCATCCTGCGATACCAGGCGGGTTTGTTGCACTAATCCGGAGTGGCGTCGAAATGTGGCCTTTGCACACTCATCGTCAAGCACCCGTCATGCAATCGCCTGCATCTGCCGAGCCGTTCATGATGGCCGTGTTGCCTCAGCTAGCCGAGCAACAGCGCCTCGCCTTGTGCGTGAATGGCAGTGCCTGGAGACTCGATATTATGTTCACGCTCGACGAGGCGCTGCTTCGCGCGGAGCGGGACAAGCCCTCGGTGATTCTGTTGGACCGGGACCTCTCGAATACTGACTGGCGCGCGGCGGTTCACAAATTTTGCAAGCTTCGTCCCGCTCCTAGCGTTTTGCTTGCCTCGCCCGTTGCCGATCAATACCTCTGGGACGAGCTTGTCGCGAACGGTGGCTATGAGGTCGTCATTAAGCCCTTTCAGGCAGGTGAGTTGAAACGCGTCATCGCCTCGGCGCATGCGTTCTGGAAGAGCCGTTTGCCGCGCGGGTAAACGGGCGTGGCAAACGGTCTTTCGTGCTATTTGGCGACGGCGTAGCCGCTGATAGATACAATTTGCGGGCTGCGGTACGAGGTGTCGTTGAAAATGAGCGAAGTGCTCCGTTCATCCACCGCCTTTGGAGCAAAGTCAAAAGACACTCCGCACGTCGTGTAGGGAGCAACGGCCGAGCCGCACGTATTTTGCGTGATCGCAAAATCCTCGGTGTTGCCGCCGGAGAATTGAATGCTCGTGAAACGGATCGCCGGGCTACCTCGGTGGATAATAAGAATCGCTCGTGAAGCAGAATAAATACGACGATCCCGAATTTTTCGCCAGTTACAGCCAGATGCCGCGTTCGGTTCGCGGGCTGGAAGCCGCGGCGGAATGGCCCGTACTTCGCTCGCTGCTTCCCGACCTTCGTAATAAACGTTTGCTCGATCTCGGTTGCGGGTTTGGCTGGCACTGCCGCTATGCGCGAGAGCGGCAAGCGCGGCGAGTCGTTGGGGTCGATCTCTCGGAGAAGATGCTGGCGCGGGCCGCGGCGATGACCGGCGATCCGGCAATCGAGTACCGCCGCTCTGCCATCGAAGATATCGAATTTCTGCCTGGAGAATTCGATGTGGCATTCAGTTCGCTAGCGCTGCACTACGTCGAGCGGTTCGACGCCGTGTGCCGAAAGCTCCACGAAATCCTGACGCCCGGCGGCGTGTTTGTCTTCTCAGTGGAGCATCCGATCTTCACGGCGCTCGCGGCACAACAATGGCATTTCGGGCCGAATGGCGAGCGGCTTCATTGGCCGGTCGACGACTATCACACGGAAGGTCCGCGGCACACGCATTGGCTGGCGGATGACGTGGTCAAATATCATCGGACTGTCGCGACTTACGTCAATACCTTGATCGATTCCGGCTTCCGCATCTCGAAACTCCTGGAGCCTGAGCCATCGCCGGAATTACTCGCGGAGCATCCCGAGTTGATCGACGAGCGCCGCCGTCCGATTTTCCTCTTGATCGTTGCGGACAGAGAATAAATCTCGTGTAGGGACGGGCATGCACGGCCCGAGCGTGATTTCGGAATGTTCGAAAAGGGAGCCGCCTCAGTGCGCGGCTTGCCCGGCAACACGAGATAGCGGCTAGCTGATCACGCCCTTGCGCACCGCATAGAGAATCAATTCCGGAATGCTGTGCAGGTTCAGCTTCTGCATCAGATTGCCGCGATGCGTGTCAACTGTGTGAGGGCTCAGGTTGAGCGCCGCCGCGATTTCCTTGGTCGTCTGGCCTTCGGCCAGCAGTTGCAGCAGCTCACGTTCTCGCGGCGTCAGCAGTTCATAGCTGTCCTCGACGCCGCGCTGCCTGATCTGGCGCACGTAATCTTCTACTAACAGTTTGCCGATTGCCGGAGAGAAGAACGCCTTGCCGTCGCTGACCGCGCGCACCGCTTGAATCAGGTCGGCTTCGGCCGAGTCCTTCAACAGATATCCTCTTGCGCCCGCCTTCAGCGCTCGAAGGACGTAGCTCTCGTCGGAATGCATGCTGAGAATAACAATCGCGGCCCGGGGGCGGGCCGTGACGATGCGGGCTGCTGCTTCAATTCCGTTCAACGTCGGCATCGCAACGTCCATGACAACGACATCGGGCGAGTGCTCTTCGGCCAGTTGAATCGCCTCGCGGCCGTTGCTCGCTTCACCGACGACGCCAAACCCCGGCTCCCGTTCGAGCAGCAGGCGGAGTCCTCCGCGCATCACTGTGTGATCGTCGGCAAGAACGATTCGAAGCGACTTCATCCTGTTTTCACTCACCATTACGCTTTCACAGCGATGTCAGGCGTAGGCCGTTCGGCCGTTGGCCTCCCATCCATCGTTATCTCCGGCGATGGCTTAACCGGCAGGGGCAATTCCACGGAAAGAAGAGCGCCGGCGCCTTCCTCCGATACAACGCGAAAAACGCCGCCTAGATGCTTCACCCGCTCCTCCATTCCCAGCAGGCCAAGGCCTTTGTCGCGGCCCGGTTGAAAGCCCGCGCCATCGTCCTGAATGGAGAGAAACAACCGCGTGGGCTCCTGCTTCACGTGAATACGTACGCTCTGCGCTTTCGCATGGCGGTAACAGTTATGCAGCGCTTCCTGAACGACGCGATACACGCAGGTCTTATGCTCCTCCGGAAGGTCGTCGGAGACGCCTTCGGCGGCGACATTCACTCGAAGTCCGGTTGTGCGCGAAACTTCCCGGGCCTGCCATTGCAGCGCCGGGGCAAGTCCCAAATCGTCCAGCATCGAAGGACGCAGCAGGAGCGACATGTTGCGGACAACGGCTACGGTTTTCTCGGCCAATTGCCGGATCGACTGCAATTGATCTTGTAATGGATCTCCCGCGGTGGCGGGCAGCTCTTTGGCAAGATTGCCGGCGTTCAGCAGCAGCGCCGAAAGCGATTGCCCCACTTCATCGTGTAACTCGCGTGAAATCGTCCGGCGTTCCTCTTCCTGCGCGTCGACCAGCCGCGCCGAGAGATCCTGCAACTCGCGTCGCGCATCGACAGTCTCGCGGAATCGTAGTTGCGCCTCCCGCTCCAATTGCAAGATGCGATACATGCTGACGGCCGCGAGCACGATGCCGATGCCTACTGTCAGCGCCAGCATCAGAATCATCCGCAGACGGAACTGCCGGAACAGTTGCGTCAACAGCGTATTCCCCTGTTCCAGTTGGTGCTCGTTTACTTTGCTTACCTGATCGGCCAGGCTGATCATGGTCATGCGGCGCGGCAGCACCTGGTCACGCATAAACGCGTAGCCGCGTGAACGCCGTTCCGGCGCTTCCCACGCGAGCGCAGGCTTTAAGGCATTGAAGTAATCCAATAATTCTTCCGCGAGATGATTGAACGGTGCCACTTCCTCCGGATTCAGCATCTTGCGATATTCGGCTATAGAGGCTTCAATCGTGAGTTGGGTCTTTTCGAAGTGCGCGCGGTGTCCTTCCGCCATCGTGTCGTTGGGCTCCAGAAGGAAATCGCGAACGTAGGTTCCCGAAAGATAAATGTCAGAACGGAGTTGCTCCAGAATGCGGTTGCGGAGCACGTAATCTTCACGAATTCTTTGATTGCGCGTCTGGATTTGGCGCACCACCGAGAGTCCGCTGATCCCGGCCAGCGTAAGGAGGGCTAACAGGCCGCCGAAGCCGATCCACAGCAGAAACTGCGTCTGCCTTCCGTCTGTTCTTACTTTTACGGACAGAGCCACTGTTGAGGGGAGATCCTCTACTTACTATGACATTGCGCGGGCGGACGCGATTTCACCCACGGGTGGCGGGCTGCCGCAGGAATATTTCGCAAGCGTGATCGAAAAACGCTGTCACTTCCTGTGAGTCGTCCACTTCGGCATTTGCCATCATCGAGAAGACAATCCAGCGGCCGGAGTCTGTCAGCAGGTAACCAGACAGCGCAGCGACGTGCGAAAGTGAGCCGGTTTTGGCATGCACGCGGTTTCCGCCGGCGAGCCCCTTAAAGCGCCGCTGCAGAGATCCATCGACGCCGCCGACCGGCAGCGATTCGAGCCATAGCTTTTTTTCGGGACGCATCCACATGTAGCGCAGCAGCGTCACCGTCGACTCCGGCGTTGTCACTCCTTGGCGCGCGAGCCCGGAGCCGTCCGCAAAATCGTAGCCGTAGTTTGAAATCCCGGCCTGTTGCAGGAACTTCTGTCGCGCGTCCAAACCGGCCGCGAGCGTTCCGACATTGCGCGTCGCGTAGGCAACCTCTCGCAGGAGCATTTCCGCATGCAGGTTCTGGCTGACTTTGTTGACAACCTGAACGACTTGCCACAGCGGCGCGGATTCCAGTGACGCCAACTCCGTACCCGAAGGCAGGGTCGCGATCAGAGGGGCGCCCAGTGGGTCCGCGACATTGTTCAAATCGCGATGCAAGGCACGCGCTTCGCCATCCACCGCGATTCCCCGCTGTTCAAGCGCTTGTTTTAGCGCTTTCGCCGCAAACAGGGCCGGGTCGTTCACCGCGAGGTCTTCCTGCGTTTGGGGGGCCCTCCGGCCGATCGTGCCGGAGAGGACCAGCTCGTTCGAACCCGCTGGCCGCGAAATCCTGACATGGTTCGCGGCGGAATTGTCGGTGATCACCTGATTCAGCACGACGAAATAGCCCACATACGGCTGAAGATCAACCTCCGCCAGGTCACCCGCATTCGTCGCTCGTACCGTGAGGCGCACGGAGCTGTCGTTTACCGAGAGCGCGCTCACCGGAGCGCCGTAATACCAGAGCGCGTCGTCGAACGTCCAGCCGTCTGGATAGGGATCGTATGGATAGCGTGTGTCATCGCCAATCACGTCCCCTGAGACACGGCGGACTCCCCGTTGGGCGATCTGATCGGCAAGTCCATCGATCGCAGTCAGCGGATCGTTGTCGTGCGCATCCTGCGAGAATGGCAGAACGCGTCCGGACAGATTGGGATCGCCTCCGCCGATCAGCGTCGCATCGGGGATCTCGCTTTGGCCCGGCTTCAACTCCGCGCTCGTGCGAACGCTCGTTTTGAACCGGTAGTTCACCCCAAGACACTCGAGCGCCAGGGATGTCGTGTACAGTTTCGTGTTCGAGGCGGGCGTAAAAAATTGATCCGCGCCCTGGGCGGCCAGCAGTTCACCGGTATCCGCATCAGCAAACTCGAACCCAATATGTCCCTGTCGCAGATGTGGGGATGCTGCAATCAATCGTTCGATCTGAGTCTGTGGCGATTGGGGCGGGGTGCGCGTGGCCGCCGATGCGTGGGGAAACACCAGCAGCACCATCAGAGCTGGGAGAATTTGCATCCCGGTGATTCGCCAGGCGGCGATTTGCGAGCGAGATCGGTCGTGCATGCCGAAGGCGGATTATACTGCACGCATGAGTCTAAAGCCGTTCTTGCTGGCTTCCGGCGCCATTTTCCTCCTGGCTTCGCTCTCGCCCGGGCAGGGGACTCGGGTCAAGGCAAATGCCGGCCAGTATTTCGCTCATGCCGCTCTCGACAAAGGATATTCCATCGGCGCCGACTTTCTCGGCAAATATCTGCCTGTGCCCGGAGCGACGGTCTACAGCGATGAGTACATATTCGTCGAAGTCGCATTGTTCGGCGCGCCTGGCCGGAAGGTCGATATTCACACGGGCCAGTTCGTGTTGAAGATTAATGGTCGCGATCTCACGCCGCAGCCTCCGGGAATGGTGACGCTCTATGACAATTTTCCCCAGATGGTCGCCCGCCCGCAGATCGTTCTTGACGGCGGCACGGGGAATGGTGAGATTCAGGTGGGCGGTACGGAAGCAAAGCATCGCTTTCCAAGCGACGATCCGGCTCATACGCCGCAGGGGATTCCGCAAGCATCAACCGATCCATCGCAAGGCCAGGTTTCGAAGTCCGGTAAGACTCCAGATGAAATTGTGAAAGCCTCGGAGCTGCCCGAGGGAAGCCATGCGCTTCCCTCGGCCGGTTATCTGTTCTTTGTTTATGAGGGTAAGTTGAAGAAGATCAAACATGCGGAACTGGAGTACAACGGACCGCTTGGCAGCGCAAGCCTCAGCCTGCGCTGAGCTCATGCGGGTGGTTCGTCTCGCAAATCCTCATCCAGCAGGTTAGCGTCCGGATTGCTCAGCCGATCCGGGGCGCTACCCATCAGTTTCGCTTCCAGTATGATCAACAGCATCAAAATAAGAACCGCCACCGATCCGAAAGCCGGGATCAACATCACGTAGCTCATCCCAAGGTAGTATCCGACGTAACCGAGCAGCCACGGCGCCAGCATCCCTCCAGTGATAGCGAGAGAAAAGATTCCATTGAAGAAACCGGGATGATAGTCAAAGCGCCGGCCGATCTTTTCCGCGACGAGTCCGTAAATCGGCGCGAATGCGAGGCCCGTTACTATCGTTGCCAGCGCTGCCCCGACTATCGTATTCGTTTTGCTCAGCACAAGGTAGCCGAACATCGCCGTTGTGACGCTTACGGCCAGCAGCTTTGTATGGGCAACTTTCGTGAGCAGCACTTGCGCGGCGAGGCGGCCAGACAATAACGCCAGGAAATAGATCGCGAGAACGAATATCGCCGATGCCGGATTCATGCCGAGCCGGTGGATCAGAAACAAGGGCAGCCATCCGGCTAGTGCCCATTCGCTGCCGAACTGGAAAAATAGCAGAAGGCTAAAGAGCACGGCAGCGATGCTGCGCAAGTCCTTCAGAGATCTTCGGATCGTATCTTCGTGCAGCCGGCCGCCCGCCGGCAACACCGGCGAGGGGCGCCGGGCATACACGATGAGGTAAATGAGGGGAACGATGGCCAGTCCAATGGTGTCCCACTGCATCGAAAACACGAAACCCGGTGCAATCGGGTAGCTCACGCCGATCAGCACCGTTACGGCGAGGCAGCCCGTACCGAACAAGAGTCCACTCACATTGATCGCTTCCACCGGGTTCTCTTCGTAATGCGGCCGAACGACATGGAACAGACAGGTGAGTAGCATTCCCGCGCTCATGCCAAGCAGGACGACACCGCCAACCCGCCACCAAAAACGAATAGAAAATAGTGGGAAAGAAAGTTCAACGAACCCGACGGATGCGATGAAGCAGGCCGCGATGTAAAGCGTCTTTACGGAAAACCGGCGAAGCAGCTTTTGTGTAAGGTATCCGAGCGCCAGAACGGCTCCGTTCAGCGCCAGAAAATGAACTCCGATAATCCGTGGATCGCTGTCTAGCTGATATTGCCAGTCGACCAGCAGGGAGCCCAACGCGCCCATCAACATTCCAGCCAATAGAAATCCCCAGGTCCAACCACGAACGGGGTCTTTTGCAAGAACAGCCGGCTGCCGGCTCTGTGGGCTATCGGGCATTGACACGCGGAACGGAGGAATCTACCATGGGACTATCACTGAGAGAGGAGGTGGTCCAGTCGAATGAAATCTGGTAGTGACTGTAGCATACGACGAAACACGCGCGAGGTGGCCGACTGTTGAAGTCGCAGTTCGTACGTTCAGGTCTTGTCAGTGGCAAGGCCGCCGTTCCTGTGGACCGGCCGCCTTCAAGCGCGAGACGTAGCTAGAGTAATCCCTTTAAAGGGAAATAGAGGCCCCGCCCCAGCGTATGTTGGGCGCGGGGCCTTGTGATATTATGGAGTTTCATTGCATTTTGGGACGCTGGGATTTTTATGTCCCTGATTCAGCGATCTCCCCCCTTAGCTCGAAAGGATAGCTTAACCCCATGAAAGCAGGCATTCATCCGGCCTACGAAGAATTGAACGTGATTTGCGCTTGCGGCTCCACGTTCAAGACCCGGTCAACGCATAAGGGCGATATACGCGTGGAAATCTGCTCCAGTTGCCATCCGTTCTTTACAGGACGTCAAAAGCTTATTGATACCGAAGGCCGTGTAGACAGATTCCAGAAGAAGGCCGCTAAATCCCGGGAAATCGCCGCACAACGAAAGGCTGCAACGGACGCCAAAGCGGCGAAAAAATCCATTCAGTAGGTGACGGAAACCCGCTCATGCTGAGGCGGGCAGGTAAGCAGGCAGATCGCAAATTTCGATAAAAAAGGGGCGGAAAGCATGAATCTTTCCGCCCCTTTAGTGTCTTTTGATAGGACTCCCGCCGCTATTTAGCGCCGCTTTCCTGCTCGTGCTTCTCTCGCAAGTGCCGCTCGGCGACTCGTTCCTGCTCTAATTGATGCTCGCGCGCATCCTGCCGTTTGGCCTTCTCTTCTTTTTCGTCGAGGAACTTGTCGTATTCCGCCTCCTGCTTTGGATTCAGCAAGGCCTTCATCTCCGCGATCTGCTGATGCTTGATGTCGAGCATCTGCGGTCGATATTTGTCCTTGACAGCCCGTACCTTAGCGCGCGTGTCGTCCAGAACGTCATTTAGCTTGTCAACCTGTAAGGGTGTCAGGTCGAGACGCCGCTGCATCTCGTTGACATACCGGGTCCGCCAATCGTCAGCGGCATTCACCTCTGCCGTTTGATACAGCCGATGGCCCAAAATCCCAGACGCAAAGCCAAGGGCGAAGATAAGGAGGCCAAACAAAAACGCGAGCTGCTGCGGACGCTTCATAGGCAAGCTAATGACGGTAAGTTGGTGGCAGCATCACCCGTGGCCGGGCGAAATCTGCATCCAAGCCGTGCTCCATCGTCAGATCGGCGGCGGTTAGGACATCAGCATACGAAGCAAATCGGGCAGTATCCGCGGCTGCGGGTTCGCGGGGCACGAGATTTAACGCCGCAAGCACCAGACACGCCAAGGCCGATACCGTGACAAGCAACCGCGCAAAGCGATCGAACACTAACGAAAAACTACGATTTCGTTCAATTCGGTCCCAAACGCCAGGCATAAAGTTTGGACCAGGCTCCACATCGGGGCAAGCGGCCCGGTAACGCCTGAACAACTCGTCGAGTTCCCGGTTATCTTCCGTCATCCCTAAATTCCTCGCATTTCACTAATCGAAACCGCACCCGGGGGAAGCCGCCGTTCCCGGTAAACCTTATAATTTACCATTAGCTTTCGCGGTCTGGTACGCTTTTAACACCCGCTGGCGGGCGCGGAACAGGCGGACCTTCAATGCATTCTCGTTCACTTTATAAACCGCTTCCAACTCTTTCAATGACAGCCCCTCCACCTCTTTTAGAGTGAGGAGTAGCCGATCTTCTTCCGAGACGTGCCGGAATAATTCATTGACGAACTCTCGAACCCGGCCCTTCTCTTCGTCTTCTGCGTTACGCTTTCCGCCAGCGGCCGAATCGGCCATGATCACTTGTTCCTCGGTCAGATCCGCCATTCGGAATTCGGGGCGCCGCTTGGTGCGACGCAAGTAGTCGTAGCAGGCATTGATGGTCAGCCGGTAAAGCCATGGCTCAAAAACTTCGGCGGTCCGCAACTGCTCCAACGAGTAATACAACCTGACAAATACCTCCTGCGCCACGTCTTCCACGTCTTCCGGACGCCCGATCAATCTCGCTATCGTCCCAAGAATCCGCTTTCGATAGGCAGTCACGACCTGATTAAAAGCGCCGGAATCGCCTCCCTTGGCCTTTTCAATCAGTTGCTGCTCGACAAGCATATCCGGTTTGGCTACCGGATATCCCACATGGCCCTACGGTGAGCTAGGCGTTCCGGCAAGTAGTTAGGTTACAAGGCTTTGAGGTGATTTCCAAACCATTGTCCGGAAGGGGCTTGTCCGCGGGGGCCAGAGTCGCCTTGTAGGATTCCAGTGCATTGATCTTTGCGCTGAGAGCAGAGCGGCGGGCATACAGACACTCCAGCTCTGTACGGAGTAAGGTCGGCGCCCCTCTCCGGCACGAGGATCCACCATGAGGCATAGAACTATTAGTACTCATCTCTAAGCTCGTTGGCAACAGCAAATTCGCGACGGATCGGGACGAATTTTGCTCGATTCGGCCCGCAGCACCCGGTTTTGTCTGCTGGATTTCTCAGAGGCTATGACTTCCGCCACCCGTTTCCACGTACAATTCCCATGATGGTCTTTGATTTCGATCTGGAGCGCAGTACATGGCTTGTGAAGGCCTGACCACCGAGAACTACGACCTGTATGTTCTCGGGCTCGCCGATGACAGCGTGCGGCTGGAGATCGACAGCCACCTCGACGACAACTGCTTCGCCTGCTATGAAGGCGTGCGGCGCAGTCTCGGGCTCTGGACTCTCTATGCGTCGACGCTGAAAGAGGCACAGCCTTCCGAGAACCTGCGATCTCGCCTGGTTCATCTGGCTGAATTGACGAAAAAAGTTGTTGTTCTTCCGACCCGCGTTCCCGTGTATCGCCGAGCAGCGCGTGGTGTCATCGAAGGGATAGCCGCGGCCGTCGCCGTACTCGTGGCGGTTGCCTCCTGGTACGCAGGCACCAGGTATTCGCAGCTCAAGGACCAACAACTGACGGCGGAATTGGACGATGCGCAGCAGCGCGTCTCCAGTCTTCAGGTTTCTCTCAAAGAGGAAAGGGCCAGGTTTAACCAGGCGCAGCAGGTCCTGAAAAATGCCGGAAAGCCGGGGGCTGCGAACGAGCAGGAAGCCACCCGGCAGCGAGTGCTGCACCTGGAAGCCGACGTGAACCAATACAAGGCGGTGATTGCGCGCGATCAGGCGGCCGTTGCCGAGAATCTGCGCGTGATCAACACGCTGTCAGAGCCCGGCGTCCGTTTTGTTCAACTAAGAGGTCTGGACCCCGCGCCGGCGGCTCTCGCATATTCCCTCATCGTCGAAAATGCGAAGATTCTAGTCGTGGCTTCAAACTTGCCGGCGCTCAATTCCGCAAAGCAGTATCAACTCTGGCTGCTTCGAAAGGACGATCCCAAGGTCGTCAGTGGCGGGGCATTTGCCCCCGACGAGAAAGACCGTGCCGTGATTGAGTTCTCCGACAGCGAATTGATCAACAACATTTCCGCTCTTGCCGTCACGATAGAACCCGCAGGCGGGAGTTCGGTTCCGACCGGCGACAGAGTTCTGAGCACGGCTGGCGAGTGATCGATCTCACGCTTTCGCCCAAAGCCGGGCGGGTCATCTCCGATACCATTCTAGCGATATCATAGGTTTGAGAAAGTAAATTTGAGACTGTATTCCCTCGGTCTTCTTCTCCCTTTCTTCTTGTCCAGCCTGGCGCTTGGCGGATTGCCTCCTGTCTCGTGCCCTGCCGGCGTTCCGATCGGCAACGTCGACCTTCGTGTGCTGGCTCCGGACCAGAAGAAAGCCCTGCCGCTGCGCACTATTAACCGCCTCGAAGAAGGCGACACCATCCTGTATTCGCCGCTTCTGGGCACGAATCAGAAACGATCGGGCGATGTGTCACTGGTTCTGGTGCCGGTCGTTCCGGAATCGAAGGACCGGCACCTTATCGTTCTTGATCCCAAGCAGGCCGGCAAGTCCCAAAAATGGAAAATTCCGCGCAAGATATCGGTTGTCGCCTTTGTGTACGGGCCTGACGGCCTCAGCCGCGGCAAGGTTAAGGATTTCCTCGCGAAAGATGAGGATCTGGTCGCGCAGCTTGCCGACTACGCCGAGAAGACCGCCCAGACGGAAGACCTGATCCAGGCTCTCTCTTCGAGCGATAGCTCCAATGCGAACGTGGATGCGGCGCTGCAAGGATTTGCTTCTCAGTATGGTTTGAGCACCAAGATCGACCGGACTCAACCTGCAAACCAGCAGGCTCTGACGCTGCTTCAGACGCTGAATCCGGCACTGGCGACCTATGACCCGCTTGCCTCGGCGAGTTCGCAGCGGCTGAGCCAGACGGCCAGCCTGGCGGCATCGGTGGCCGGTCTGTTCTTCGGTAGTCCGGTTGGGCTCGCCGCGGGCGGCACGGCCATGCTCATCGATTTGAAATCGCTGGCATTTCCAAAATCCGATTTCCGTTCTTCTTTCGCGGAGAAATTGCCGGACGACGGCATGGGTCTGTGTGGCAGCCGAACCCCGGCGCCGCCTCATACCAAAGTTGCTTACCTTTGGGCTTCGCGTGTGCCGAATATAGGGCCGCCGCAAATCACCACAGGAGAGGCTAATTCCATTCCCGTCACCCAGAAATCGCCGCTGCCTGTCGAAGTGCCCGACTCGCAATGGAAATACGTCGATCGTGTGCGCGACTGGCAACTTGTCAGTGAGGGCGGCAAAGCGTTCCCGATCAAGGTCACCAAGCTCGCAAGTCCCAAGGGCCTGGAATTAGATTTAAGCAAAGTGACGCTCAGCCCCGGTAAGTATCATTTGAAAGCCGATTGGGATTGGGACTCATTCACGGTTTCAGGCGGCATCGAAGTTCAGCCTCTCGGAAATTTTGGCGCCGCTCACTTGTCTCCTCAATCTCAGGATCGCCTGATCGCCGGAGCCGGCAAAGTGAAGGTTACGCTTGAGGGGGGCGACTTCGAATTCGTGACAGGCGTGCAGTTCGAGAAAGCAGAAGATGAATTCGCCAAGCCTGCGCCCGTGCCTTTTGTCTTGCCGTCCGGGCTCCGGCGCGGGCCCCAGAAGCATCTGGATCTGCTGGTGCAAACCAGCGATTTAGATGCAGGGGCATATCGGTTCCTGGTGTCTCAGGTGGACGGCCGGACGCATCCGGTGCCGGTCCAGATCCTGCCGGTCCCACCCCAAATTGATAATTTGCCGATTCTCATCAGTCAAAACGAGCATACGCGCGCGGTCACGCTCAAGGGCCAGCATCTGGATTTGCTGACGAAACTGCAGACATCGAAAGGCACGATCGCGTTAGGACCGGCGCAACCGAACCAGACAGAACGTGCCGCGACGCTCCACGTGGACGCAGATCTGAAAGCCGCCGATACTTACGACGTGAAGGCTTTCGTCTATCAACACAACGATCCGGTGACGCTGCCGAACGCTATACACGTGGTAGGACCACGGCCGGTGATCGAAGGCGTGAAGCTTTCGGCGCCGCCCGACATGGGCATCGTCTTACAGCCTGGTGAACTGCCGGCTGGCTTATTCATCAGTAGTCTGCTCCAAGTGCGCAATCTCTCGCCGAACAGCGCTGTACAGGTGAGCTGCCAGGGGCAGGGGAATAGCACGGCGACGCTACACCTCGGAGATCACTCGACGAAAGCCAGTTTGCAGCCGCTTGGGCCCGGCCAGCTATTTCTCTCTTTCGATACCAGCGGTAGACCGGGTGGCTGCCTGCTGCAGGTTGCGGTCGATAATGGTCCAGATGGTGAATCGGCGCCTTGTGACCTCGGCCGATTGCT
>JAICLJ010000091.1 GCA_025927575.1 Bryobacteraceae bacterium | reverse complement strand
CACGTCGCTCTCATCGTTGTAAAAATGGGGTGACACACGCAGGAAGTCGTGGCGGGCCGATACGTGAATTTCCCGTTCCTGCAGATACCGGGCAAGCTGCGACGAATCGACGTCCGGCAGTTGCATTAGCAAAATCTGCGATTCCAGGGTATCGTCGCCCGGTATGGAATATCCGCTGCCGCCCAGCGCCAGTAACTCTGCACGTAATTTTGCGGCCAGTTCGAGGACGCGTGATTCAATCGCCTCCAAGCCCAGATCGAGCACCAGTTGTACTGACTCGCTCATCGCGAATAACGAAGGAAAGGGCAGCATGCCGCCCTCGTATTTTTCGGCTGTATCGGGAAAGCGGGGCGCGCCATGATTCAGGCTTTCCACCGATCGCCAATCCCTATCGCTCCGCCAGCCGATAGCGTTCGGTCGGAGCCACTGCCGGACTTCCGGGCGCACGTAAAGAAACCCGGCGCCATTAGGCGAGAGCAGCCACTTATACGCGTCAACTGCCAGGAAATCAGGCTGGAGCGTTGCGCAATCGATGCGCAGCGCTCCTACGCTTTGTGTGCCATCGAGATAAACCAGCGCGCCCCGGCTGTGCAGATGCCGGATAATTGAGTCCAAATCCAGGCGCAGCCCACTTGTGTAGTTAACCGTGCTCAGCAGGGCAAGCCGCGTGCGATCTGTGATGCTTTCCTGAATCTCCTCCGGCTTGCAAATGACGCCTTGCACGCCGGGAATGCACTGGGCCGCGTAAAGCTGATTTGGAAATTCGTGCTCGAGGGTGAGGATTTCGTCGCCTTCCTGCCAGTCGATGCCGCCGATCGCCAAGCCGAGCGCCTGGCTGGCGTTGCAAATGAACGCGATGTCTTCCGCGGTTGCGCCGATGAGGCGGCCAATGTTCGCGCGCAGCGGCTCCAGTTCGTCGAACCAGCTCAGAAAATCGGCGCAGGCCTCCCGGTCGCGCCGGGCGAAATGTTCGATGGCCGCTTGCGAGCTCCTCACGGGAAGCTGCCCGTATGTCGCGGTGTTCAGATAAGTTCGATTGCGAAGAGCCGGAAACTGCTCGCGCACTACTTTCCAATCCACAACGATTTGCGCCCCCGTGTTCATAGGTGCCTCCTGCCATTCTGTTGCGCGAGCACGAGAGAACAGTCGAGCGCGCTGTCGACCGCCGCGCATTCGAGGCCCCTAGAAGTGATTGATGACCAACCACTTCCGCTTCCATGGGGGTTCTCTCGCAGAATGGGCATGAAAATCGTGCTCCAACGCATCGGCGATATAAGACAATTAGAGCAGACCAACATGACTGAAACGCAGCGTATGGCCCGGCCGCTGGCCGAGGTCGATCCCGATATTTTCTCGGCTATCCAGAAGGAGCTCGAACGCCAGCATTCGCGCATCGAGTTGATCGCCAGCGAGAACTTCACCTCCGAAGCCGTGCTCGAAGCTACGGGAAGCGTCTTCACGAACAAGTATGCCGAGGGCTATCCCGGCAAACGCTACTACGGCGGCTGTGAATTTGCCGATATCGTGGAAAATCTCGCCCGCGAGCGCGCGAAGAAGCTGTTTAGAGCGGAATACGCCAACGTACAGGCGCACTCTGGCTCACAGGCGAATGCTGCCGCGTATGCGTCCGTCCTGCAGCCTGGCGACACCATTTTGGGTATGAACCTGGCGCACGGCGGCCATCTGACACATGGCCACCCATTGAATTTCTCCGGCAAGCTCTACAAAGTTGTCGCGTACGGCGTTCGCAAGGAAGATGAACTGATCGACTACGACGAGGTGTCGCGCCTGGCGGACGACCACCGGCCGAAAATGATTATCGCGGGCGCCAGCGCCTATTCGCGGGCGATCGATTTCGCGCGTTTTCGCGAGATCGCCGATTCAGTGGGCGCGATATTCCTGGTGGATATGGCTCACTATTCGGGTCTGGTGGCCGCCGGCGTTTATCCCAATCCATGCGAGCATGCCGACATCGTGACGACGACCACGCACAAGACTCTGCGGGGTCCGCGTTCCGGCCTGATCCTTGCCCGCGAGAAGTTTGGACCCGCGATCGACAAGTCGGTGTTTCCGGGAACACAGGGCGGACCGCTCGTGCACGTCGTTGCCGCGAAAGCCGTTTGTTTCCTTGAAGCGCTGACCGACGAGTTCAAAAGCTATCAGACGCAAGTGCTCGCGAACGCCCGCGCGCTCGCAGCCTCCTTACAGAAGGAAGGTTTTCGCGTCGTTAGCGGTGGCACCGATTCGCATCTCGTCCTGGTGGATGTGTTCGCGAAGGGAGTCCGCGGCAAGGAAGCCGAGAAGGCGCTCGATGACGCCTACATCACGGTCAACAAGAACTCGATCCCGTTCGACGCCAACCCGCCTTTGAATCCGAGCGGTATCCGTCTGGGAAGTCCGGCCGTTACGACGCGGGGTTTTGCAGAAGCGGACATGATCGAAGTAGGCCGCCTGATTGCGCAGGTGCTCGACAATCTTCAGGAGACAGGCACTATTGAGGAAGTCCGCCACCGCGTCATGGCGCTGACCGAGCGATTTCCGCTTTATGCCTGGCGGCAACAAATGGCCGCCGTGTAAGCGATTCTAAAAGATCCATCGTGATGTTGACGGCAAGGGGCTCGTCAGACCAAAATTCTTTGTGGATTTCTATCCCGCGATGAAGGTAAATATCGACTACAACTGCACTATAAGGCGCGCGGATGGCGCGCTAGAGTAAGCCTCTTCGCCTTGATTCTATAATTCTTCTTGTGTTACCGTAAATCTTCGAGAAATCCTCGCGCACGAGGGGTGCGTCTGAACGCCTTTCTCTTTTCCAAATTCGAATGGATCCGACACTGAAGCAACTCACGGAACTTCTGCTCAGAGCCGTGCCGACCATGTTTTTGCTTGTCTTTCTGACGGTATATCTGAAGTATGTCTTCTTCAAGCCGTTAGACCGCATCTTGCAGAAAAGAAACGAGGAAACGGAAGGTGCGCGGCGGCTGGCTGAACGGGCGTTTGCGGCGGCGGACCAGAAGGTTTCAGACTTCGAAAAAGCATTGCAGGCCGCAAGAATGGATCTACACCGCGAGCAGGAAGCACAGCGAAAACGCTGGCTGGCGGACCAGGCTCAGGCCGTTTCGGCTGCGCGCGCGCATGCTGAGATGCGGATCGAAGAGACGCGCCGGGAACTCGCCGAAGAGACTGACCGCACCACGGCGGAGTTGGCCGTGCATGCCCGTGCTCTCGCGAAACAGATTATCGAAAACATGCTGGGCCGGAGGGCGGCTTGATGCGACGGGTTCTCCTGTTGGCTCTCCTCTCCGGCGCCTTCCTGGTTTCCGCAAACGCACAGGAACAGCGTCCCACCCACCAGTACCAGAATGCGCTTCAATCCAATGAAGATCCGCTCGTTATCTGGAAATGGGTCGATTTCGCCCTGCTGATCGGCGGCATCGGTTACTGGGCCTATCGTAAAGGTCCTGCTTTCTTCAACGCGCGCACGGAGGAGATTCAGCGGGCCATTAAAGATGCAACCGGGCTGAAAATCGAAGCCGAATTTCGTTCATCTGAGGTCGATCGCAAGATGGCGACGCTCGGCGCTGAAATTCAACGATTGCGCGAAGCGGCCAAAGCGGAGATGCAAAAAGAAAGCCAGCGAATCGACGAGGAGACCAGACTGGCCATGGAGCGGATTTCCGATCATACGGCTCGTGAAATTGATTCGCTGCGGCGTCAGGCTCAACTGACGCTGCGCCAGCATGCGGTTCAATTGGCGGTCGATCTGGCGACGGCGCGTCTACGCGATCACGTGGACGCCGCCGATCGCGATCGCCTAATCCGGTCATTCGCGAACGCCCTGCCCAGGAGAGTTGTCAGCGCATGACGAATGCGTTATCCGTTCATTACGCACAGGCTCTTGCGGACGCCGTATTTGCTCCCGATGCGAATCTGACTCCGGAGCAGGCTGTACATCAACTTCGAATAGCCGTGCAGCTTTTGGAAGTGTCGCCGGATCTACACCGGGTTTTGCAGTCGCCAGCGGTGTCCCGCGGTAAAAAAATCGCGCTCGTTGGGAGGCTCATCGAGAAGGAGGGTCTGGCGCGATTAATCCGCAATTTTCTTATGGTTATTGTGGAGCACCGGCGCGTGAAAGACCTCCGGCACATCCTGGAGAGCTTTGAAGAAGCGGTCGATGTTCGCCTGGGCCTTGCCAGGGTGGAAATCACCTCGGCAACCGACCTGACCGACGAACAGAAACAAGCCGTCGAGGAAGCGCTTATGGAGGCGACCGGAAAGCGCATCCGGCCGCTTTACAGGATCAACGGAGCCATAATCGGCGGAGTGATCGCTCGTATCGGCTCTAAAGAATATGACGGTTCGCTGCTCGGAAGGCTCCAAGCGTTGCGCCAGCAGCTCTCTCCGGTATCTTAAAGGACAGCTAAAGGGAAGTTATGGCTCAAATCAGAGCAGACGAAATCTCGCGTGTACTCCGATCCGAAATCGAAAACTACGATTCGGCCGTGAATGTGTCCGAGACCGGATCGGTCATCAGCGTCGGCGACGGCATCGCCCGGATTTACGGGCTCGAAAACGTGATGGCCGGTGAGTTGGTTGATTTCGGGAATGATGTTTTTGGCATCGCGCTCAACCTGGAAGAGGACCAGGTCGGCGCCGTGCTTCTGGGCGAGTACCAGTCGATCAAGGAAGGCGACCAGGTGAAACGCACCGGCCGCATTATGTCGATTCCAGTCGGAGAGGCGATGATCGGGCGGGTCGTGAATGCCCTCGGTGAGCCGATCGATGGCAAAGGCCCTCTTTCTTCCGAGGCATTTCAAACTCTCGAGCGTATAGCGCCTGGCGTCATCGATAGGCAGCCTGTGAAACAGCCGCTGCAGACCGGTCTCAAGGCCATCGACGGCATGATTCCCATCGGCCGCGGCCAGCGCGAGTTGATCATCGGCGACCGGCAGACGGGCAAGACCACGGTCGCGCTCGACACCATCCTGAACCAGAGGGGCGGCGACGTCATCTGCATTTACGTCGCTATCGGGCAGAAGCGGTCCACGGTGGCCCAGGTCGTGAAAACGCTGGAACAGCACGGCGCGATGGAGTACAGCATCGTCGTGGCCGCTACCGCTTCCGACCCTGCTCCCATGCAGTACATCGCACCGTATGCGGGCTGCGCCATCGGCGAGTATTTCCGCGACAGCAGCCGGCACGCTCTCTGCATCTACGACGACCTTTCGAAGCATGCGGCGGCATACCGCGAAATTTCATTGCTGCTGCGCCGGCCACCCGGACGCGAAGCTTATCCCGGCGATGTTTTCTATCTCCACAGCCGTCTGCTCGAGCGCGCCGCGAAGCTATCGAACGAGAAAGGCGGCGGGTCGTTAACGGCTCTTCCCATCATCGAAACGCAGGCGGGCGACGTTTCTGCGTACATTCCAACAAACGTAATTTCTATCACCGACGGCCAGATCTATCTCGAAGCCGATCTGTTCAACGCGAACGTCCGGCCGGCCATCAATGTCGGCATCTCGGTAAGCCGCGTCGGCGGCAGCGCGCAAATCAAAGCTATGCGAACGGTTGCCGGAAGCTTGCGTCTCGATCTGGCTCAGTACCGTTCGCTGGCGGCTTTCGCGCAGTTCGGCTCCGACCTCGACAAAGCATCGCAGGCCCAGTTGAATCGCGGCCAGCGCCTCACCGAGCTGCTGAAACAAAATCAGTTCTCGCCGATGCCGGTTGAGAAGCAGGTATTGAGTCTGTTTGCCGGCGTCAATGGCTACATCGACGATCTGGCGGTAACAGACGTAAGGCGCTTCGAAGCCGAACTCATCAGCTTCGCGGAGAATGGCTATCCCGGCGTGTTGCAGGCGATCCGTGAGAAGAAAGAACTATCGAAGGAGATCAAACAGCAGGTTGAAGCCTTGATAAAGGAGTTTAGACAGCGTTTCGCGGCCGCCAAGTCCGCCGCGGCGAAAGCCTAGTTGCATGCCGAGTCTGATCGACATACGGCGCCGCATCCGCAGCGTCAAGAACATGCAGCAGATCACCAAGGCCATGAAAATGGTCTCGGCTGCCAAGCTGCGCCGTGCGCAGGAGCGGGCTATTGCCGCTCGGCCGTATGGGACCAGTCTCGATCGCATGTTGGCCAACGTCGCGGCCGCGGCTTCCGCGAACGAGGACGTGTCGCAACCGCTGCTTGCCGTGCGCGAGGAGAAGAGCGTACAGCTTGTTGTTGTAACGTCCGATCCAGGGCTGGCCGGCGCGTTCAATGCCAATATCCTCCGCATGGCTCAGAAATTCATCGACGATAACGCGGGGAAAAAGATCCAAATTGAAGCCATCGGTCGCAAGGGACGCGATTACTTCCGCCGCCGTGGCGTGGAGTTGAGCGGAGTTCACATCGGCATCGTCGATAAACCGAGTTACGATACGGCGCGCAAAATCGCGGACAAGCTCATTGAGCGGTACAGCAAGGCCGAGGTGGATGCGGTTTATATCTGCGTCAATGAATTTAAGAATGTGATGGCGCCCAACCTGGCGCTGCGGCGGATTCTTCCCGTGACTGTGCCCGAATCGGCGCCGAATCTCGATTACATTTACGAGGAGCCGCCTCAGGAATTACTGTCGGCCCTTCTGCCGCGATATGTGGAAGTTCAGTTGTACCGGGCCTTACTCGAATCGAATTCGGCCGAGCACGCGGCACGCATGACCGCAATGGACGCGGCGAGCTCGAATGCAGGGGACGTGATCGATACCCTGACCTTGAACATGAATCGTGTTCGTCAGGCCAAAATTACGCGGGAAATCATCGAAATTGTCGGCGGCGCAGCCGCTTTGTAAGCAGGAAATCGGAGCATTATATGTCAGCACCAGCTACTGGTCTAGCCGAAGGCAAAGTCGTACAGGTCGCGGGCCCCGCGGTCGACATTCAGTTTCCGGAAGGCCAAGTACCCGTCATCAATACGGCAATTCGCATTACGAGCCAGGGATTCGACGTGCCGGAGCCGATAGATATTATCACGGAAGTAGCGCAGCATATCGGCGAAGGCCGCGTTCGCACCATCGCGATGCAGCCCACCGACGGTCTGGTGCGAGGGATGAAAGCCGTCGACACGGGCGCGCCGATCTCCGTGCCGGTCGGCAAGCAAACACTCGGCCGCGTGATGAACGTTCTGGGCCAGCCCGTGGACGACATGGGTCCTATTGAAACGGAGATGCGCTATCCGATTCACCGCCCGGCTCCTCCATTCGAGGATCAGTCTACTTCGCAGCAGATGTTCGAAACCGGTATTAAGGTTGTCGATCTGCTGGAGCCGTATTTGAAGGGCGGCAAGATCGGGTTGTTCGGCGGAGCCGGCGTCGGTAAAACCGTTATTATCCAGGAACTGATCAACAACATCGCCATGAAGCACGGCGGCGTCTCCGTGTTCGCGGGCGTCGGTGAGCGCACGCGCGAGGGCAACGACCTGTGGCTGGAAATGCAGGAATCGGGCATTGTCGATCCGCACGATTGGAAGAAATCGAAAGTCGCGCTGATCTATGGGCAGATGACCGAACCGCCCGGCGCGAGGCTTCGCGTAGGTTTGACAGGTGTGACGGTTGCCGAGTATTTCCGCGATCAGGAGGGGCAGGACGTGCTTCTCTTTATCGACAATATCTTTCGCTTCACCCAGGCGGGCTCGGAAGTCTCAGCACTGCTGGGCCGCATGCCCTCCGCCGTGGGATACCAGCCCAATCTCGCTTCGGAAATGGGCGATTTGCAGGAGCGGATCACTTCCACGAAACTTGGCTCGGTGACATCGGTACAGGCAATCTATGTTCCGGCGGACGATTACACGGACCCTGCGCCGGCAACTGCGTTCACCCATCTGGACGCGACCACAAATCTGTCGCGCGCCATTTCCGAAATGGGTATTTACCCGGCCGTCGATCCACTGGCGTCCACATCGCGTATTCTCGATCCCAGCATTTTGGGCGAGGAGCATTACAACACAGCCCAGCGTGTGAAGCAGATTCTGCAGCGCTATAAAGATCTGCAAGACATCATCGCCATTCTCGGAATCGACGAACTGAGCGATGACGATAAGCAGACTGTTGGCCGCGCGCGCCGCATCCAAAACTTCCTTTCCCAGCCGTTTCACGTAGCCGAGCAGTTCACCGGCCGGCCGGGCAAGTATGTGAAGCTTGCGGACACCATCCGCAGCTTCAAGGAAATCGTGGAAGGCAAACACGACCAGCTTCCCGAGCAGGCGTTCTACATGCAAGGTACGATCGATGAAGTTCTGGAGCGCGCGGAAGAATTGAAGAAGCAGGGCTAGATTCGACGACGATGGCGGACACGCTACAACTACAAGTCGCAACCCCGGAGCGGCAACTGATCGATGAGCCGGTGACGGCCGTCGAGATCCCAGGCAGGGACGGGTATCTCGGCATTCTGCCGGATCATGCTCCTTTGCTGGGACAACTCGGTGCGGGAGTGCTCAGCTTCTCTTCTTCTTCGACAAGCAACGGAGACCGCGTGCTTGCGGTGGATGGCGGCTTCATCGAGGTAATGGACAACCATGTCCGCGTTCTTGCCGAGCACGCCGAGTTTGGCCGCGATATCAATGTGGAAGAAGCGCGCCGGCGGCTGACGGAAGCGCAAGAAACCGTTGAGCGCCAGCCCCCAGTTGAAAACATCGATGAAGCACTCGCGAATCTGCGTGCCGCGCAAGCTCGGGTGGATGTAGCGGAACAGTTGTTGGATTGACCGCTGCGTTGAAGGGGTCGTTCGGCCGAAGGCGTCAAAAAGCGGAAGCTCGATTCGTTCCGGCCTGCGGCTTCCCTACTTTGCGCTCGCCGATTGCGCCGGCGCAGCGGCATCGCCATTACTCAAGCGGGCGGTCACAATGAAACGCTTAGGCGCGGAGCCGACGAAGTAGAACGGGTAGCAAGTAATCATCGTCAGTAATTTTTGATCGCCCTGCGGGCGTATTACGCTGACGTCCGTCGGCTTCACGATCTGCGTGGATGCCACTTTATACTCGTAGTTCCCTTCGGTCGATTGAAACGTGACGGTATCGCCGATTCTAATGTTCTTTAGCGCGCGAAATAGCGTATCGCGATGAGCTGCAATTGCGAAATTCCCTACTTCCCCCGCAAACTGAGTCGACGGGACGTGTCCAACCGCGGTTTTCAAAGTCTCCTCATCAGCGCCTTGTCTCACCATGGCCGATAAGTGAAGTCGGGGAATATCCACGCGACCGAGAACGGCCCCCGTTGGAATATCGCGCGGGCGCTTCATTTCGGGCGCTTCACGAGCGGGCGGCGCGGGCGTGTGTCGTATCGGCGGCAATGAATATCCAATCCACTCGCCTAATGGGGTGATCGACATCAACCAATCTTTTGGCGTTACCTGCCGGCCTGCCATCTCTTGATCGAAGGCCCAGTTCCCGTAACGCTCATAAACATACTGCTCCCCGAGCGTATAGCCGTAGTATCCGAGAGCAGCGAACCCCGCGAGATAAAAAAGCGACCGGAGCCACGGTGTTCGCCGTTTTCGACGCGGAGGAGGCGGGGCCGTGCGGCGGTGCAGATTGAAGCTATGCAGTCCGGGTTTCGTCGGCGGGAGCGAGCTGTCGGCGCGGAAATTGCCTGGTCTCGAAATGGGGGTTCTTCGAGCCATTTGTCTCCAAACCTATTTCAACTTGCCCTGTGCTAACAGGTCGGAAAACGGCTCAAAGGAATATTGCGTCCTCGTCCTCACCTTCAATTTCTCACCAGGCGAGTTCCAGGCTTTAACGCGTATGGAACGAACACGATGTTTAGCGGGATCTACGGTGGGATCGGGTGCGTACGTAATCGTGTAGCGGTTGCGGATGTCCTTGGCGATGTGGTGAAAAATCGGAATCACCTCGCTGAGGCTCGACGGATTGAAATAATCGCCTCCGCTGAGGCGCGCCAGTTTACGCAGGGCGCCAGGGTTGCGGTCCGGATCTTCATTGCTAAACAGCCCCACCGTGTAGATGGTCGCTTCCGATGCTTGCACCAAACCGATTACATCGCGAAAAGACGCCCGGCTTACGTTATCGCCGCCATCGCTCACGACGATCAGAGTTTTTTTCGGTTCCCGGCCCTTCTCCAGGTGCTTCAGTGAAAAGACGATTGCATCGTAAAGAGCCGTCTGGCCCTCGGGATTTCCCATGTAAAGCGCGGCGCGCAGCGTCTGCAGCTTGTCGGTGAATGCCATCCCACCCGGTAACCCAGGCGCGATGTAATTGTTGAAATTGACTACAAAGAATTGATCGTCGGGGTTGCTTTCCTTCGCAAAGGCGAGGCCAGCCATCACAACCTCGGACCTCTTGGGACGCATGCTCCCGCTATCGTCCAGAACCAGCCCCACCGTCACTGGAGTATCAGTGCTCGAGAAATGGATGATCGGCTGCGGGCGCCCGTCCTCAAATACCTTGAAGTTTTCCTTCCGAAGATCCGTTATGTATCGGCCGCCGTCATCTTTTACGCTGATATCCAGCACGACCCTTGCTACAGTGGCAGTAATCTTAAATGGCTGCCCATCGGCAGCCGGAGTCTCTGCAGGGATAGGCTTTGCAAAGGGCGCAATGGCTGCGATTCTAAGCAGATTCCTGCGGGAGATCCGTAACCGGCCCTTTTCTCTCATACCTTAAGTGGGTAAACGCCTGGCATCCGGAAACCAGGCGTTTCGTTTCGATTCCGGACAACCGCCGGAACATCTTCAGGTTAACTCTTCTTTGTGCCTAGCGTCAGGATGCCGGCAAGGCCTATCGAGAAAACGCCCATCAACCCGATTAGCGGACCATAGCTTGCTGTCTTAGGCAGAGTTGTGGGCTCGGCTGGCGGAGCTGGTTCTGCTTGAGCCGAAACGCTCAACTCGGGAGCGGTATTTTGTGCCACTTCCGGTGCGGCCTGCGGTTGCGCCGCCGGTTCCGGGGCCGGTGTTGGAGCGGCCGCCGGGGCTGGCTGCGGATTGCTCTCAGCCACTGGCGGGTTGTAATGGGTGGGTATTGGTATCGGCCGCGTTGATGCAAGTTGCGCCACTAGCTTCTTCGGATATGGGAACTCTTGGCCGAAGTTGTCACCCGGATAAAACCACGCTCGAACCGCTTTTGGAACGCCTGCGGGCGTTTCCCAAAACTCAAATTGGGTCTTGCCAGTCGCCTTTAGCTTGTAATTTGGAATCGCCAGTACGGTGGTTTCGAGTTTCGATCCATCCTGATTGTAGATTCGGACGATATTGCGATTAGAAGGCGAATCCATCAGCTTCCAAATGTACGTGCCAGGCTCCAGTACCTTGTTGCCTGCGATTATCGGCTGATCCACGGTGATGATCGTTCGCTTATTCCATTCGTCGGCGTGCAGCATCGGCATAACAGCCAAGCCGATCAGGCTGACACAGCCAACGGCTAGTAAAGATTTGGCCAGAAAGGGTTTTTTTCCTCTCATTGAATCACTCCTCACGAGATGCCTTGCTCAACGTTTGAGCTAGTTCTCTTTTGCGGCGCGACCGCTGCGCCACACCGATTTATAAGGCAGGTTGGATGCCAAAACCTGACCTCTCCGCAGCTCAACCACTTGCGGACGATCTCGGGTAAATTATCTGCAGAACAAATTACCGTTACACAGCCGAACAGAAGCAGAAGAACATTTGCTTTCAGCTATTTGGCAGCGATCAGGCTAGAAGAGGGGCTGCGGCGCCGTCAATCCATTTGGTTAATGACTGGTTAACGGGTTAGCGGATCTTCCACCCACGGAGGCGTGGCTTTCACTAGCGCGCCCAGCGATGGATCCTGCTCATCGAGAGCCTGTTTCATTTCCCAGGCAATTTTCCGGTATGAGAAATGACCCTTCACCCCGCTGCGTAAGCGCGAGATGTATTCAAGCTCCGCGAAATCCATTTTGAATAGAAATCGCGAACGGGCAGCGAAGGGAAGTAGATATTGCCCGGCTGGCGGGGCAATTTGCGCCAGGGCGGAATCGACCGCAGTGAGAGCTTGCTGGTATTCCGGAAGCAACCCGGCTTCTTCCACTAGCGCCGGGACTTCGTACCCGAGCCGGTTCGTGTAGTCCTGGCGGAATTGCTGACACCTGCGATGCCGGTGCAGATCGCGGTACGCTCCAATGTCCATGATGATGTCGAAGACATATGGCGCGCTTCGGAAGTGCCGGGTCAGTTCATCGCGGCGCTCCCGGCCCTGAATCGCGAGGTCCATGAGTTCGATTCGCTGTGATTTCGACCAACTGCTTGCAAGCTGGTACAACTCGCGATAACTTCGATCGGTAACCGGATATAAAAGCGTTGCGCAAATGTCGCAAATATGATCCGTCGGCTGCAGCAAGACCACTGGCTTCGCAGTAAGATCCTTGCGCGGCGGCAGATTCTGTTCGGCCCATAGCTGCAGGGTGTCCCGGACCTTTCTTGCGTACTCGTCCGGGCCGGCATGGTGCGCGAGTGTTGGGGCGATCGGATCGTTTGGCAGCGCTGCATCCCAAACACAATCCGCAGGATGGGCCAGCGCGCCTGCAAGCTCGTCCGCGATATCGCGCACCTCTTCGAAATCCGATGCTTTCAGCCGGCGAATCTGCCGTTCGAGCGAACGGATACTGGTGACCTGGCCCAAGCCCGTAGGAACTGCAAGCGGCAACAGGTAGCGAGCCACATCGAAGGCGCGGGCCCGCAGGTTGCGTTGATATGTGTCCGGCTTCATGTCGGATGGCCGCGGAAGCTTTGCGCAGAGCTTCTGGAACGCCTTCTCGTGTATGGCGCCATAGGCGGACATCAGCTGGTTTGTGGCGCCTCGGTAGATCTCGAATTGGGTCTCTGGGAGATCGGGGGGAACGACGACGTTTGATTGCGAGAAGTCCTGATAACGGGAACTGCGGGCCTGTCCGTCCCACAGCTGCTCATCTTCAATCTCGATGGCAGCCAATTCAGAAATGCCTTCAAAGCAAACCGTTAGATGCCCCAGATCGGCAATGGAAGCGTGGCCATACTGAAAATAAAAGCTCTCTAAGAATTTGGCGGAGTCGTGTGTGCGGACCCATTTGACCGAGTCGACGATCGAATCGGGAGAGCGGCTGTATCGCGCGAGCGCGTATGCCATCTTTTCCGGAGGCATCGGCGCCACCGTAAAAACACGCTTAATGGGGCTCGCAGCACTCTGTTCAGGAACAGCAGCCATGAAGTCGCTATCATAGCGGATTCAATCATGAAGATTCGTATCAACAAGCTCCATCCACAGGCACTGCTGCCAGAATACGCACATGGCCCTTTGGAAGACGCGGGCATGGACGTCAGGGCGCGTGAGGGCGCGCTGCTCGAGCCGAACGTCCCTCAGGCCATCCCCACCGGCTTGGCGCTCGAAATTCCCGCCGGATATGAAGTGCAGATCCGGCCGAGGAGCGGCCTGGCGTTGAAGCACGCAATCACGCTGCCCAACTCACCCGCAACCATCGACCCGGGCTATCGCGGAGAGTTGAAGGTCATTCTGCTGAATCTTGGCAAGACGCCTTACCAGGTCCATGCGGGCGACCGGATTGCGCAGATGGTGGTGGCGCGCTACGAGGCGGTTGAGTGGGAAGAAGGCGAATTAGCGGATTCGACGCGCGGAACTGGCGGATTCGGCTCCTCGGGGCGGTAAGTTGGCCGAAAGCTTCTTACTTTTTCGAATTACTCACCTCCGTAGTCAGCTTACTTGCCACCGGTGATGTTTGCCCGGCGTACTTATTTCCAGCCTTTTTGTAATAGGGTACGGAAACAGGCGACGATAGCTGCTCGAAAGTGAAGGAGCAGATACGCATGCCAGGATACAGCGCGACGGGCATGCGGCCGAGGTTGCTCAGCTCAAGCGTGGCTTTTCCACGCCAGCCCGGATCAAAAAGTCCGGCCGTTCCGTGTACGATGATGCCGATACGGCCCAGGCTCGACCGTCCTTCAAGCCGGCCCAGCACATCGTCGTCGAGTTCGAGAGTTTCTTCAGTGATGGCCAGCGCAAACTCACGAGGCTGCAGGATGAACGCGTCGCCCGGCTTGACGACGACCGTGGACATGATGTCCTGGATAGCACCTTTTTGCCGCAGGTCGATAAAGGCATGCCGGCTATGTTCGAAAACGCTAAATTCGGCGCCGAGACGGAAGTCAACCGAGCAACTCCCCCACTGCTCCGGCGGCAGCTCAGGCGAGATTCGGATCTTGCCCGCCTGCATATAGCGGCGGATGTCGACGTCGGAAAGGACCATGGCGGTTTGAACGCCATCCTAGCATGCCGGGAATGTTATAGTGAGGAAGTCAACCCGCATTGTGGGCGGCTAGCTCAGCTGGGAGAGCACCACGTTCGCAACGTGGGGGTCGTGGGTTCGAATCCCATGCCGTCCACCAAGTTATCTTTTTTACAATCAACAGTTACAGCCGGTTTTTTCGAGTCTGACAAAAATCCGACATCCCACACATCTTGCGCCAGGCTCGATATCCGTTCCTGCCGCTGAGCTGTCCATTGCGCATAGTGTTTCCGGATGATTTCTGGAGTGCTGCCGAGAACGTCTGAGACGTCCTCCGTCATCCAGCCCTTTTCCAGCAGTGCCGTTGCTAAGGTATGGCGAAAGCGGTGCGCGTGTGCGCCTTCCACTCCGGAAAGTTCGAACACACGAGCCAGCGTGCGCGTGACACCGCGAATGAAAGCTCGAGTGGTGCCGTTTCCGCTCCAAAAGAGATGCTTCGATCGTCCCTTTGTCCCTTTCGGCTGAGGCAAAGCATCGAGGACGTCACGAAGTACTGGCGGTATGGGCAAGAAGATCGGTTTACCGTTCTTCATTGTGTGGAGGTAGATGCGGCTATTTCGCACGCGATCGCGGGCGAGTGTTGCCACATCACTAATCCGAAGTCCGGTGTAGCGGAGCAAGAGCACCATCGCCCGGGCTCTACTTCGCTCATAGGAGCCTCTACCGAGTTGGTCACAGGCGGAGAGGATTCGCACGACTTCTTCCTGAGTGTAAGGCTCCTTCGGTTTCGCCTTGACCTTTGGAGGTTTCACTTCCTTAGCCGGATTCGAGGAAATCCATTTCCGGCTGACGCAAAATCCAAAGAAGTTCCTTAAAATGGCGAGTTCCTTGGTCCACGTCATTGCCGAAATCAGCCGTTTCTTTCGAAAGAGATCAACCGTCTCGATTTCCACATCATCGAGTTTCGTGATCCCGTCTGATTTAGCGATTCTAAGAAAGTTGTCGAGCGCTCTGCGGTGATTGCGTTTTGTGCCATGGCCGGCATCTTCCTTCGATGATTTAAATGCCTCAATGGCATCCTGTATCGACTTCGGTTCCCGGTAGTCTGGCCGTTCCAACGCGGCAAGTTTCCGGTACGCCTTGTCGAGACTTCTGGTGCAGAGCGACTTGCGATAGCGCTTCCCCTTCAATGTTCCATCCACCCCCAAGCTACACTTGCAGTTGAGAAACTGTTGTCCCTTCTTGCGATGCGGACACTTGTCGGAATGGAGCCGAACGAGGTACAGGTCGGGCAAGTAGGTTAGCCTCGATCCTTATTATTGCCGGAAGCAATGATTCTACGTTGATATTCCCGTTCGGCAACTGAGGCAGGAATTCTCAAAGTGAAATATTCGCGTTTGCCGCTCCGCCGCTTATCGTTGCCTAGGCGCAAAACACCGGGAGCGGCTTCGAAGATGCGACGGATGGTCGATTCGTCCAATCTCCAAAGCTCCGCGAGTACCTGTACCGAGTAGTGCGGCTCCAGGGAGGATGGCGGTAGATTTATAAGCGTTTCGGATTCCATGTGGTTCCTCGAACGCAGCCAAGTTTCGAGATATGAGCTATTCAATGATTCTTCCTCAAAGTTGCCTGGATTGTTGGGTGCCCGATCGCATTACGCTGAGACCTCGGCCTTGCCAGTCGGAGCAGGCAACAGACTGATTCCAACCTTATGGTCCGTCTGAGTCTGACCCGTGATAGCTTGTTCGTGCTGCATGAAGTTTTCCGTTTCCTTTCTAAAGATTTGTGCTCTCTCAACAAGAGGCGCGTGAATGTGGTCAAAATGCTAAAGCCGAATAAATTCGTTTCAGCAACTGAACTATATCATGCATACTGCTAGTTGTAAATACATTAATGCATACCGCATGCATAGCTGACCTAAAACTCCGATATCGAATAGCGGTAAAGTGATTGCTTGAGCGAAAAGCGTGCCATAAAGAAACGGGAGGAAGCCTCCGATGACTTCCTGCAACCGGTTTGGTTCGGCCTACCAGCGCGCTTCTATGCCAGACTCAACCGGGTCGCGAAAGCGCACAATGTCACTCGGGCGGAAGTTTTAACTCGAGGAATCGAGCTGTTCGCCCAGGAAATGAAAAGAAAGGATACTCAGGACCTCATCCCAACGGGCGCGCGACCGGGAATGCTGAACGAGGTAATGGGTAAGGTCGCGGCGCGCCGTTGGCAAGGTCTCACACCGGAAGAACGTTCCGCATACGCCCGAAAAATGGCGCTGGCCCGCTGGGGAAAAAAGAAAAAGCCCGGCTCAACGCCCAAGTAGCTTCCCGAGGATGCCAGAGTTTCGGGGCTTTTCTTCTTTCGGTAAGTCTGTCGTGGGTGGGGCGGGTTCCAATTCTTCGAATGCGGAGATTCGCAGCTTCGTCTGATGCTCGCTAACTCTCTTCCCGTCTAGCTTTTCTCCGCGGATGTACTGCCCTTGGTCGGCGACAGCCTTCTCGCCCTGCGTGCCTTCTGGTCCCGATTTGGCAATGCCCTGAAGACGCCGCGCGTGCCACGCATCGTAGTCTGCCTTGAGAGCCGGAGCGGAATCCAGATTCTTAATCACTGGATGCAGGTTCTCCGCTTCGTGCCTCCTCACGGGAGTGATGAAACAGATTGGTTCGTCTTTTTCGAACTTGACTGTTTTGCCCGGCCTGGTGATTTGCCAATTCATTGTGAATGTATACGGGAGCCAGTCGGTTTCCACAATGCCCTCAAGAGGCGCGATGGCGGGTTTAGGATCGTTCGCCGGACCACGCACCCAAAGATTGATGCCGGGCGGGGTGCGAAATAAATAAGGGAAGGTCCATGTGACGATGCCGCCGCCAAACATCGATTGCGGAGTCGTCGATTGGCGGCCCTTTGGGAATTCGAATTTCAACGCATCCAGGCCGGCATTCCCATTCCAGGTTATTTCGACATCGTGTTCATTCAGGATCATCCAACCGTTCTGGTTCGCGATGAGAAGCGGAAGACATCGATTTGGCCAACCTCCGAACTTGATATCCATCCAATAGCGATCGGCCTTGGCTGGAACAATCGGTGGGTAGCTCGATCTATCGCTCAATCGGTAGACAGCGAGGGTTTCGCTGGTGGTAGCGGTGGGAAATTGTTGAATCTGATCGTCTGTGTGCATGTTGTTTCTTCCTTTCGGATCTCCGATGGCCGCCTAACAACGCAGTCACCAGCCATGGAGTTGATTGTGCACGGGCCTCTTCGCTGAGGCACTGCAAAACAGGGGTGAACGCCAATAGACGAGGAAACCAATCCGGGATACGGGCGCCCTCAATCATCAGTTTTCGATGCGACGTAAGCTTCACAATGCACGCCGTCACCGTTGCAATTTGCATCCCGGTGTCAAGCAAATTTAGCGAATCCAACCAAGGGAAACGGTAGAGTTGAAAGCTCGCCGCCAAAGTATTACACAACGCCTCCGTCCCGATCTGGAGGCAGAGTGCGATTGCTATCGTCCGGTGGTTCTGCGGTAAAGGAATTCCCACTCGTCGAAGAGATCGCGTCATCGTAGCGATGTACGCAACTACCCAGAACCCTGACAGCCTCAGAAGTTCCCAGCAGGCAAACGTAAAGCATTGGAAGTCTTCCTGTTGCCACCGTCGCGCTGTAAGGGCAATTCCAATTCCAAGACATGCCACACCGATACACCCTGCCATCACGCACGCTCTTCTGGACAGCGCCTTGAATCCTGAATTTTCCTTTTGGAGTTGCGCGAATAGTTCTCTGGCGACGGCTAGTTGGCCGATTGCGTATAGAAGCCCGCTGATCCTGAACACATTAAAATAAGCCGCCGAGTCCAGCCCAAGAATCGGATAGGCACATCCCAGCGTGAGATCACAAGCTTGGGAGCAACCGACCTCGCGTTTTTGCGCCCAAGGACAGCAGGGCAGAAAGAAGGAAATAACTCAATGAACCCCCAGAAAAATGCCAGTGGCACGATGTCACAGGCTTTATTAAGGCTTCCGACCATGGCGGTGTCGGATGGATGCTTCACAGTTTTGCAGGGCGAACGAGCGCGAGTATTCGGCCGCCATTTCCAGCGGTGTCGGGGCAAGGTATGCGAGTCGGTAGGCCACAGCCATCACATTCCGGTAACGCCCGAAATTGAACTGATCCATTTGTCCGACGTGCCGATATTCGAGCCAGCATGACGCCTGAACATAAGGAGGCTCTCCGCTTAGGCACGGGGCCTCTAAGGCGCGACGCTCCCTTTGGGCCGTGCCGGCGACATAGGCGTCAATCCACGAGATGGCGACAAACCGTCAACATGGGTTCGTAAACGCTAGGCCGTCACACACGATCTAAGCGGCGGGGACGCTCAATGTCCGGATTGATCGTCATGCGCGACCAAGCGCTACCTGTCAAGACCAAGTCTGAGGGCCTCAGGTACGATGCTTGCAGTGTGAGTTCGCTCTGTGTTCAGGTCCAGCCGAATCGGGCGCCAAGTGTTGATCTGTCTGTCGTCCGCGAGATGGTGGCGCAGATCAATTCTTCTTCTTTGGTCCGAAAGCACGACGAGCAGGTCGGAGACGATTACGTCAACTTCATATTCGGCACTGAAGCCCTCCATGATTTATGGGAGCTTCTTTGGACGAAACTCTTCCAACGTGAGCGCGTCGGCGCTGCTTTACGACGATCATCAATAGTAACTTGCCAGGACCCCCATGGGTGGGATGATTATCTCCTCTTACATCACTTTGATCCGGCGGTGTCTTTGGATAAGGTTATCGAAACCTATTGACTCCCGTGTAATGAGTGATCCGTCCCCGGAGTTTCTGAAGAAGACGTCCGTTCCCTGATCGTCACGGTTCAGGCGGGCAATCGGACGCCTTCACTCGATTCGTGGCCCGTGGGGCCAAGTCACTCTTTTATTGATGCTGAGCCTTTAGATTCGCAAGCAGCTTTTCCACCTTGTCGGCTTTTTCCAACTGCTCGAGTCTCTTCTCGGGACTTTCCTCGGCGAGCGCCAAATGGCCTTCTCCGGTTGCTTCGGCCTCCTGCACTCTGTCGCGCATCCGCGCAAACGCAGCATCTTGCGTGAACTCTTCCAGCACTGCGGTCCCGGCGCGCTCCGACAGCTTTGCCCGGCGGTGTTGCGCGATCAGCAGATCGGTTTTCGACCGCGTTTCCGCCATCTTCTGCTCCAGCCGGTACAGAGCCGTCTTGAGCATCTCGACCTGGTGAGCTTGATCTTCGATCTGCTGCGAAAAGTTCTGAGCGGCCGTTTCAAACGTCAGCGATCGCTCGAGCGCCATGCGCGCCAGCGCCTCGTCGCCTTTCTGCAGCGCCAGCTCCGCCTTTCGCACCCAGTCCTGCTGGTGCGCCAGATTATCCTTTTGCTTATTCTCCAGCAAATGTTGATCCGCCACCGCAAGCGCTACCTGCGTCTTCACCTGCATAAGCTGGTTCTCCATATCAAGGAGAAGCTGCTTCAGCAGCTTCTCCGGGTGTTCCGCCTTGCTGACAAGATCGTTGATATTCGCCTTGATCAGCGTTGTCACTCGTTCTAATAACGCCATACTCGTACTCCTTTGTGCGCCTATTCACTAACGTGCCCGTTGCCGCTCGCGGACTTATCTCCAATCGAGCGCACTTTGCCCAACAGCTCCGACATCTGCATTCCGGACAGCGTTTCGAACAACGCAGGAATCTGCGCCGCCATCTTCGCCATGTCGCCGGTGATTTTGTTCATGCCGGTAGCATCGCCGTCGCCCGTCGACACAATCGTGATTTTGTCGATATTCTGCAGCGGCTCCGCCAGGGCTCTTGCAACTTCGGGAAGGCTCGTGAGCAGTTTGTCCGCAACAGCCGCCTGGTTCCACCCCTGGTAAGCTTCCGCCTTCACTGTCATGGCCTTGGCTTCGGCCTCACCCTTCTTCAGGATGATTTCCGCTTCCGCCTCGCCTTCAAGGCGCGTTGCGGCGGCGCGTCCCTCGGCTTCCACCGTCGTCTTGCAGCGCTCCGCTTCCGCCAGCATCTCGATGCGCTTGCGCTCCACCTCCGCACTCTTCAAAATCGTCGCAATCAGCTCTTTTTCATGCCGCAGAATTTCGGCTTCTTGCACGCGGATTTCCTGCTCTTTTTCGATCTGGCGGATCTTCACCGCTTCGGCCGCCATTTGCTGCTGCATGATGTTGGCTTGAATGTCGTAGGCCTTATCGGCCTGGGCCTGTTGCCTCTTTGTCGCTTCGACATACTGCGCCCGCTTGATCTCCAGATCGCGCTGCGCTTCGGCCTGCGCCGCTTGCGACAGCGTTTCGGCGAGCACGCGTTCCTGGTCGGCCATCGCGCGCGCAACAGCCGACTCTCGCGACGCCACGGCTCGTTTAATGGCGATATCCCGGTCCGCCTCCGCCGCCGCTACTTCCGCATCGCGCTTAATCCGCGCAATATCCGGCTTACCCATGTTGGTGATGTATTCGTTCTGGTCGCGAACCTCCCTGATCGTGAACGAAACAACCTCGAGCCCCATCTTGCTCATGTCGTCGGCGCAGGTTCCGCGCATGCGATCGCCGACCATTTCCGGTTCTTTGACAATCTGCTCTACCGAAAGCTGGCCGACAATGCCCCGCAGGTGACCTTCCATCACCAACCGGATCAATCCTTCGCGCTCCACGTCGGTCTTCGTGAGAAATTGCTCGGCCGCCGTTTTGATCGACTCCGGATCGCTCTTCACTTTGATTTGCGCAACGGCTTCCACTGTGACCGCAACGCCCTGCTTCGTATAGACTTCCTGCTGCGGCGCGACATCGAACGACATCAACTGCAAAGAAAGCTGACGACAGGTTTCCACCATCGGGAAAATCACCGTACCGCCGCCCTTGACTATCCGTGTTCCGCGGAAACCGTACACGATGATCGCCTCGTGTGGACCGGCCTTCCGATACAGCCGGGCAATGGCCGCCATCAACGCGAGGAGCGCGATCACCATTAACCCGGAAATAACAACTACT
>JAICLJ010000009.1 GCA_025927575.1 Bryobacteraceae bacterium | reverse complement strand
TATCGTTATTGGATCAATATACGGACAAGGACATCCACGATGTCGTCGCTTATCTGGAGACCCTGAAATGAAACGACTTGCGCTTTTTCTCGTGTTCTCATCGATGTGCGCGCTAGGTTTATCGGCGGGCGCCGGCGATGGACTCGATCCGGCCAAACTGCTGCAGCCGCCTACCGATTCGTGGCCTACTTACAACGGTGATTACTCAGGCCGGCGCTTTAGCCCGTTGACGAAGATCAACGAGAGCAACATTAAGTCGCTCAGCCTCGCCTGGGTGTACAGCATCAATAGCGCGAACGATCCGTTCGGCGGCGTTCTGAAAGCCACGCCGCTGGTGGTTAACGGAATTATGTATTTCACGGTTCCCGACAAGGTTTGGGCCATCGACGCGCGCACGGGCCGGGAGATCTGGAACTATACCTGGACATCGAAGGGCGGGATTCATTTAGGCAATCGCGGTGTAGGTATTTACGAGAACTGGCTCTACTTTGAGACGCCGGATTGCCACCTTGTCTCGCTCAATATCAACGACGGAAAAGAGCGATGGAGCAAACAAGTTTGCGATCTGGATCAGATGTATTACGCTTCGGTGGCTCCTGTAGTGATCAAGAATCACGTGATTGTGGGCGTCAGCGGCGACGACCTGGACATTCCGGGTTACCTGGAATCGCGCGATCCGGAAACCGGCGACTTGCAGTGGCGTTGGATGACTGTTCCTAAGCCTGGAGAACCGGGTTCGGAGACGTGGCCTAATGCCGAGGCAATGGAGCACGGAGGCGGCATGACCTGGGTGCCTTCTACCTACGATCCGGAGCTGAATATGCTGTTTCTCGGTACCGGTAATCCGCAGCCGGTCATTGCCGGGAAAGGCCGCGAGGGCAGTAATCTCTTTACAGAATCCATCGTGGCGCTGAATGTCGACACAGGGAAGCTGATCTGGCATTTCCAGCCGTCGCCGCATGATACGCACGATTGGGACGCGGTTCAAACGCCGGTTCTGATTGATGGAGAAATCGATGGCCAGCCTCGGAAACTAGTCGCGCAGGCAAGCCGGAACGGTTGGTTTTTCGTTCTTGACCGGAAGACGGGCAAGAACTATGTGAGCTCGGAGTTCGTCAAAACTAACTGGGCTAAGGGCGTAGACGCGAAGGGGCAGCCGATACCAAATCCGGCGAAGGAGCCACAACCTGACGGCGCTCTGGTCTCACCAAACCAAGGCGGAGCCGTGAATTGGCCGCCGCCGAGTTTTAGCCCGCAGACCGGTCTTTTCTATGTCAACGCAACTCGTGCATTCAGCATTTACTACATCTTCGATGAAGATGAAAAGCCGGAGGGATGGGGCGGAAACGATCAGGGCGGTTGGGCTGAGTCGATGTTGCAGGCGCTCGACTACAAGACGGGAAAGATCAAGTGGAGCCACAAGTGGGAGACCGCGGGGGTTCGTTCGGGTGTCTTGAGTACGGCGGGCAACCTGGTCTTTGCCGGCGATCCGGCAAATAATCTAGTTGCCTTGAATGCCGCCACTGGACAGCCGCTCTGGCACGCCAATCTCGGAAGCGCCGTATCAAACGGCCCAATGACCTACGAACTCGACGGGCTTCAATACCTTGTGGTGGGAGCAGGCGACCGGCTTTTCGCCTTTGTCATGAACAACAAGTAAACAACGTCAGGCAGCCCTGGAAAGGAGCGGCTCGGCCGCCCCTCTCTACAAGGCCTGTTAGAGATCGCTGACAACCTCTGACAGGAACCATGTCCTTCGCTCGGTTTGGTCGATCCAGTTCTCAATCAAGCTGGTAGTGGCGACGTCGTTATTCCGCTCACAGATTTCGTGTGTCGATCGCAAGTGCCGAGTTAATTCCAGGTTGTCAGAGCGGAGATCCAACATCATTTCCTTGGGCGAGAGCTTTTCGGCGTCGTTGTCTTTGAGGCGCTGATGCCGCGATATATCTCCGATGGAGCGGAGCGTGGTTCCACCAATCTTACGCGCACGTTCCGCGATGTCGTCGGTCATGGCGAATATCTGTTCGGCCTGCTCATCGAGCAGCAGGTGGTAGTCGCGGAAGTGACGACCGGCTATGTGCCAGTGGAAACTTTTGGTCTTCAAAAAGAGACTGAAAACGTCGGCGAGCAGCGGCCGCAAAGCGACAGAGATTTCGGCGATTGCGTCATTGCTTAAATCGGTCGGAACTACAGCAGCTTTTGTTTCCTGCTCTAATCGGCTTGTACTTGTGCTCATGGTCGGGTTCCTTTCCTCGGGAAGTTTCGGGGGCGAAGTTCGTGAAGACGTTGCAAATTGATCGGCTCGAACCTCAATCGTTCCTTGTCCTACCCTATGCCGATAGCGCTCCCCGCTGCTGCCAGCGTTACTACGAGCTTGCCCCGTCCAAGCCTCCCCTGTACTGCTCCAGTGAAGGCCGCAGGAGCTTGGCTGAACGGAACTACGGCATCGACAATTGTCTGAAGCTGCCCCGCATCCAAAAGTTTCCCAATCTCGATCAATTCCTTTCGATTCGGCTCGACGATGAAGAATGCCTGCTTCACACGGCCGTCGGTATTTCCCTCGGCATCGGCTGCGATCGTAACCATGCGCCCATTCGGTTTGAGCACCGCCCATGACCGCTCCAGAGTTTCACCGCCGACTGTATCGAACACGACATCGATGTCCCGGACACGTTCTTCAAACCGCGCTGCCTGGTAATCAATGACTTGTTCGGCCCCAAGACCTGAAACGAATTCCAGATTGTGCGCGGACGCGGTGGCAATCACGTGGGCGCCCTGCTTCCGGGCAAGTTGAACAGCGAAAAGGCCCACGCCGCCTGAGCCGCCATGCACCAACACGCGCTCCCCAGCCTGGAGTTTCGCGTGGTCGAACAGTCCCTGCCATGCAGTCAGGGCGCCTATCGGGACGGACGCAGCTTCGATATGCGTCAAACGCGCCGGTTTCGTAGCAACGGAAGCAGGTTGCGTCACGCAATATTCGGCAAGCGCGCCATGAGCGAACCAGTCATTCATGCCGTAAATTTCGCTGCCGATTTTGACATCTGCAACTTCTTCGCCCACGGCTGCAATGATGCCCGAGAATTCGTGCGAGGGGATCGCGTCTGTGCGTTTGTCGCCAGTCTTGCGATGAGTGGTGGGATACCACTTCAGTTCTGTCGGCGTCACACCTGCCGCAACAACACGAATCAACAGTTCGCCTCGGCCGGGTCGCGGTTGGGGCGCCTCCTCCTCAATCAGGGTTGGCTTTTCAGCCGGACCAGTTAAACGCATTACTTGCATGTTTTGCCCCATCTCTTTACTCTACAGATCGGTGGCAGTCTGCGGCTTGAAGCAGTCAAAGGAACTCTATGGCGAGGATAAGGACCCTTAACCGCGGGTGATCGATTTCAGAGAGAAGAGCGCCTCTATTCCGGGTAATTCGGATCAAAACTGGTTCTCTGATGTGAACGAGGGAATCGGATTCATCAACAAGAACATGTTCGGAGCTCAGCGGAGGATGCATACTACCAGCCGCAAAGGGCTCGGGCAATTTCGGAACTGGGAGAGATCCGCATCCAAGGGCTCACTCTTCCACCCAGCGGGAACGGCGTTGAAATCGAGTTCCGCGGGTTCGATTTCAGTCCCAGCACTCGTCATCGGTACCGCGCAGCGAAGCGTCAACTTTGCGAGACTCGCTCCGGGCTCCTACCGGTTTCTGGTGCGGGCTGTGAACACAGAGGGCGTTTCGAGCCCGCAGCCAGCAACACTCGAGTTCACGGTGACGAATCCCCGAATTAGTGGCGAACCAGAGAGCATCGGACCGGTCGCGAGAGTTCACCCCCTTCGCATGGCCTGTGACCCTGCCCTGTCCACGGCTTAATTGTCGGCTTCTCAATTACTTAACGAGTGACCGGGAATTGACCCCGCGTGCATTGCTCAAAGTTCCTCGCTGACCGAAGCTGTACCCGCTCGACTGAAGATTCGCTGATGAACAGGAAGCTACCAAGCAAGATAGGCACGAGTCAGTAGACGGTGAATAGGAGGACATCTATGTTTCGCGTTTTCGTATCAGCAGCCCGAACGTTTGCTATCGTTCCGGGAGTTCTGGCAGCTTTCGTCTTCACTGGAGTCGGGCAAGCCGCCCCGAACCCGGCGTGCACAGTTCACGTGGCGCCCGGGCACTCCATTCAGGACGCGATTGATAGCGCTGCAATCGGGGCCACAGTGTGTGTCGATGCGGGCACTTACCACGAGAACCTGGTCATCGCCAAGGATGGCATCACCCTCAAGGGTGAGGGACCGGAGAAAACGATCCTTGAACCGCGAGCGAAACCTGCGCAGGTCTGCCTTAAAATAGACATCGAACCCATTGGCTACGAGAGTTTTGGCGTCAATGGCATCTGTGTCGCTGACCTCGACGAAGAGGGTGACATTCTTCGGGTAGTGAATGACGTACGCCTGACCGGCTTCACGGTGCGGAATTTCTCGGGAGTTGGCATTATATTCGCCGGCACGAATCGGTCCCGCGCCGACCACAATGTGGCGGCGAACAACCAAAGCTACGGCATTACTGCCTTCACCGCCACACACGGCACGTTCGAGTACAACGTAAGTTACGGCAGCGGTGACGCCGGCTTCTACGTCGGCAACTCGCCAAACGCGCACTTCACGGTCCAATACAACACCGCTTTTGCCGACCTCTGGGGAATCCTCGTGCGGGATGCGTCCACAGGCAGTGTGAGGGACAACCTGCTCCGCGACAGCTGCTCGGGTCTGGTCTTCCTGAACTCGGGCACCACCACCGGCGTTCACAATTGGCGCGCCTCCCACAACATCGTGGCGCACAATGACAAATTTTGCTCGGCCGAAGCGGCGGAGCTGCCGTTTTCGCTTACCGGCGTGGGTATCCTGATCGCCGGCGGCGATCACATCGTGCTTCGGGAGAACAGGGTGCGCGAGAACAAACCGGGCGGTCCCCCGAGCAATATCCATGGCGTCCCGCTCGCCGGGGGTATCGTTGTCGTTTCCACAGCCGACATCTCCATATTCCCGGGATTCTACGGAAGTGTGGCGGAGCACAACATCATCGTGAATAATGCTGTACGTGACAATCGGCCCTTCGACCTCGTCTATGACGGCCTCGGCTCGGGCAACCACTTCATTTTCAACACGTGTGACACATCGTCTCCTGCCGGACTGTGCCGATGAGCGAGTAGCGTGACCGCCGTCCGGTTCATCGAGCATATCCTCCACGCGGGCAGTGCGCCTTGCGTTGCTCATGCTGTGCAGAATACGGCGGCAAGTATAGCTGCTGCTGCTCCCCGCCGGCGCACGCAGCTTGGTTGAAAGCTGGCGCTTGATGCGGCAATAGTTGTCTCCAGTCTGATTCGCAGGTCCGTTATTTCGGGGCAGGTTGTTGCTGCAAACCCACACGGTCAATCGTCGCCCACGCTCCACAACCTTGCCGTCGCGGATGCGCCAGAACACCATTCCGGTGAACGCGGACGTATTCCTAACAAACCGGGGTTGCCGGAAAGTGAAAGTCATATTCGCCTACCGAGTTATTTCCGGATTCCCGAACGACTAGCCCACGAGCCAACCCGCAACGTTTGGGGCCGCCTCGTAACACGCCTGTCCGTCTCGTTACGTTTCGCTCGCCAAAGGGCCGCCTCGTCCATAGGCTGGAGTCATGAAGACACTATTTTGCAAAGGTGGCCTGAACAGGTTGGCCTTCTGCGTATGCTTCCTGTCAACACTTCCGATGGCCCAGAGCGCGCAGCCGATCATGATTGCCATGACGGCAGAGCACTGGCAGGCCAAAGAGAACGCGGAGTTCCTCAGGGAACTGGGGTTTTTTCACGGCCTGATGCGACTGAACAGCGGAAAGGCTGTACTGAAAAATGTCACGTTCAGCGATGGAACGATTGAGTTCGACATCAATACGATCGGGCGGGGCATGCCCGGCATAGCCTTTCGCCAGCAGGACGAAAAGAATTTTGAGCTCTTATACCTTAGGCCCGATCCGAACTGTCCGGCCTTCCGGGCCTGCATCCAGTATGCGCCGCAGACGCATGGCGTCACGCTATGGGACTTCTTTCCCCAGTATCAAAATCGGGCGCCGCTGCGGGAGAACGGATGGAACCGCATAAAAATGGTCGTATCCGGCCGGCGGATGAATGTTTTCGTAAACGATGTTATCTCGCCCACGCTGGAGGTTGGCAGGTTAGAGGGGGATGCGATGAAAGGCGGCTTGCAACTGCAGGGGCCGGGTACCTTTGCGAACCTGGTGATCACTCCGGATCGAGTCGACGGCCTTTCTCCCGAGCCGGTCGGAGATCCGCTGGATGGCGACCGCGGCCTGGTTCGAAATTGGCGTGTCTCAAAGTATTCGGTGCTGCCGCTCGGCGAGGACGCCACCTATAAGGGGATGCCCGGCGGTTCGCAGGAATGGCGGATGATCAGCACGGAACGAAACGGGCTGGTGAATATCAGCCGCGTGTATGGCCGGCCTTTGCCCGAGCCGAACCGAGCCGTAACGTGGCTGAAGACGACGATCACTTCAGACCGGAAGCAGACGAAGAAGGCAGATGTTGGATGGACGCGCGAACTGTGGGTATTCGTAAACGGGAAATTGGTGTATGCCGACAAGAACCTGTTTGAGCAGGAAGGAGCAAGAAAATTTCCTGACGCGCGCTGTTCGCTTGAGAATGGCTCCTTCGCGTTGCCTCTGGAAGCGGGCGATAATGAGGTCTCGGTGGCAATCGCGAACAACTTCTTCGGATGGGGAATGATGCTCCGGCTGGCTAATCCGGAAGGGGTTCATCTGGCAGAAAAGTGACAAGCCGATGGCTGGCAAACAATGGATGCGCACCCGCCCCGGCCACCTTGCGCTTGCCGCGCTCGGATGGACGATCCTCGGCTGTGTGTTTGCCTTGCCGGATCTTTCAACGGGCAGCAACTGGCGCTACGCTCTGCTTCGTTCTCTTACGCTTTGGTGGTCCTGGGGTATAGTCACACCTCTTATCGTTTGGGCGGACCGGCAGATTTCCGTTTCCCGGAAGCAGCTTGCCCGGCGAGTTCTGGCGCATCTCCTTCCAAGCCTGCTTGTGACGTCTGTATACGTTTATGTTTTGGGAGCGCTTCGCGCTGCGCTTGGGATTGGTGAATGGCGTGGCTTACCCAGTATTACGTTTCTTGTCATCGCGCTACGGGGCATGTTTCTCTGGAACTGGCTCATCTACTGGCTGATCCTGGGAGCTTGGCAGGCCTATCGTTATTACGACCACTATGTTGCCAGTGAGCTGCGTCTGGAGCGTTTGGAAAAAAACTTCTCTGAGGCTCGTCTCAACGCGCTTCGCATGCAATTGGACCCTCACTTCCTCTTCAATGCGCTGAATACGATTTCCTCGCAGGTGGAACGGGACCCGAAGCTTGCTCGAGGCATGATCGAGCATCTGGGCGACCTTCTCCGCCTGTCGCTGGAATCGAAACATAGGCAGGAAGTCCCATTAGCAGAAGAGATGGCCTTTCTGGAACACTATCTAGCGATTCAGAAGATTCGCTTCGGGGACCACGTGCGGATCGAGACACAAATCGCGCCGGAGGTCAAATATGCCTCCGTACCCTGCCTTTTCGTTCAGCCGCTCGTGGAGAACGCAATCCGGCACGGGATTTCGAAGCGAGCTTCTGGCGGAACGGTGACCGTGTCGGCGCAGCGGGACGGCAACCGGCTGGACATTCGTGTGCTCGACGACGGCGTGGGGCTTCCGGCGGGTTGGACGCTAGAGGACTCCGGCGGAGTAGGGCTTTCCGTGACGCGGCAGCGTGTGGCCGGGCTTTATCCCGATGGAGAAACCTGCTTTGCGGTGAAGCGGCGCGCCGGTGGTGGAACCGAGGTTGAAATATCGCTGCCTCTGCGATGGATCGGAAAGGATTCCCATGCCGCTGTCCGCGCCTGAGGGCCTCTCGGTTATGGTGGCCGACGACGAGGCGCCGGCGAGGCAACGGATCATCGACCTGCTGAGTCGCGATTCTAAGGTCGCCGCAATCATAGAGGCGTCCGACGGACTCCGCGCCGTGAAGATCATTCAGAACCGAAGGCCCGATCTGGTGTTTCTGGACGTGCAGATGCCGGAACGGAATGGACTGGAGGTCATCGCTGAAGTGGGCGCCGAACATATGCCGCTAACCGTCTTTGTGACCGCCTACGATGAGCATGCCATCCACGCTTTCGAAGCCAATGCGCTCGATTATCTTCTGAAGCCGTTCAGCGACGAGCGCTTTGAGGTGACCATGGCTCGCGCCAGCATTCGAATGGATGAACGCAGCCTGCGAGAGTTTGGACGGCGCATTCTGCGCATGATTTCCGCGGGACCCGCAGGGGATCTGCCGCTGGACCGCTTGGTGGTGAAATCCGGGGGTTCAACCCGCTTCGTCCGGGTCGCCGATATCGACTGGATCGAAGCTGCCGGCGTTTACGCCAATCTGCACATCGGAGGGAAGGAGGTGTTGTACCGCGCCGCGCTGAACGAGCTTGTTGAGAGACTCGATCCCGTTCGTTTTGTGCGGGTCCATCGTTCGGCGATCGTCAATATCGAAAGCATCGTGCGCTTGGCGCCAATCTCGCATGGCGAATTTGAAGTGCTTTTGAAGGATGGTTCGAGATCGCGAATCAGTAGAACCTATCGCAGCCAACTGGAAAAGAGATTGGGTCAATCGCTGTAGTCCTTCTTCGCGCGTAATTGGAATATGACAACGTTTCTCATTCGCCCCGCGGTGATTTCTGGGCAAAAGGAACTCGAGGATCTCCAGAGGCGCGCATCTCTCACTAATGTTGGTGATCGAGATGCGCTACTCACCCATCCCAACGCTATCGAGTTGCCGACGGAACAGATCGGCACTGGAGGTGTGTTCGTGTTGGAGGTGAACGGCGCGATCGCCGGGTTTGCTGCCTTGCTTCCGCGGGCTGATGGAAGCGCCGAACTCGACGCTTTGTTCGTAGAGCCGACCATGCGCCGGCGTGGCATTGGGCGGTCGTTGGTCGAGCACTGTTCTGAAATAGCCAGCTCGCCGGGTTGTACTTTTCTTCACGTCGTGGGCAATCCTCATGCCGAAGAGTTCTACATAGCATGCGGTTTCAGGTGACCGGCACGGCTGAGACCCGTTTCGGTCCAGGTCTGCTGATGCATAGACCCATGTGAATTTCCTGTTCCGAATCGAGCCGGCAGCTTTGGTTCAATTTCTAAATGCTTGCCAATGAGTCAGCCCGATCGTGCAAGTATCGGTTTGGAGCGTCGCTGAACTATCCCTATCAGATAATCGAACGAAAGCAATATGGTTCCTGTTCGCGATCTTTTTGAAGGTCATCTCACGGTGGTTGACCTGCAACGCTCAATGACTTTCTTCGGTCAAACCCTGGGATTGGAACTTGCGGAGGTTTTTTGGGACCGGCGAGCCGCCTTCTATTGGATCGGTGGGCGCGGCAATTCGATGCTCGGTTTGTGGGAGGTCGGGACTAGTCCTCAAAGGCTGAGTCTTCACGTTGCCTTCCGGGTGGACCTACGGGACCTACTGGACGCCCCTGCGCACTTTCGGGCTGCAAGCGTTGTTCCACTCGACTTTTGGGGACAGCCGACTGAGGAGCCAGTCGTACTTGCGTGGATGCCCGCAGCCTCGCTGTATTTCCGCGACCCGGATGGGAACATGCTCGAGTTTCTGTCGATGCTGCCTGATGTGCCGCGACCGAGTTGGGAATCATCGGTTGGAGTCGTTGGAGCCAGAGTCATAGATCCGATTAAGTTGGAAATCCCTAAGCCGGACGGCGAGGTGCGAAGGCTTGGCATCCCGACGGTGCTGGATCGATCCATCCAGCAAGCGGTAATGCAGGTTCTGCAGCGGCGCTGGGCTGGGGCGTCCTCTTAACGCAGCTATGGTTTTCGACCGCCAACGAGTGATGGGAAGTACTACGCGATTCATTACGAAAAAGCTCAAGGTGAATGAGTCAAAAAGTGCGGTTGCGCGGCCGCAGGAACGGAAGTTTTTCGGATTCAGCTTTACGAAATCTGGACGCGAAACGCGCGATAGCGCCCGCAGCCTTAGAACGCTTTAAGAAGCGGGTTCGTGGAATCACATGCCGGGCCAAAGGTGTGAGCATTGAAGCCACGATAGCTGCACTGGTTCTGTATCTGCGGGGCTGGCGAGGCGATTTCGGCTTTCTTGAAACACCCGAAGTGCTGCTTGGTCTTATCCGCAGGGTGCGCTTGTGGCTTCGGGCTGCTTTGTGGCGGCAATGGAAAACCCAACGTCGTCGCCGAGCCGCTCTGTTGGTACTCGGGGCTGCCGAAGGCTGGCGAGTAACACCGCTGGCAGCGGACTTGGCCCTTGGTATCTCGCACGCGCCAAAGCCCTCTCTGTTGGGCTTTCCGATGCCTACTTCGAATCGCTTGGTGTTCCTTCGTTCGTCGACGAGGAACGGTATCAACTCTCGAACCGCCGTGTACGGACCCGTCCGCACGGTGGTGTGGCAGGGTCGGCGGTTGACCGCCGCCCGCAGTTCGTACCGACTTCGCAGTGTACTCGTGGTTTCCGAACTGGCGCTTTCCGTAATGCTGCTGATCGGCTCCGGCCTACTCATTAAGAGCCTCTGGCAACTCGAGCACATCGATTCGGGTTTCAACCCGGCGAACGTCCTTGGAATGCGCATCTCGGTGCCGAACTCGCAATACCCTGGCTCACGCGAACGAGCGGTTCTCTATCCGAGGATGACGGATCACATCCGAGCCATACCCGGTGTGGACGACGCCGCGGCGATAAAAAGATTTGCCGTTCAGTGGATCGCGTACCGCCACGCTGGTCTGAGCAAACGCAAGGGTGGCAGTGAGACCCAGGTCAGGCGGCGCAGGGAATCGCCGTCGAGATGATGGCCATCGCCAAATGGGTTGCATCATTCTCTGCATCATTTGCAGTATCGGCCTGATGGCCGGAGGCCCTGGCACGGTCGCCAAAGTCTCCGGCCTGTTGCTCCGGCTCGTAGGCGCTCTTTGCCTCGCCCATCATCACCATCCAATGCCCATTCTGCAAGCACGACCTCATGATCCAGTGACCGGCTGAGAAGCCGAACGCCCCAGAACCAGCCTCTTTGCCAGAGGTGGCCCAGGCAGCAGATCATCCTCGCCCAGCCAATGAGCGACGTCGTGAGGAGAAAATCAGCCGTTTACGCAGAACGCATAAAGGAACCTGCGAGCGTGCGCGCGGATTCGATCGATTCGATTTAGGACAGGAACGATCGATCAAGTGCGAAAGGCAAAGAAAGCCGATTTTGGAAGAATTCATTTTCGAAACAGCTCGCGCGCAACTCGCGAGACATCATGCAAATATGCTCGCCCAGAAAATCGGCTGCCTGGACTGCCGGACGATGTCCTCAGCGCACAGTTCTTAGCCATTGCCGAGTGGCCTAGGCTCGAAGCCTTGCTCTCAGACGTGGCGGCGGAGCGCAAGGAATCCGGCTACTCTTACGGCTCGTACCTGACTATAGCCTTGCAGCGCATTCACGGTCTGTCGCCGGCGCGTGTGCGGGAAATGCAAGGGAGACTAAGAGCTCTGTGAAAAAGCAATCTGAGCGCCGCCGAAACAGCAGGCGCCGTAACGGTTCAGAGTAGCAACGACTTCCGCAAACCTTCCGGCCGCGAGCAATCAACCGGACTTGAGCGAGATTCAGAGATCGAGGAAGTCAAACGGCACGCCATGACCGCAGCGAAATGCCTTCAAAAGGGCAACTGAAGCTGAACTCGCGCTTTCGCGCCTCCTCTCTTCGTCAGGTGCAACCAGCACTCAAGGTATTGGGAGCGTCCGACACAAAAAAAGCGGTGAGCCGGATGGCCCACCGCCGAAGTTTGCAAAGCAAACAAGGAGAGATCGTATGTATCTGGCGACGCGATGCTTATGGCAGTATCGAGATGCCGCTCGCCAACGCCCTGCCGCTTACGTTTTGATACTGAATCACGATGTTTCCATTGCTGTCGGGTTTAATGCCGTAGACTTCCTTGACTATCGCGCGAAGCCGACCGCCCGTTGCCGCATAGATATCGAAATTCTTCAGCACCAGCTTGCCGTTTATGACAACGTTAAACACTCGATTTCCCGCATTCCTCGATTGATCATCGGCAAAGTGCATTCTGACAAGGTAGGAATGACCGGCAACCAGATTTGTGACGATATACGAAAAGCCGGGGCTGTTTGGATTCGTCGTGCGCTTGCTTTGGTATACCGACTCAGGCGCGGCCGCGACGGCCCTGCTGAGATCGACGGCTGACGTGAACGTATCGCAGTGCCCGCCATCGAAATACTGATCTGATCCGAATACGCCGGCTGCAGTGCCGCACACATTCATTCTCACGGGAACTGCGACAACCTGACGCTCTTCCGCCGGTTTTCCAAGCAGGACAATGCCTTGTTTGCCGGCCAAAGTCACTTCGGAAACAACTCTTCCGTTTGAATCAACATAAGAGCCGTTCACATCGACTCGCGCGGTGGGCTTGCCGGGAGGATTCAGCAGCACCATCCCGTTCTCAAAATCGCGCCGTATCAAGCCCTTCCAACCATATCGAGGGCCTTGCGGGTTGCCGAGATCTACATCCAAAACCGCCGGCCACTTATCCGGGGAGATTCCGGCTCCGAACGCGTCTGTTCCATTTGAGACAAGGAAGTAGCCCGCAATACCGTACTCTCCATTCATGTCGAATTCCTGGATGTCAATCTGTGCGCCTAAGGAGTGAACGATATCGACAAACCGGAAGAACTCCTGGACAGACCACGGCCCATCGTCGCCGGTTATACCGGTATCGGAAATTCCGCTCTCACGATTAATCCAATCGGCAGCTTTAATCTCCTGTTGCACATATGGATCGCTTCCACGAGCGCCGGAGCCGGCGAACCAAAGCGAATTGTGAAGGATTTCGGCTTTCGGAAGGGCCTGCCGCACTTGCGTCATGAAATCGGCAAAGTATTTTTCCCAAGCGCTCGTCGTCATCGGGCGGCCGGTAGCGCGATCGATGGGAGCCACCCTCTGACCATACCCGTTTCCAACCTGCATAATCAGGTTGACGTCGTCGATCCAGAGGCCCTTATAGCCTGTTGCCATGAGTCCCTTGGCCTGCTGTATCCACCAATTGCGGTAGTCCTGGCTGCTGATATCGGCCGCGTATTGCGGACATGTGCCGTTTGAACATCCCCAGGGGATGAAGAGCGCATTCCCCTCGCTGTCTCGCAACACCCATTCGGGATGCTGCGTGAGGAGCGCGGAACCTCGATAAATAGCGTAGCTATCGATATACGCCCATGCGTTGCGAAACCAGCTCAACTTACGATTGAAATACGGTGTACTTGTCTGCATCCTCCACAGATGCTCGTTCAGCCAAGGGCCGTACGTACCGGGATGGTTCGTGTAAACGTCGAAGCTCGAACTCGTTCGGAGGGCAAGATGAGCGCAGCCTGGATTGGAGGCATCGGTAATGCAAGCCGCGGGCAACACCGCGCCAGCAAAGATAAGAATGAATAAACCCAAAACGGCTTTGCATAATCCGCGCCGGCAGCCGGAAAACGATAGGCTCGCCCTACTGAGCGGAAGCGATTTTAAAGACAGGAATAGCGTCGACATTTACAGAACTCTCCTTTGTTTGTTTTTCAGCGCCGCCGGCCCGAGATTAAGCGGAAGCCTTCGATAAGCGGCTTGGTTTGGAAGCGGCCGTGAATGACTCGAAGAGGCTTTTGGTTTGGCTCTTGTTGGTCATCATCACTGCTGTTCTGAGTTCTATATTGCTTGGAATTAAATTTGGAAACAGTCCGGCTTTTCCCGATTATCGTGTAGGATTTACCGATATTAAATGGGAATAATTACCTGGACCAATCGGCTCTGCTCGCGTGTATTCAAACGTGAGATTTATCTCCAGCAAGTAGAGCTTTGCATTGCAAACCCAGAGTTTTCCGGATACCGATACACGATTTTTCGCCTTGCTCCTACAAGAGCATGCAAAGAGCGCCAGACGAGCGCGTGAGGAGATTCCTACAAGATGCTCTTAGGCTCTGACAAAAGCAGTTGGGAAGTCTGTTTACGGGCGTGAGTTGATTTCACTGCTCGGAGGAAAAAGGTGCGAGGTAGCTAAAAATAAATGGCGCAATTAACGAGAATCACGGCCGAAAGCACTCGCACCAACCATGGCATGACTCATCATTACAGCGCCTCGATAGGTTTAGGGATATATGCTCTCTCGAACCCGTCGGTAAATGGCGGGGCATCACCGAGCCCAACACGCCTCGGAAGCGGCCGCCGGGTGCCATTGGTGGGGACATATTGATCGCCACCATCCCTGATTTATTGAGTGGGGTGCAAATCGAACTGGTCACAACGTTGTTGTAGCCTCTCAGGCTGACCGCCCGGATGGCGGCACGGCGCGACGCTGTCAGCTAGCGCGGAGTCGGCCCGTTCAGCCTCGGCTATAGTGCGGGTTTCGAAGCCAGTTCGGCAACGGCTGCCAGCAATTCTTCCGGTTCGGCCTTGTCGAACAATTCAGCAGCTTTTAGCTGCAAACACGCAGTTCTCACCGGCTCGGAGGGCTCGCTGGTCATCATGAACACCACGCCCGGAAATCCGCGGTTTTTGATGGCTCTGAGGACGTCTATGCCGCTGCCGCGCGTTAGATTAATATCCAGCAGCACCAGATCCGGCTGTTGTGCACCGATGGTCCTGATTGCTTGGGACGGTGTTTCCGCGGCGCCCACGATCTCCAAATGAGGAATCTCTTCGAGCGCCTCGCGCATTCGCCGTGCAAACACGTGGGAGTCTTCTACAATCACAACCCGCAATTTGGAGCTCGGCCGCATACATCCCAATTGTGCGGTGCCGGCGCTGCTCGGCGAAATCGGCCTTTGTCTGAAAATTCTGTGGGAAAAGTAGCACGTAATTACCCGTGCCCATCCTGTTTGATTCACTTCCTCTCCAATGAGAGCGGGTGAAGTTCTAAAATGTCCAACGAAAATAAGAAAACAACTAACACCATGCTCCGCGATTCGCCGGGACGGACACAACTGCGTCCCAAAGCTGCCTCCCGGCCAAGCCGCGAAGCAACTGACCCAGAACCAGAGAATTCAGACACCGAGGGCCGGCGTTTTTGCTCGATAATGACTGGCAATCCAGATCCTCAAAGCCCAGATTGCATGTTTCCGTGGTCATCTCGAGGAGCGGCGCGTATTCTCACCGCCACCGATGCCGGCATCTCTCGCCTGGTCGCCAAACTCAGTTGCCTCCGCTACTTGTTCCCGCTCATCCCAAGTCTGAACGGGTAGCATTTTCGTCGGGGCAACAACCCCTCACCGGTCACAAAAACACTAAGTCGATGCGACCTTTAGCGCTTGGGCCCGGAATGTCTGGGCAAACGACGTTAGGCGATTCGCATTTTCGTGCCGATTGTAAACTTTGGGCGGCGTCATCATCAGAACTTTCTGGTGTCTATTGGGAAGCGACATTCCCCATAAATTAGTCACTTTTCATGATTTAACTCTGATTTCTTTCTGGTAGGTACGAATAGCGACCTCAGTACGTCATTTGAGTGAGCCTGACCGAGCTCTCGATTGCGACAACCAACCGCTATAAAGATGCGCAACAGCAATGGCAGGAGAAGACGCAGTGGCACGCGTGCCTTGCGTACGGGCCAGCCGCTGACTATGCCGCCAAAATCCAGACCGGCGATCATGTCCTCCTCAAAGGCGAACTGACCTATCGCGAATGCGAGCGTACTGTCGAAACCGAGAGTGGCCCCGTAAAGGTTTCGTGGTCCGTGACCGAAATCGTCATCGAGACCATCTCCTTCATTGATCGCAAGCGGAAACCGGAAGAGCGAGGGGCTGTTTAAGCGGCGTTTTCGAGAACTGATGGCGGCCAGTATGCGCCAGAGGTCTGTTTATTCCGTCGAGTACGTCTGCGGGCGCCACATTGAAACCGGACTCGACAAATTCCATTGCCCCTCCTGCAAACGCGACGTGGTGATCGAGTGGCCCGTAGAAGAGGCGCCGGAACCTGAGGGGCCGGCGGCGTTGCCGGCGCCTGAGCCCACGTATTAAAAGGAAAGGAAATTGCATGTCTGATGTCTTGCAACGCATTGCTTCCTTGGCAAATTCACTCAGCCAGGCGGAGCTGCGCGTCCTGCTGGAACTAGCCGTGCGAGCGGAAGCGTCCGGAGCGGCAGAAATAATGGCAAGCAGCCGTCATCTCGCTCAGTCGACAGGTCTCGCACGCGCTAGCGTCCAGGCGGCGATTGATTCTCTCAACGCCAGACAACTGATCCGAAGCAATGCCGGAAGTCCGACACAACCCGCGGCTCATTGGCTGCTTTGCCTTCATGCCAACAAGATCGGGAGTGGCCTAACTACTGAGCCGGAGGTGGCCCAGCCAGTGAGCCACCCTGGTCTGGTAAGTGAGCCACCTCGCGACGAGAAATCAGTCACTTACGCAGAACACATAAAGAAACGCGCGTGCGTGCGGATTCGATCGATTACAAAAAGCCAAGAAGGCCGATTTCGGCAAGTCGCTTTTCGAAGCAGCCCGAATGAAGATCGCCAGCCATCACGCGAAATACGCCCGCGAAGAAAACCGGCTTCCGGATTTGCGTGACGACGCCATTCCGGCACAGTTCCTGACGGTTGCCGAGTGGCCCAGACTGGAGGCACTCCTCTGTGATCTTGCCGCCGAACGCAAAGAAGCAGGCTACTTGTACGGCTGGTATGTCACTGTCGCCCTGCAGCGGATACACGGCCTCTCGCCGGCGCGTGTGCGCGAAATGCGAACGCGACTCAAAGCTTCCACCAGGGCGAATTTGAATGTCGCCACAGGACCGCGCCCAACGCCATTCCGTGATACTGACGCCTTTCGCAGCAAGCCCTTTGGCTGGGAACAATCAACCGGATTGGAGCGAGCCGCCGATACCGAGCATCTAAAACAGCAGATCCGCGCCGCGGCGGCAACGAAATCCATGCGATAAAAGGCACCGGCCCGAAATCCAACCAACTCCGCGGGAGATCGCACCACACTCATAATTCCCCTCATCTACTCTGACCTGCCTTATCCTCATAAGCCGCTCAGTGCGAATCGAGATCTGAGTCTTGTGTGTCGCTGGATAAGGGAGAGGGCCCATGGCGCAGCCACACTTCGTCCGCACCGAGCGCTCGCATAATGATTCAACGATCAACCGACTTCAGGAACACCTATAAATCGGTATGGCTAAGTAGTTGGCACGGTTCTAGCCCCGCAGCACCTTAGAACGTAAGTCTTGCGTTCAATTGAACCACCCGGGCTCCTCGCGTGCTCAAAAGCTCTCCAAATCGTGGGTCATTTACGCTTGTCCGCAAGCCAGTCAGATTTGTGTGATTGAGCGAATTAAACATGTCAGCGCGGATTTGCAGCTTCAGCCTTTCTAAAACTGAAAAGTTCTTTGCAAGGCTGACATCAAGATTCCACATGCCCGGCGCCCGCCACTCACCGGGTCCTGCGTTACCGGGATGAATCGGTGCTCCGGATGCCGAAGAGACAGGGATTCGTCGAAAGGCAGCGGGGTTGAGATATTGGAGCGTGTCGCGGTAACCGGACAATATTGCATTTCCTCCGATGTATTGGCCACGCTGACTGGGCGTAGACGAACTTTGCGTAATCGTAATGGGCAAACCGGTATTCGCTCGAAAGATTCCGGAGATCTGCCAATCTCCTAAAATTTGCCTAACGAATGGCTCCCCAAAGTTCCTCAAATTCGGCGACTGATATACCCAAGCCGCGCTAAAGTAATGGCTGATGTCGAACGGAGCAGGTCCTTTATCTGCTTTCAAATCAAAAAACTCCTGATTGCGCGAACCATTTTCACCTTGGTAGTAGGAACCAATATCGCCGCCACCGTTGGCGATCACCTTTGAAAAGGTATAGTTGACGTCAAAGCTTAGCCTATGAGAGAAGCGCTTTTTAAGCGTATTCTGCCACCCATAATACGTGGACGTCTGAGAATTGTCCATATAGTAGGGCTGTCCCAAATTGGGGTTTGGCACGACTCCAGTAAGTCGATTGACAACATTTGCAAACCGCCATAATGGATACTTCACTCCACGGGTTCCCACGAATGCACTTTCCAGCACAAGACTACCTGTCAGTTGCTGTTGAATATCAAGGGTGTACTGAATTGTATAAGGGTTTTGCAGGTGAGCATTGAAGATGGCCGCGACATTAGTAATTGATGAATTCGCCACCATTTGTTGAGCATAGTTGAAGAAGTTATCGTTGTAATCGGGATACGAGATTCCAAACATGCTGATCTGTGCCGGGCTGAAAATGGCGCGGTAGGGAATGTTGCGGGCGCTGGATACGACATTCCAAAAGTTTTCCGGCATTATGTTGCTAAACATGATGCCCGCTCCGCCACGGATGGCCATTTTACCCTGTCCGTCCGGGTTATACGCGAAACCAAATCGAGGGCCATAGTTATTGGGGTCGCTCTCGTAAGGAGAAAAGGGAGACCGAAAGGGCCCAACGGCAAATTTGCCGTCCATGCTGAGAGAGCTTGGATTATATAAGCCGGCTTGAGGTGTACCATCTTCCCCTTTTGCTACGAAGCTTGAATAAAAATCGTAGCGGAAGCCGAGGTTCAATGTCAGTTTTGGGGTGGCGCGCCAATCATCTTGTGCGAAAAAACCAAAATCGTATATGCGCCCAGTGTAGAGTCCAGATCCTAACGTCGCCTGCACTTGTCTTGGATTGTTACTCAACAAATCATTCAAGCTTCCGTAGAAGAAATCCGGAATCTGCGGATTGTTGCGTGTTCCAATCGATTTGCGATAATCCCCCCCAAACTTAAACGAATGATGCCCGATATAGCGAGCATATTTTTCCTCGAGTTGCCAGAACGGCCCACCGGAGTGATTTATTTCGGCAGCCGGTCCGCTCCAGCCCAGGGTCGTTTGAAGGTCAGGAAGACGCCGTCCGTAAACGATTGCCTCCGTCGGGTGATTAGGATCTATTTTGCTAAAGAACTGATCCAATCGATCTTGAATCGTCCTGTTATATCCGAAGCGCGTCTCGGAAGTCCACTGACTGCCTCCGGTTATGTAGCTGATGTTGCCCCGGTCTAACGAATTTAGATAGATCTGTGCGTCATCGATGTAGTACCGGGGCGTCAATTGATAGGGTGTGCCGCGGTTATAGGCTACGCTCAGCCGGCTGTTGTCCGTCAGCAGGACATCTCCCTTGAAATCGAAGTGATCATCGTTGCGGACGAGCGGCTTTACGGCCGAAAAGTCCCCCACTGTGGCTCCTGGTGCCGTCGGTTGATTAGGTAACGGAAACGCTTGCAAAGCAAGCTGATAGGCCGGCACTGCATTCAACAACTGGGTACGAATCGCCTGCGTCGGCACATTGCCTTCCACAAAACTGGATTCCGAATCTCGGTAGCCTTCATAGTCCCCAAAGATAAATATCTTGTTTTTCTTAATCGGTCCTCCCAAAGAGCCACCGAATTGGTTCAGCGTTAGGTGGGGCTTAGCGCTAACCCGTTGAAAGCGAGCATTCAACGCGCTGTCCTGATGATTTTCGAAGACGCTCCCGTGCCATTCGTTGGTGCCCGATTTCGAGACCAGATTAACCTGGCCCCCAATGGCATTTTCATACTCGGCAGGAATTACGCCCTTTACTGTACTTACCTCGTCGATGCCCTCCACGCTCATTACATCGACCAAGTTCGCCCCCTGGTATACGCCGGGGTTATTGCCGCCGGAGTTGCCGCTGGCATTGGTGCCGTCGAGTGAATATACGGTGCCGTTTCTACCGACTCCGTTCATGTCTACTCCTGTTCCATTGTTGCCTTGGCTAGGCACCACTCCGGCATTGACATTCAGGAGCCCACTGAAATTTCTGTTTTCCAGAGGCAACTCTCGAGCCTCCGTCTGGCTGTAGTTATGCAGTTGCTGTGCGGACACCGTGTTTACCAGTGGAGTGCCGCCTTGAACGCTGACCGTTTGCGTGCTTGCGCCAAGTTCAAGATGGTATGTCTGTTGTGCTTGCTGTCCAGCCGTCAACACGATCCCGGTATTAATGTAAGTGGTGAATCCTTTAGCCTCAATTTTCAGTGTATAGGTGCCTGTAGGAACAAACGTAAATGCGAAATCGCCGCTGCTGCTGGTCGTTCTCGTCGTTGTCGCCTGGGTGCTCTGCTGGGTTAGCGCCACCCTGGCGGCCGGGACGACGGCTCCTGAGGGATCCGTCACTCTTCCGTAGAACGTGGCAGAATTTGCCTGGGACCAAGCTACTTGTGGCGCCAGAAGCAGGAGTCCGCTGCACAAGAGTACAATTGTTGCGATTCCCGATGATCGCCTCAAAGAAGACATTTTAGTCATGGGTTCTCTCTTTCTCCGCTATCTCCCAGAGGCGTCCGGGATCTCCTCGTTGACCGCCGGAAGCGGAGCCGATGGCACCAGCGAAGGCGCCCTGGCGCTCAGATCCGCACATGATTTTGTCAAGTTGCCAAGATCTTGCGTGATCCTCGACTAGATCGAGCATAAGAGTGTGATGGCTGGGATTGTTGAAGCCGAGCGTGACTGCATCGCAGTCGTGGCAGCCCTTCTCTTCCAGCCTCTGTACTCCGGGAATATTGCAGCAAAAAGCGTCCTCGAACCAGGTAGCGTTCTGCGCGCCACGTTTTCGTGAAGCGGGCAGGACGCTTTCGAAAGCGCCGAAGGCGCCCAAATCGGGAGCTCGGAAATGCTTCCCAAGTGTGTTGCTGAAGTACTGGGAATGGGCGGCCGCATAGCGACCACCGTGAAACGTGTCCGTGTCGCATTTCTGCTTGCCATGGTTAGGTAGCGACTGACCGGTAATCTTTCGCCTAATAATCCCGCGGCCATAGGCAAAAGCCGCAACGAACCGAGTGTCGACATGCCCCTTGTTCTGTAATAAGTCCAAAACGGGTTCGACCCCCTCGTCCACAAAACAAACGGCCGCCATTTGAATGCCTACGAATTTCTTCGGTTTTGACGGTTGAGCGGCGAAAGCGGCGGCGGCAAGCGGCGAGCCACCGGTAGCCTTCGGAAAGTTACGTCGCGCCGTTTCAGACAAAGATAGGTACCTCGTCGATTTAAAAGTCGTCCCCATTGCACTTCATACGCGGCCAGCCATGTGCATCCCATAATGTGGGACATCGCATCACATATCGGTGCGATGAATATTTATCACGAGTTACGATCACAAGTCAACAAAATAGTTACAACCAAGTGAAAGTCAGGCAAATGGACTCACGTTAGGAAAGCGACAAGTCAGTTTGCGAAGAAGAACTTGCCGCCGGCTTGATTCTGACCGCGGCGATTCCACCATTCAGACGAATTGCCTTACTTTCTGGACAGAGATGTTGCGATGAACGGTCTTGCGTTGAATGTGTCAGTACATCCATTCGAACCGCCGGTCATGGCTCTTGAGAATACGATAAAGCAAAGGCCAAATGCGATCAGGCAGGGTGCCGGCAACGCGACGTTGACGCCGTCCTTGGGTTCTGTATCTTAGTGCTTGCGATCAAGACCAAGCAGCAGGGCGGGGTTGCGCACTGACATCATGTGAATTTGGCCATCAGTGATGCCAGCCTTCTTTAATCCGTCGAAGAAAAGCCCCAGGCCATCGGGGTGAAGAGGATTGCCTGGCTGGCCCAAGTCGCTGGACAGAATACAGTGCTCGGCGCCCACTGCACGAATTGCGCGAGCATAGTCAGCGAAAGTAAATTCCTTGTACCGGCCGATCAGACCGTTGTACACGAACTCTATGAAGGCGCCCAGAGAGGCCGCCTGCTTCATATCATCGATGGACATATGAATAGGAGCCATCATGGCGTGAGTGACGACCATGCCTCGCACGCCCTGCGCGTGCGCCTCGCGTATCAGCATCAAGTCTTCCACTGGACTGTTATGCCCAGTGGCCATAATCAGGTGATATTTAGCGATCATTGCGATCACTCTTTTCGTTTCGGGTAAGAGCCGACCGTTTTGCGACACTGCAACAAAGGCCCTATGCTCTTTTGCGAATCGAACTTGAGCCTGTGAATCGAACGTTGACATCCAGACGAACCGGCCCAAGCCGCCTGTCGTTTTGGCCATATGTTCGACGGCTTCCGGATTCATCCCGCCAACGCTGATATTCAGGTCTATGCCGCCAAAGACCTCGATCCCAGGCGTCTCCTTGCGGGTCACGTACGCAAGAGATGCGGTGGGTTCCCAATGATTTTTCAGGACCAAGCCACGCATACCGCGAGATTTTGCAAGCTTGGCCAGATCGATCGCGTCGATGCTGCGTGGAACGCTGTCGGGAGCGCAATGCACATGGATATCGATGACCTCAGAAAGCAGCTTGTTTGAGGCCGCGCACGCGGGAAGGGAAAAGAGTGCGCAGCCTGAGACGAGCAGAATGAAGCGCTTCATATTAAGGGTTTGGCTAGAGCCGAAAAGTAGCGTGAGATACGAGTCAACCAGTTCCTTTAAATAACGGGCGGCGACCATGCACTGGATGGGCATACATACTTCGGACACCAGCCAGACGCCGCCCTTGCTTCTCTCACAGCGCTTTCTTCGTATCGCAAATAGCCGGAGGCCGGACGCGTGAATTGCTCGTCCCTCCCGATGAATGTCTTTTATATGAAAGGCGATAAACGACCTCTCTTTATTACGAAAGCCTCAGTTGCTGGGCTGCCGTTCCGGCACCCACTAAATTCGTTAGCTTCATCTCCGAATATTTTCGCGATAGGATGACGCCATCGGCGTCTCCGTGGAATGCTGCGAGCACCGCGTCTTCCGTCCCTTTGGGCGTGGATTTACTATGGTCCGCCGCTGTCGGGATATCGATGTCGATGCCAGGCCACAGCAGCGTTTTGGCCCCAGCGAGGCCGGCGCGCGCGCGCTTGGTTTCGCGCAATACGTAATCGCTGGAAAAACCGGTATCGGGAATCCGATCATAGCTTCCTTCGTCTCCGTATCCGAGAACGCGATAGTGGAACTGAAGCAACTCATTCGGAGGCACGTCTCCGTATTGGGTCTTGCTCACACTATTGATGTAGCTTGCCATGCGTTCACCGGCGCAATTGTGATACATGACCATCTTCAGGAAGTCGGAATAAGGAGCAATCCGTTGCAAATCCTGCTGAGCCCTATAGATTGGGCTGAAGGAATTGTTGTGCCAAATGTGCCAGCCAACCCCCATGTCCGGCTTGATTGACTTCACTTTCTTGTATATAGCCTGATATGTTTCGCGCAAACTGTCGTGCCAAAGATTTTCCCACGCAAGTAGTTCTGGGTAGGTCAACATGAGCCGCCACAGTTCGACATAATAGCCATCCACAGGGCGGTTTCCCGAGCGGCCAGCACGAACGAATTTTTCGAGTTCCAGAAATCCAGTGTGGGCTCGTTCGACGCTGATACCTTGACCGGCAGCCTTCTTCCGACAGAAATCGCAGAAGCAGGTCACGCGGCCTGGATCTTCCCTTCCGCCGCCATGGCGGGAGCCCAAGGCGTTGGCAAAAGCGCCCTCGCGCTCAGATCCCCACATGATGCCGTCGAGATCCCAGGATCGTGAGTAATCTTCTACTAGAGCAAGCAGAAAATTTCGATAACCTGGGTTATTCAGGCATAGGGTCGACCTGTTGCGGCCGTGGAGATCCCGTTCTTGTAACTGTTCAATGCCAGGAATATCAGGGCGGAAAACATCTTCAAACCAAGCGATGTTCTTCATTCCGCGCTTTCGCGAAGCGGGAAGAACCTGTTCGAACACATCAAAGGAACCGAGGTCAGGCGCCCGGAGATTCTTCAGCGGCGTCTCGGAGTAGTATTGCGGGTGAATGGCGGCATAACTACCACCGTGAAATGTGCTGGTGTCGTACTCCTGCTTGCCATGATCAGGTAGAGGCTGCCCCGGAACCTGGCGGCCGGCGATGCCGCGGCCGTACGTAAACGCAGCGATAAACAGCGTATTGACCGCAGCCTTACTCTGCAAAATGTCCAGAACTGGCTCGACACCCTCGTCGGCAAAAGAAACCGCCCCAATCTGGATACCGATCGTCTTTTTGGCATTCGCGGACTGTGTCTGCGCTCCGGCGCCGGCTACCGAGGCTAGAGCGCCGGTAGATTGCACAAGAAAATCACGTCGTGTTGTTTCAGACAAGAGCAGCCACCTCGTAATCTGTTACTGCCGGAATGGTGAATTCCATCACCCGGCCATTCTTTGAAAGCGGAACAGTCGTTCCGGCGCGCAACAATTTCACTTGTGATACTGCGGCATCGGACGGCAATGTCATCCGGACATTCTGAGCGCCCAATGGGTAGGCGCGCGTAAACCAGCCTCGCATCATGTCCGGGTTGTTGTAATTGAGGACGTGAATAGCGAATCCGGGCTTGGTTCTCCATGCGAAAATTTCCGTCATGCCGTCGCCGGCCACCACAACGGGCGGAGTTTCCTGAAGCATCCAGCGGATCGAATTCACCATGAGCCGACTGAGGTCTGGATTTTGCGACCGCCAGTAAGCCCGGTCGATATCGCCGGGGAAATAAACCGTCCGGCTTGAGCCTTGTTGGCGTAGCACAATGGCCGGCTGATCCGTATGCTCGACACGAGGATAAACCATCTCCGGCGGAAATGCCGGGAAAGGCGGCAGAACTGTCAGAACGGCGTCTTGCACCGAGGCTAGAGGAACGTAATACTCGGCAAACGGCAGCAGCGTCGTGTTCTCAAAACCCTGAAGAATCGGATGGGTTCGCTCGATATGGGCATAAGCAGCGTTTCCATTGGGGCCCACACGTTCCGCAGCGACTTTTGCGCCAAACAAGTCTGAGAGAGGCCACTCGGACCGCTTGTTTGAACGTTCATCATAGAAGCCGGTTTCGAAGGTGGCAAGCACGGAGCCGCCGCGGGCGACATAGTCGCGCAGTTGAGCACATTGCGTAGAACTCAACAGTGCCGCATTGGGCAGGATCAGAGCCTTATACTTGGCGAGCGTGTCGGGCCCAAGATCGTCCTCGTGAACGAAGTCAAACAGAAATCTCCCGTCCAGAAGAGCTTTGTAAATGCCCTGCAGGAACTCGGTCACATCACGGCCGCCGGGCGGTTGATAAAAAGCGTTTGTGCGTTGAGCAAAGACGACGCCCAACGTAGCCAGCGAATGGCGGTTTGTGAAGTGCGCCTCATTTGCCGCGATCCATTGGAAGAAGTCCCGGCCGGTCTTTTCCCATCGATGATCGTCGGGTTTGCCGCCTAACCAGTGATACCAGGGCGTCATGCCGCTTGCAGTAGTCTGCGCCATCCACATGGTTGCTTCCAGAGGAGCCTTTGACGTATGGCGCCAGAGCGGAGATGTATTCGCGTAGGAGCCCGTAACATTGGTGATGGTACGGCCCTTCATGACAGCCTGTGCGACGCGGCCTTGCTGCGCGCAGTCCCACACAGGCGTTACTCGAGAGCGCCCCTGATGGTCGGCATTGAACCACCCTGCCACTCCCGCAATCCGGCTGAGGTTGGTAACCGCCCGAATGCCGCCACCCAGGTTGCCGACATACACGCTGTCCCATTTCTTTTGCTTTGCCGTGCTATCCCATAGCTTCCAAATCTCGAGCACTCTCGCCAGGTGCTGCTCATAGCCTTCCGGAGTTGCCGGATCTGCGAGTTTCCGGCACGCTTCGCAATAACATTTCGGCGGTCTGCCCGTGCTTGGCCATCCGTTCGTGAAGAACCCATCGACATCATAGAGGGAGTTCACTTCGCGAATAATTGCCGGCATCTGCTCCGTGAAATAGGCGGAGTACATGCAGGTTCTATAGAGCCAAGGAGATTCCGAATTCGTAACCGGCTTTCCATCATTGGTTCGTTCGACCCACTCCGGGTGTGCCTTGTAGGCCTCTTCATATACGTAATTGCAATCGAGCCGGGCAACAACTCTAATGTTTGCAGCTTTGGCGGCTTTGGTGAAATCGCCAAAAAGGTCATGCCCGTCCAAAAATTGGCTTCGATGATGATAAGGAATTTTGGTCGGATAGAACGCCATAATACCGCCGGCGTTCAGTAGTAGCGCATCCAGCTTGAGACTCGACCAGTATTTGACCCACCAGCCAATATCCAGCTCGATGGGGTCGCGTTCGTTGAAGTTGGTCTGACCGCAGCGACGCATCGCGGCGTACCAAGGTACGCGGTCGGCACCTTCCCGCTGCGCTCCAAACAAGTGGGGTGTTAGCGTGCTTGCTGAAATCAAGCCGACCGCTTCCCGCCGCGTTATGTTATTTATCGATTCGCTCATGAGTTTTAGTGAGGTCAGGTAATCCGGCACGTTATTCTGTGCTCAAAACGACAGCTTCAATTCAAACTGCAGATTTCGGCTTCCGGATTTGCTTGTGACCCTCATGAACGAGGAACTAACGGGATTCGAGTTTACACTGCCCCAGTTCGGATGGTTAAGCAGGTTGAATGTTTCGGCCCGAAATTCAATTCGCGACCCTTCGTTGATGGGAAGGGGAAAGGCCTTATGAATCGCCAGATTCCATTGCCAAAAGCCAGGCTTTATAAATGCATTTCGTGAATTATCGCTTGCAAATGTGCCGAGCGCCGGCGCTGCGAATGCATCTTTGCAATAAACGGTGGCACCCACATTTGGGAGAAAATCCGTCGAGCAACTATGCGGATCACCGACTACGTTCCAGAACTGATTCCCACTTCCGGGTCCAATTCCGGCGTAGTCAATGTTCTGCCGCACCGAGAACGGCATTCCTGCCTGAAATTGATTAATTCCGGAAATGGTCCAATCTCCGAACGCAGTCCGCGCGATTCTGTTCTGTGCATGGAATGGAATGATATAGGTGTAACTGACTGTCAGTGCCTGCGGCACCTGGAAGTCGGATGGGCCCCAATAGTTTCTATCGTCGTAGGCGTTCGGCAAGACGTCGGTCAGACTGGAAGTATTGTCCATGGCACTGGCAAGTGTATATGAAGCACTGAACGTCAGCGCTCCTGCAGTCTTTCGGACCATTGCCTGTAAAGAGTTATAGCGCGACAATCCCGAATTTTCTGAGATATCAATGATCCCTGCACCGAGGAATGGACGTAGTGCATTCGGATTGACCTTTGCATTGGCATAAGTAGTGCCGGGCTGGAGCAACTGGTTGATGTTGCGCTTGCGCTGCAAGTGGACCCCGCGGTTTCCCACATAACCCACAGAGGCATTGAGGCCTCCTCCAAACTGCCTTTCCACTGTAACGTTGTACGACCACTGGGTCGGCCATACGTTTGTCGGACTATTGATCGTCATAGTGAATGGAGAAGTAATTGCCGACGCGCCGACCAGATCTTCGATATTTCCGTTCACAAGTGTGGTTTGCGGCATAAACGGCGGATTGCCACCCAAGGCCGTATCTCGATTGATCATCGTGCGGTCACCGAAATACCCGATTCCCGCCCTCACTACTGTATTGGACGTTGCCTGATATGCAATACCGAAGCGGGGCTGAACCAAGTCCCACTGTGTCGGAATAAATCCAGCAGGAAGATTGTGATAGAGACTGCGAAATTGCGGATCGTTGAGAAATGGATATCGCCTCAATGCGTCCTTCGAAGGTCCGCTGCCGGGAAGAACGATGCCATTGTAAGGAGATCCACTGCTGATGAATCCAGTCTTGCGATCAATGGTGGCCGCCTGCGAGGGATCATAGAACTCGGGCTCAAACTGAGCGATTGTGCCGTTTGTGGTGCTCCACGCCGGCCAAATCGAGTAACGTAGTCCAAAATGCAGAGTAAGCTTGGGCATCACCTGCCAGGTATCTTGCAAAAACATATCCAAGGACGTGGCGACCCACGGAGTCTCGGGTTTCGCGCCGATCTCCGCATAATTGTTGAAATTTCCCAGCAGAGCATTACCTATTCCCAGTCCTGTCGTATTCGGCAGGCCGGTATCCAAAAATTGAAATGCGCCATTCTGATTGTTCGTTTGCGGCGGGCTGGCGGTCGTCAGCTGAATGAGATCATTCTGACCAGCCCGCTCGAGAGTCGCTCCAAATTTGATCGTGTGATTCCCTGCAATCTTGGTTAAATTGTCGGTCAGATCTTCGACATAGCCAGACCACGAACCCGGATAGGGGCCAGTATCGATAGTTGTCAGTCCAGTTACTGCAATAGTCGGCACCTTGCCGTCAAACAGTTTGGTCCCAGGGAACAGATATGGATACGTGATGCCGTACGTGGCCCGCTGACAATTAGCCCCACATGCCGGGTTATAGTCGATTGCTCCCTTTCCATCAGAGTTTCCGGAGACAGATAGATCGTTTAGGAGAGTGGGGGAAAACGTCGTAGTTAGATCAACGATGCCAGTGCGGTTCGGGCGCGACCAGAGACTCTGGAACAGTCCCATATCGCCCTCAAGAGGGTTGTTGAAATGCCATGGTATGACCGTCCCACGGACGTAAAGATGGTTCTTTTCGTTGATATAGTAATCCACCTTGAAGGTGGTTTTGTCGAGATTAGAGAAGACAGGGTAGGTTTGAATCCAGTTGGCGGCCCCCTGTTGAAAACCCGGGGTTGGCAAGGGGTAGGCATTCAGCAGCGCCACGCCCTGGGGACTAAGCATGGACGGTCGGATGATGTTGCCCGGAAACGGCTCGCCTGTTGCTGGATCGGTAATGACTCGGGTCTTACCAAAGAAGGTATTGTGAGGATCGAGCAAATTACTGAGATCGCCCTGCCGCATAGCCGCTGTAGGAACGGTGCCGGTAGTATCGTCGTCATATCGGCGCCGGATCCATTCCTGCGCTACAAAGAAGAAAAGCTTACTACGATCTTTGTTGAATTTGCCCGGTATAAAGATCGGCCCTCCGAGATCAAACCCGAAATCGTTGTAATTTTCTTTTGGGGGGCCCGAATGTTGTTTTTCCAGCGGGCTATTGTTGCGCGACCAGCTGTTAGCGTCAAACGCCGCATTGCGGAGCACCTCGTAAGCATCGCCGTGAAACTTGGTGGTTCCGCTCTTTGTGACAAATCGAATCTGGCCCGAGGAAGAGCGGCCATACTCTGCGTCGTAATTGCCGGTCAACACCTGCACTTCCTGGACTGAGTTCATGTCCTGCGCGCCGAGCATGGACCCGGAGGAGCGGGTTCGTGTAGCTACCGCGCCATCGACAAATACGTTGTAAGCATCAGATCTCCCTCCATTCATGCTGAAAGCTCCACTACTGACGCTGTCGGGATCAAACGTCCCAATGTTGCTCCCCACGACTCCTGGCTCCAGGAGCGCAAGGTAAACAGGGTTACGTCCGTTTACTTCCAGCTGTTGAAACTGCTTGGAGGTGACCGTGCCACCTGTAGAAGGCTCGAGGCTTAAGGCGTGTCCGGCCGCCTCAGTTACCTGGACAGTCTCTGTCACGGTGCCTAGCGCCAGTTGGATCGACACGTTTACCTGCGCGGCAGCATTCAACTGTATGCCGCTGTGAACGTACCGCTGGAACCCATTTGCCTCAGCAGAAATTGTATATGTACCGACCATGAGATTGGGGAATGTGTAATACCCCGAGCTATTAGTCGCCGTTTGTCTCGTCGCCTGATTGCCCTCATTCGTGGCAGTGATTTTCACGCCGGCAACCACTGAATTGGAGTTGTCCTGGACGGTGCCTGAAATCACACCGATATCGATTTGCCCAAAAACTGGCAGGGACAGAAGTGTGCAAATAGTGAGGCTCGCTACCGTCAGAGATTTCATATATGTGCCCTCCCCATCTCGGCTCCTGTGACTACCCAGGTCATCTCGTATCGCGGTACGGCATCTTGTGATCTGGTCTGTCAAGAATATTTATCACCGAGGCAACAACCTTGTCAAGAAGAATAATGTGAATCTCCTTCGAATACTGTGTTGGTTTTGTTCGTAGCCGCGACGGCAAGGAACGCCGTCGCCCGAAAGTTCGACGCGTGGAAATCGCCGCAGTTGGCGATGTGCAAATAACGAATCTGTTTGGCGGCACGCAAAGATGTCGTATCGCCCAGCGCGTTCGAAATGCTCATCGACCGCGGCTGTATCCGGGCGATCTGTCGCCTACTAGCAGAGCCTCGGACGATGAAGCATGGCCGATAGCGGGACCGAGTCTCTCCAATTAGAGCCGTTGATAGTGAAGCCTAAGAAACATTGAGCAAGTAGAGGCAGCCGAGTCAGACCGTTGTAGTTTCAATGGATTGCCGGTCAAGCTCTTCAACCGGAGTACACAGGTGTCCGTCCAGCGTAGAGCGATTTCGACGACATTGCCGAAGCAACGGAGTCGCAAAAAGTCGGTAAGCCAGACTTAGCGTCGCTGCGGAGGAGCAAAGCGCAACTTCAGATGACGTGAATCAAATACGCATAGAGCAACACCTCCAGCCCGACGACACTGGCAAGAACGATGCTATGTCGCAAAGTGAATCGAATAAGTTTCGCTTGTTTAGCAACAGAAAGGCCCGTAGCAGCCGCTGCGACGGCTATCGATTGCAGGCTGATCATCTTTCCCATTACGCCTCCCGCCGAGTTGGCGGCAGCAATCAGCACTGGGCTGACATGAAGGCGTCCGGCGGTTACTACTTGCAGATTTCCGAATAGTGCATTCGAAGACGTATCCGAGCCGGTTAGAAACACACCAAGCCAGCCGAGAAAAGCGCTAAAGAAGGGGAACGCCACGCCAGTTGCCGCAAACGCAAGGCCCAATGTTCCGGTGATTCCGCTGTAGTTCATTACGAAAGCCATCGAGAGGACCGCCGCGATTGTCAGGATTGCAAACGCCAACTCGCGTGCGGTTGATATCAGCAGTTTCGCGAACGTTCGCGCTGACATTTTTAGAAATAACGCGGACAGCAGCGTCGCGAACATGCACGACGTACCAGAAGCTGATAGCCAGTTGAAGCTAAAGAACGCCGGATAGCTCGTCGCGTGGGTAACGGCAGGTGGCATCCGTTGGATCAGATTGTGAAGGTAGGGCCAAGGAAAGGCGATTGTAACTGCGTTCAAGGTGGCTTGGAATGGTTTGAAACCCCAAAGAAGAACGAAGACGACAAGAAGAATGTATGGCATCCAGGCGAGTAGCCGTTCCCGTGTGGCGTACTCTGCATCGGTACGCACCGCATCGCTAAGCACAGCAGTAGCGAACGTCACCTCTTCCGTCTGAACAAGCCTGTAATCTCGTGAGCTCGGATGTGCGCCCGACGGCTCTGCCATTTCGTTGGACGCTAACTGTCGCTCTCGACGTGGCTTCCAAATACGAAGCAGACCGACCAACGCAGCCATCGCCGTGAGCGAGCTCAAAATATCAGTCAGCTGAGGACCGATATAGTTAGAGACAAGAAACTGAACCGTTGCGAAGACTCCGCCCGTCACAAGCGCCGCCGGCCATACCTCAAGCATGCAGCGAAATCCACCCATCACCACGATGAGGTATGCCGGAAGTATCAGCGAAATGGGAGCGCAGATTCGGCCGACTGCTCCGCTCAACCTGTCCAGAGGAAGCCCGGTGATGCCGGCCAGCGTGATGACGGGTATTCCGATAGAGCCGAACGCAACGGGCGCAGTATTCGCCAGCAGGCAAATTGCCGAGGCATAGTAGGCCGAAAATCCAAGTCCAACCATCATGGCTGCTGCCACCGCCACAGGTGTTCCGAAACCTGCGGCGCCTTCGACGAATGCGCTGAATGCAAATGCAATGATCAGCGCTTGAATACGCCAGTCGGGCGTGAGCGATCCAATCGAACTGCGAATGACATTAAATTTTCCGGTTTCCACAGTGATTCTGTATAGGGCGATCGCCCAATAAACAATCCATGAAATAGGAAACAGGCCAAAGGCCGCGCCGTACGCCGCTGAACTGAAGGCGTACGGAACCGGCATACCGTAGATAAATAAGGCAAGAGCCAGAGTGGCGCACAGCCCCGCTAAGGCGGCAAACCACGCGGCCTTCCGTTTGACCGCAAGCAAATACAGAAGTATCAGCGTGGGAACCGCAGCAATCGCCGCCGATGCAGCCAGGCCTTGTCCACAAACGAAATAAGTTTGATGCCAAGTTGTGTTCATTATCCCGAGCACCTCTGCAAGTGCCAAAATTCTTTATGAGATCGTTTGGATTTGATTCTGACTGCCGTAACGGCGCGAACCAAAAGCTGGTCAGTTTTCACGAGCAGAGCAACGTTTCTGTCCCACATAGTAGTACCGTATCCCGGCTAAGAAAACTTCAACTTTATACGTAACTCCCACTAGCCTGTCAAGGATATTCTGAATGGCCTTGACAGATATCAGCAGCAGGGTATATTGAGGCTATGCCTGATTACGGTATTCAGTACTGCAATATGAGACACGGCAAAACATACCGAATCGGCGTTGCTGCGGTCAAGAGGGTTCGTCAATGAGCTACACCAATTCTCAAGTAGGCGGCGCTTCAGTTCTGGCCCCTGTCCCCCATGAATATGAAGACATTCTCAGTCCCGAAGCCGTGAGTTTCCTGGTTAGTCTGCATAAGAAGTTTAACGACAGACGACTCGATCTGCTTCGCCGGCGGATCGAACGGCAAGAACGTATCGATGCCGGTGAATTGCCTGACTTTCTAACGGAGACCGAGTCGATTCGGAAAAGTGATTGGAGGGTCGCTCCTATTCCACATGATCTCGTCGATCGGCGGGTGGAAATCACCGGCCCGGTGGATCGCAAGATGGTGATTAACGCCTTGAATTCCGGCGCCAACGTATTCATGGCGGATTTTGAGGATTCGAATTCCCCTACTTGGCTCAATAACCTCGCCGGACAACTGAATGTTCGGGATGCCGTCCGCGGCGACATCTCCTATGTCAGTCCGGAAGGGAAACAGTATGAGCTAAATGCAAAGCCCGCTGTTCTGTTTGTGCGCCCGCGCGGCTGGCATTTAGTCGAGAAGCATTTCGTGGTGGATGGAGAGCCCATATCAGGATCGCTATTCGATTTCGGCCTCTATTTTTTTCACAACGCAAAGGCGCTCATCTCAAAAGGATCAGGACCATACTTCTACCTTCCTAAATTGCAGAGCCATCTGGAAGCGCGCCTGTGGAACGATGTATTTGTATTTGCGCAGGAATACCTGAAGATACCCAGGGGTACGATTCGCGCAACAGTTCTGATCGAAACAATCTTCGCCGCCTTCGAAATGAATGAGATTTTATACGAGCTAAAAGAGCATTCGGCTGGGCTCAACTGCGGGCGGTGGGACTATATTTTCAGCTTCATCAAAGTTTTTCGGAACAATTCACATTTCGTCATGCCTGACCGAAGGCAAGTCACGATGGATCGGGGTTTTCTAAACTCCTATGTGGAGTTGCTGATTCAGACCTGCCATCGGCGCGGCGTACACGCGATGGGTGGAATGGCTGCTCAAATTCCGATTAAAGGCGACCCCGCCGCGAACGACGCGGCGCTCGAAAAGGTGCGGTTGGATAAGTTGCGCGAGGTGAGGGCCGGGCATGACGGAACATGGGTCGCGCATCCTGGCCTCATCCCGGTTGCAAGAGAAGTGTTTGATTTATATATGCCCACGCCGAACCAGATTGACGTGAAGCGACAAGACACTCAGATTTCGGCTGCCGATCTCTTGGCGGTCCCGAGGGGAGAAATCACGGAAGACGGTTTGAGACTGAATATTGACGTCGGTATTCAGTACCTTGAATCCTGGTTACTCGGCCTCGGCTGTGTTCCGATTTACAACTTGATGGAAGATGCCGCTACCGCGGAAATATCGCGCACACAAGTGTGGCAGTGGCTGCACCACGGAGCACATCTGAACGATGGCCGCAAAATAACGCCCCAACTAATTCGTGAGACGATTGCCTCCCAGCTGCAGCATATTCGCTCGCTGGTTGGTGAGCGCAGATTTAAGCAAGGAAAGTTTCAGAGCGCGGCGCTCCTCTTCGAGGAGATGATGACGAATACTCAACTGCAGGACTTCTTAACGCTCGCGGCGTACGCGCACATAGACTAGCGCAGCTAAACCTGAGTTGAAGGTTTCAGTTTGGCCCTTGCTCCTCGGCTGAATACGTTGTAGTGTTGATCGTCTGGAGGTCGATTACACTTCAAGGATAAGGAGAGTCAGCTGAACAAGTCCCATGGCCAGTGTAAGTAAGACTAGCAACAAGGCAGATGTGTATCACGTCCAGGTCCTCGATCGCGCCTTTCGAATTTTGGACATATTAGCTGAGACGGGCTCTGGTATCGGGCTCACCGACATTGCTGACCGCCTCGAACTCCACAAAAGTACTGCGCACCGACTCATTATGGTGCTGGAATCTAACCGATTTGTCGAGAGAAACCCGGTTAGTGGTAGATACCACCTTGGCTCCCGGCTAATGGAACTTGGTTTGTCAGCAGTATCGCAATTGGACGTCTACCAGATAGCAGGACCGCATCTCCGGACTCTCGTTTCGGAGACGGGTGAGACCGCACATTTGGCTGTATTACGGGACGGAGAAGTCGTTTCACTGGTCAGCGCGGAGAGTACGCAGACCCTGCGCACGCCGGTAACGGTGGGAAGCCGAACACCGGCCCATTGCACTTCGCTCGGTAAGGCCATGCTGGCTTTCGCCCCTGAAGAACAGGTCAACAGCTTTCTGCAAGGTCGAACACTGAAGTCGTATACCCGGAAAACGATCACGTCCGCATCGCGATTCAAGACCGAATTGCGGGCAATTCGCAAGGTTGGTTACGCGGTCGATAACGAAGAGCGAGAGGTAGGGCTTCGGTGCATCGGCGCTCCGGTCTGCAACAGTGCCGGCGACGTAATCGCGGCCGTCAGCATAGCCGGGCCCGCATTTCGGCTTACGGAAGATCGGATACCACTTCTCTCCGGCGCTGTCATACGGACTGGCGCGCGCATCTCAGCGTCGTTGGGTTATCGCGAGACTAAAGGGAAATTGCGGCAACGTTGAGAAATGTTGGGCAAAAAGCTAAAAACCGGTTCATAGAACGCCTCCGCGATGGCAGGTGCGAATACCCAGATGTCAGGCCGCCGAGAGGATCTTCAAGGCGCTACTCGCGTCCAACCTGAATCGACCAACTGAAGCGCAACGACGCCAACCGGCAATAGGTCCTTCTCATTGGACCCGCCCCTCATACAGACTCTGCCCTTGCCCTCGATACGAATCATAGAAATGCTGGTAAATCGAGTCGCACTTCTGTTCATAGATCTCCTTGCTGTAGGCCCTGGGCAACTCATCTAAGACCGTTTCGATTGTGAACCGCACTCCAGCCCGCGTGGTCTGCTGCTTGCGCCAATCCAGCACCAGCTTTTCGCGCTTCAGCGTTTCGAGAAGAGTTTTCGCCACGCGCTTCACGTCGCGCTCTTCTGGTTTCGTCAACTCCACGCTCGGCTTGGTGAGCAGGTCGAAAATCACTAGCTCTTCCTCCGTCAACTGTGATCGACGAATACAACTCGGGCGCGGCGAACGTCGAAGCGTTCTTCGCCAAGTTGACGGCTTTCGCCCGGAAGCTGGATGCCGAGGAGCGGCGCGGGATCGCGGAGCATGCGCTGGAATTCTTCGAGCAGGTTGATGCGAGTGTGGTTCACTTTTGCCGTTGTCCGCATTCGGCAGCCCGAACGGATAGCGACGGTCTTCTTTCAACCGCTCTTTATCGATTTTGTCCACGTTGAATGGCGGATTTGCCATTACGAAATCGAATTTTCCCAGACTTCGATGAATATCTTCGTAGTAGAAGTTGCCGTCACGAATATCACCGGAAAGGCCGTGGACCGCAAGGTTCATTTGGCAGAGCCGGATGGTCTCGGCGATCTTCTCTTGGCCATAGATCGAGATATCGGTTACGTTCTTGCGGTGGCTTTCCACGAACGCCGCCGATTGGACAAACATACCGCCGGAACCTCAGGCGGGGTCGAGGATGCGGCCGTGAAACGGCTCGATCACTTCCACAATCAGCTTGACGAGGCTGGTGGGCGTGAAGAACTCACCGCCTTTTTGGCCTTCGGACATCGCGAACTTGCCGAGGAGATATTCGGAGATCTTTGCCGAACGCGTCGCCTTCGATGTCCATCAGCACGGCGGTGAAATTCTTCGACAGCGAAACTAGAAGCTCTTTGTCCAGACGATTGTACGTCCGCGGCAGAACGTCTTTCACGTCCTCGTTTTCGGTTTCAATGGCTTTCATCGCTTCGTTGATGGCCTTGGCGATGTCCACGCCTTCGGGCAGCGTCAGCAGGTTTGCGAAACGGGCCTGTTCCGGCAGCATGGGCGCCACACCGGATGGCGCTAGCAAGCACGTGTCGATCCTTCGCGCGCGTGGAGAATATGCAATTGCGAACAAACGCTGACTGAAAGTGAGTTGCCCTCGGCCTCGCTTCTGGCCGCTCAGGCTACACTTCGTTTGATGACCGGCCTGGCCGCCGCCTTCTTTCCCAGCCGGTCTGCTTCCGCTGCGCGGCCCTGCGGATTTCGGTTCCCCAAAGTGAATTGCACACATGGACGAAATCACTCCGGCAACCTCGGCTTCTAGGACATAAATGTCGGGCCGCCCGACGTCTTTCCCCTTCCGAAAAAGAGGAAGATATTCACCGCAGTCGCTTTCCATGTTGACAACAACAATTTAGCAATGATAAGATCCGGCCTTCAGTGCTGGTGATACGCAGTTCCACCATGTGGGACATCGGGTCGAGAGATGGCCATTCCCCGTTGTAAAGCCATACACATTTCGGCTTACTAGGGCGGTTAGTCATTTCGAAACGACTCGATGTGTTCGAAAAGCAGCAAAGGAGCGATCTCCATGACGAAACAATCCTTGTATCGGAAGGTTAGCGCGCGCTTGCACGATCGTGCCATTTTCGAACAAAATGACCCTACAGTTGTTATGAAGTATTTTTGCCAGGAGATTTGAAGTGGACGAAAACAAAGAAGACAAACTGAATGTCGAATTAACGGAGTCGTCACGGCGCGGCTTCTTAAAGGCCGCCGGCATTACCTCTTTGGCGACCGGTATCGGAAGAGCGGCGGACCTGAGCGCTCGAAAGGTGGAGACGCAGTCGAAACCCGGAGAGAAGGTCATCGCGATTCAGCTTCCAGCAGTCTCATTCAGTGATGAGGGAGTGAACGGCGTACTGGACACGGTGCAGCAGAGGGCAGGTGTCAACACACTCCTAATTGCCACTTTCAGTTACGGCCGTGGAATCGAAGGGCGCCAGATTCCCGGTCAACCACTACCCGACCATGGCAAGCAGGAGTATGACACACATACATTCCATGGGGGCGACTACGCAGCAGTGCATCCGGAATATTATCAAGACACGATTTTCAAAAACTTCCGGGCTCCAGAGCTGGGAGATTTTGATGTACTCGGCGACGTAGTTCCAAATGCAAAAAAGCGTGGAATGAAAAGCTATTGCTGGTTTGAAGATGTTTATAATCCCCGGCTCTTGGACAACTTTGAGAAAGTTGCCGAAGTTGATGTTTATGGGCGCAAGACAGGCTCTGCATGTCTTAATAACCCATACATTCGCAACTTTTTGCTCTCGCTGGTTGAAGATTGGACTAAGTCTTATGAAGTAGATGGAGTTATGTGGTGTTCCGAGCGTCAAGGTCCTTTAAATCATGTCATTGACGCCCGCCGGGGGCGCGCGACCATAACCTGTTTTTGCAACTACTGCGTTGACAAGGGAAGGCGGGAAGGCATCAATGTAGAGCGGGCACAGCAAGGATTCAGGATTCTCGATCAATGGGTACGCGCTGCATGGTCACAGGCTCGGCCAACCGACGGATATTTTGTTACGTTTTGGCGCATTCTTGTGGAATATCCGGAGATTTTGGCTTGGGAGAAATTGTGGACCGATAGCCAGCACGAAGTCTATGGCCGCATCTACGGTACCGCAAAAAGTATTAACCCACACCTGGAAGTCGGATTCCATGTCATGCACCATATGTCTTTCAGTCCCTTCTACCGCGCCGTCCAAGATTATAGAAAAATACGCCAGCACGCAGATCTTCTAAAAATTTGTATGTATAACAACTGTGCCGGCCCACGTTTGACCGAGTACATTAATACGGTCCATTCAACGATTTGGGGAGACCTGTCGGCTGACTTAGCGCTCGACGTTTATTACAAGCTTTTGGGATACAACGAAGAGGCGCCTTTATCTAAATTAGCAACAACTGGATTGTCATCGGATTATGTGTACCGGGAGACGAAACGGGCAATCGCCGATGTTCAAGCAGCTAACCTGCCGATTGCCGGCCTTTCTTCCGATTATATTGCACCCGAAGGTCAGCGAAATGTTGCTGGCGTTCCAAAGGAAATAGCGATCTACCCTGGGATTGACATCGATATACCGACTGGAAAGGGAGAAAAGAAAACCCAGCCGTCAGATGTTCGTGGCGCGGTTAAGGCCGCCTTCAATGCCGGGGCTCCCGGAGTAATACTGTCGCGTAAGTATTCTGAAATGAAGCTTGTGAACCTCGCCGCCGCAGGTGAGGCGCTTAAAGAGTTAGGAATCCCAGTATGACGGGCTGGTATATTGGCTCCGCGAACTCGGCTACTGTTTTGTCCCGACATCCCATGCGGAATGAGACTTCAACGCGTTTAAGTACTGCTCAGAAGCTTTGGTCGTGTAAAGTTTTTCTGTAAATTGACTCAACGCAATTCGGGCGGGCGGACACTGGCGTTTTCCGTTGGCCACTCGCTCGTGTCCCGAGTACTTTTCTGGTGCTAGTTTGGACCGGCATGCATCTGGATCGCATCCATGATGGAGAAGCCCGGAACGGCAGCCTTCAAGGGCCGGGGCTGATAGCCGGTGGCGTTTCGATTGGGAAGCGAAGGCGACACTTTCGCTACAACGGGTTGGCATTCTCGGCAGTCTGCATGAAACCGGGAACCCGTTACGCATGATGCTGTCGCATTCCGGAAACCGGCGCTGCTGGACCGGGGCGGCGAGGTGTTCAATCTGCGATCATAGCCGTGCGAGCGGAGGCGTCCGGAGCGATAAAAATAATGGGACCCGCCGTTATCTCGCTCAGTCGACGGCCTCGCACGCGCCCGCGTCCAGGCGGCGATTGATTCTCTCAACGCCAGACAGTTCATCCGAAGAAGGCCGGAATCGAACACAAAAGCGATTTTGGGCGACGTTTGCAATGGTGAACAGAAGTCTGTACTCGTAAGAATGCCGAAGTCAATCAGCGCCAACGCGTGTTGATCGGCGTTCATCATTCGAAGCGGTGTGTGTGCAAGTGCGTTCAGACGCTGAGGTCGGAACAGTACAAGACCGACAAGGCCGTAAAGCACTCAACAGTGTACGATGCCAATTCCCTCTTAAATAGAGACCCCAAGATCGCTCCAGTTCGCTATTCGGCGTTTGAACATCGCATCGTTTCCAAGGATAGAAGTGAGCGCGGCGGTTGCGCCGATTGTTATGTCGGCCGGAGGCTTGGCCCCGTTCAGGATCGATGCGTAGAAGGCCGCTATATGGGCCCCCTGCTCGTCCTCCGCTTTCGTCGACAAAACAGTGGGTTGTTCTCCCGAGAGCGGATACGCGGTCGCCTCAGGGGCTAACAGGTCGACGGCGCCTTTTGTTCCAAAAACGTGTATGTATTGTCCAGGATTCGGCAATCCTCGGGGATGAAAAACGTTTTGGCTAAATGAAAGCTTCAGGCTTTTAGGGTAGTCATAGCTCAGAGTTCCGCAATCGAAGATCGTGCGCCCAGGCGGATCGTTTTTGTATCGCAGAGTCGCTCCAAAGCCGGCGGCGCTGGTCGGATGACTTCCCATCACCCAGTTGCAAAGATCGAGATTGTGAATAGACTGTTCCACAAGGTAACCCCCTGATTTAGAAACGTCGAAATACCAGTCACTGGACGACCCGTCGTGAGCGATGTCCGCGGACGCATGCCTTTGCGCGTCGATCGTCATGACGTCGCCGATTACTCCGTCGTGAATTTTCCGTATGGCCGTCTGTAGACTCTTCAAGGACCGCAATTGGTGGCCAGGCACGAAGATGCGATCCGAAATCTTCGCAGCGGCGATGAGTTGGCTTACCTGCTCCGCCGTGATGCCAATTGGCTTTTCGCAATAAACATGCTTGCCGGCTTTGAGCGCGGCAATTGCCATTTCGCTGTGAAGATAGGGCGGCGTTGCAATAAACACGGCCTGCACATCCTTCTGTTCCAAAAGCTTCCGCCAATCAGAATACGTTCGAGGATTGTCTCTCGAAGCTGTCGAAGCCGCTCTGTCCAGCCGGTCGCCCTTGATGTCACAAACCGCGAGGACTTTGGCGTTTGGCTGCTCCAGTATTGTCTTCAGTAGATACGATCCTCGATTGCCGACGCCAATCGAGGCCGTATTCACGCGTGGTGCAGATTGGGCAGAAAGGGCAATCGGGTATAAAGCTGAACTAAGCAAAAAATCTCTTCGCTTTACATCCATAGGAGGCCTAGTTTATCACCACCTTTTTATGCACGATAGGGGATCAAGTAGGCACGCAATCAGGTGCACCCCCGTCCCTTGGCTACCTGACTACCTGCTCCCTAACTATCTCAGATCTTCAGACATATTTTACGGCGATAAAGCCAGAAGCGGAGGTGCCAAATGACGAACAGAATCAGTATGTTCTGAGGAATCGCGCCGAAACCGCCTATGAACGAGAAGTCTCCGGTGAAAACCTTGAGACCGAGGTTTTACCAGCCGCGGAGCACTTGGGAAAACGAGTAGATGAGATTGAGTTCATCCAGACGACGACCATTGGGAACGCGCCCATCGCTTTATCTGTTTCATTTCGATGAGCCAATAGGAGACCATCAGCATCAGGATCACCCATCCGGTGCTGAAGAAGGTGAACGGGACGGTCCACAACCGCTTGACCATGAGATTCAAGGGCTCAAGCGCCAATGCCAGCACAAATCCCGATACCGCATTCATCGGCAAAATTTTCAGCTTTGACGATTGGGGAATGGCGCTCTCCAACAACATGCCCACCCAATAATCGATCAAAATCGTAGCTACATTGCCAACGGCATTAGTAGTGGGGTCATAACCAGGGTAGTTATAACCGAGCTATCCTTAAACCGATTACGACGCCTATATTACCAACTTTCGAGAATGCGCCCTGGCGCCTAGGAAACGATGCAAATAGGGCCCAATAGCCGGCCAGCATTATAAACGCACAAATCACCTGGCAGGAAAAACGGTTCTGTTTCTCGGCAAAGATTCGATCGGTAAACGCAAATATCGTTGGATTCGCGGGTTCCAGACGAGGCGCGAGGCAGATGCTGAAATGCCGGCGTGTCCTGCGATCCATGGATGAAGGTACGTATGTAGAACCATCCAAAGAAACGCTGGGCGCTTTTCTTCACCGCTGGTTCGTTACCTATGCCAAGCCCAACGTAGCGGGAAAGACGTGCGAACGATACGAGCAGATCGTCGAAAAAGATATCAAGTCTTCTATCGGCTCGATCAATCTCGCAAAACTCACTCCGGTCCATCGCCGAATTCTACAGTTACGCCCTCACCCGCGGGCGCAAACGAACGGGGGGGGTGGGCTATCCAAACGAACACTCCTACACTTTCATCGCCTTTTGCGCGAAGCTCTCCAACAGGCTGTCATTTGGCAGCTCCCCCCAACGAATCCTGCGGATTGAGTAGAGCCGCCCGCGGCCGGTCGAAGTGGAAATGAGAGCGGTTGATGAGGATCGGAGCGCTTGGCTTATTCAAACAGTAAAAGGCACGCGCTTTTATATTCCGGTGGTCTACGGATTATGCACTGGCCTGCGACGGGGGGAAATTCTGGCGCAACGATGGCAGGGCATCGATTTCGAAACCCAGAGTTTACTCGTATCTCAGTCCCTGGAGCAAACGCGCAAGGGTGGGTTGAAGTTCAAGATCCCCAAAAATCGGAAGCGTCGGCGTATAACGATGCCTCCGTTACTGATCGAAGCATTGAGAGCACATCGAGAGGAACAGGACAAGAATCGTCAGCTGTTTGGAAGGGACTTAAAACAGATTTTGACTTGATCATTGCGCTCCCAGATGGCTCCCCGTGGAAGCCTGACAGTTTCACCGCTGCATATGCACGGTACGCGGCGAAGATCGGCCTCAAAGGAATTCGCTTTCACGACCTTCGCCATAGCCGTGCATCTCATAGGCTGCGACAGCGCGTCCCTCTCAAAACCGTTCAACAGCGATTGGGACACGCGAATGCTTCGATTACTTTGAACACGTACGCTCACATGCTGCCCGGTGACGACGAAGAGGCAGCTGAACTGATCGATAAACGTCTCAGAGGCTATAAAGAAGCAGTCGGGAAGTGGACCGAATAAGGACGTGAGGGAAATGGGATTTGCACCAGATTTGCACGAAGCTTTAGTAAAGCAGCGCATCCGAATCGATCCGAGGGGCGTTAACTCGTTGATTTTCTGGCGGAGGAAGAGGGATTCGAACCCCCGAACGAGTCACCCCGTTAACGGTTTTCAAGACCGCCGCCTTCAACCACTCGGCCATTCCTCCATACTCAAGGTAGCGAATTCATCATCGATTTCGCAATCACAGTGAGTTTTGCGGCGCACCTAGGCGCGTGGAATTCTTCGCCGGTAATCACGGTCAGCGCAGAAGTAATTTTTCAACTTCAGCGGTCACCTGTTTTGCTTGCAGAGCAGCGCCTTCGCCATTAAAATGCACGTCGTCGGAATGCAAATCCTGGTGGGCGGCCATCAGCCCCGATAAATCATCGATGGGGATTCGCTCATGAGCAAAATACGTGTGCGCGATCGTGTTCCGCGCGCGTATGCGATCGTTTGTTGGACCGGAGCCGTGATCCTTCCGCACGAGCGTGGTGCTGGCCCAAATCAACTTCGCGCCGGGAGCATCCCTGCGGATCTCCTTTAGCAGATCAGGCAGGTGCTTCCGATACTCCTCCTCCGAATAACCCCATCCGTGCATTCCAATATTGAAATGGATCACGTCGAATTTTGCTTCCGGCAGAAAAGCGTGAAGCTCCACCGTGAGCGCCGGATCGCCGACGGCCTTTGAAGTAGCAATGCGGGCGCAATATGCCTTACCCCGCAGATTCTGCTCGACTCCCTTGTAATAAGCCCGTGTAATGGAATCGCCGATCAGAAGCACCCGAGGCAGATCGTGACGGTTCATATTGGGCATCCAGACGTCAGTCCATTCGATGTCCTCACGCTTCACTTTTCTATTCCGAAAGTTGGCTGCCGCATACATTGAAGCCGAAACGCCGCAGACCACAAGCGCCGTCAGGAGAACCGCTCGCGCGCGAAGCATGTTTTTACTGTAGCCGAGGGTCAAAGCCGCCCATCAGACGTTCGCTGGCACGCGATGTTAGCGTGCCACAGTCTCCGCGACGCGAAACTGACGGCGAACGTAATTTGGAGTAACTCCTCTGACCTTTTTGAATTGACGATTAAAGTTCGAATAATTGCCGAATCCCACCTGAAAGCTGATCTCCAGAAGACTCAGGTTGGTCTCAATCAACAGCCGCGCGGCGGCAGCGACCCGAAGTTCGGTGACATATGTGGTCAAAGTGCGGCCAGTCGCGCGCTTGAAAAATCTGCACAGCGAAGCCTGATCCATGTGAATGAGGCGTGCAAGCGCCTTGAAATCGACCTCCTCGTTGAAAGAACGCTCCAATTGCCCACAGAGGACGTTGATTCGCTCCTGATCGTCAGGACGGCACAACGGAAGGACTTGGCCTGTCGAGAGGCGCTGGGCGCCAGGGTCGTTCGCAAGGTCGCAGAGAATCGATAGCAGCAGAATTATGCGGCGCGCTGGGCGCAATGAAGAGAGTTGCGTGAATTTTGCCGCCGCATCCCGGCCAGCGGCCGTGTGGCCGAATCCTAGACCGGAGCCGGCCGATTTCAGAAGCCGCGCAATTGGCGCCATCTCGTTCAATTCAAAAAAGCCCGGTCCGAGAAAGTCAGGCCGAAACTGGGCCACAACCGCCGTATGCATGGGGCTGAGAGCCGAGGCTGCGGCATCGGAGCGCCAGCTATGCGGCAGGTTCGGCCCCAGCAGCACAAAATCGCCCGGCCCGTAGTTGGCGCTGCTATCCGCGACGAAACGGCGGCCGCTGCTATCCACGATCAGGGTCAATTCAAATTCAGGGTGATAGTGCCAATCAAAAGGAAAGCTCTCGTCCCGACGCTCGAAAAGAAAAAGGGAGGACGTTCCCATCGGAATCTTTTCAAAATAGGCCTTCATCCCTGCCTCTGTCGCCAAGCACTCGCAGCGGGCGGTGTTCTGTGGTTATTATTACCTTTGCAAATCCAGTACACAAGGTGGTCAACCGGCGGAAAGACGCGCACGGTAGGGCAGGCTACGCTCAAGCATTGTTCGTTAGCTACGGGGACTATGCAAAAAGTGTCTTCAGAAGCGGCTGTTCACAAATTATCGGAAGGATACAGAGGATTTGCCGGTCTGCCTCCCCTCGCCGGTCTCGAGTCGATCGATCGGGCAATGACAAAGGGGCTGACGATCCAGGAATCGGTGCAGCGACTCAAACGCCTTCGCTGGGCCTTGAAGCGATTGCACGGCATCTTTACCGCGCGGATTGCGGCGATGCCCATCTACGAGCTGAAGATGGCTTTCAGCCTGCACGCCTATTATTGTGCGGAACATGTAGCCGGAATTGCCGATCGGGTTCGGGAAATGCGCCAGCCACCCTACGGTTTGGAAGCTTCACCGGAGCCTCTACTGGACATGTTCTTTGATGAAATTCAGGCGGCACCCAACGTTGCGGCATTAGTTCTTGGCCTCTATCAGGAAGCTGTACCGGCGGTGCTTCGCGTCTTACAGCGGTTCCTCGCCGAGACGAACAGGCTGTTTGACCACCCAAGCTATCGATTATGCCGGCTGGCTTCGCTCGAAATCCGAGAGATAGAGGAATACGGACAACAGGCAATCAAATGTCTCGTACTTAATGAAGATCGAGAGGCTCTATCCGGCTGGCTCGATATGCTCGGGCGGATTCTGAGGTCTGCGGGAGATTTGGATGGAACCTCCGATTCAAATGAGACTGGCTTCGAACGCATGTTTTCCGCCGCTCCCTATCGCTATGATGGCGTTCCCCAGCGCGATCGGCGATTCAAGGACCCATACAACATGGGAGTCAACGCCGAAGCAATGTTGTTCGATCCGGATGTCGAGCCATTGCCCAAATCGATCATGCTGTACTTCAAGCGCATGCGTGAGATTGACGTGCCGGAGGTGATCTCCAGTATCCTCTCCGAGAACACCGGCCGCTCGTGGGAGTATTACCGCGACATGACCCGCCAATTGTGGGATGAGGCGCGTCACGCGATGATGGGCGAAGTCGGATTCGCCTCTCTGGGCATCGACTGGAGCAGCGTCCCGCTGAACCTTACCTGGTCTCTGGAACTGAACACGAAGCTCGATCCTCAGCAACGTCACGCCGTGCTCTTCACAATTGAACAGGGATTGATGCCGAAGAAGAACGGCAAAGAGTACGAATGGCAAGTGGCGCTGGCGACCAACAACCGCCTGACTGCGTTGATTCAGGATTATGATTGGGCGGACGAAGTTCTGCATGCCCGGATCGGACGTCAATGGCTGGTTCCGGAATTTGGCTCGCAAGCGGAGGCCCAAGCGTTCGGCGACGAAGCGTGGTCCCTTGCCACCGCGGATTGGGCGGCATGGCGTGAAAAGGGCCTTACCGAGCATCGAAACTGGTGGCCGGAAGTCTATCGCTCGGCCTGCCGCCGCTGGGGCGTCGAGCCGGAGCCGGAACTACTCTCTTATAACGTGACGTACGAGAACACTCGAGCCGACTTAAAGCGGGTCCCGGGCTAGAAGGAAATCGGCCACCCCCGAGCGAGTTTTCCGCAAAACCCTTTTATGCTGCTGCGGTTTCCGACAAACGATTTCGAGGTCAATCTCAATACGGTATACGACGCGGTCGTTGTGGGATCCGGAGCGGCCGGAGGCATGGCAGCTCACGTACTGACTCAGGACGGCTTGACAGTGTTGCTGCTCGAAGCAGGCAAGCAGGTTGACACGACTAAAACTCTGCATTCCATGGAGTGGCCCTACGATTATCCTCCAGAGGCGACATGCCGCCGGACTATCACGCACTTACTTTGAATGAGGTGCAGCCTGCGCCAGATAGTTTCGGCTCAGAAATCTCCCTATAAACACATGCGGTGTTATATACAGGCCTGGCGCAATTCCGATTACAGCAAAGATTTGCTGGTGGAAGAGAAACAACATCCTTATACAGGCACAACATATACGATGGGCAGCGATCCGAAAACTTCGGTGGTAAACCAGTTTCAACAATCGCGCGACGTGAAGAATCTCTTCGTCGTGGACGGCGCCAGCTTTGCCTCGGCATTGGTGCAAAACCCGACTTGGACCATTCTGTCTCTTTGTTGGCGCTCCTGCGACTATCTGGCGGATCAGCCCCGGAAAGGGGAGATTTGAATCGACGGCGTTTCCGGACGCAGGGAAGTTCTGAAGCTGCTCGCCGGGGCGACGATAGCGCTACAGCTTCCAGCCGCCGAACCGAATGCGCCGGTGTCCTTCACGAAAGACGAGTTCGAGATATTGGGCACGTTTACGGAACTGGTGATCCGGCCGATGAACACTCTACGGGAGCGCATCTGGCAGGTGTTGCAGCTTATATCGACCACTCGTTGGCAAAGGCTTTTCTGCCGGACGAACGTGCTTCTTCGCGCAATTGTCTAGCCGCCGTGAACGAACTCTCCATCGCCTTGCATCACGCGTCGTTCAATCAAATCGGCTCTGAACTGCAGTGGGAACTGCTGGACCGGATCGCCAAAGGCGAGAAGCACCCCGATACACCCGCCGAGCACTTTTTCACGCAACTCAAGTCGACGACTGCCTTTGTTTACTACACGTCGTCAATCGGCATTCACAGCGAAATCGACTACAAGGGCAATGTGCTTCAGGAACATTATTCGGGGCATGACGCCCAGTAGGCGTTCAGGTTGCAAATCTGCTACATAATTTAGTCAATTTGGATGATGACATCAATGCTTCCAGATGTTAGCATCCATCATAAGTCCCGGGTTCAAACCGTCTGTGCTCTCAGGCGGGGAGGTTATCAATCATGTTAGTTGGAAAAACGTTTGGGAATACCGCAGGCACTTCGCCGATGGAACGGGCTGGGCAAATAGTAGCCGCTCCGGCGTCAGGCCGGAAGCAACGTTGTTGCTTTGTGCTAGCCGCCGTAATGCTGCTGGCGGCCGGAAGCGTTATGGGGCAGGCTGTCTTCGGAAATATCGCGGGAACAATTCAGGACGCCAGCGGCGCCGCCGTTGCGAACGCTAATGTCACCATTACCGATCTTGGCCGCGGCACTGTATATACCGTGCAAAGCGGTAGCGAGGGGAACTATTCACAGACTCACCTGCTAGCGGGACCGTATCGAATTGCCGTAAGCGGCGCCGGCTTCGGCACATACACCGCCAACGCCACCGTGCAGGTAGATGCGACAACGCGGCTGGACGCCACTCTTACACTGGCCAACGTCAATACCAGCGTCAACGTGACGGATGCGACGCCGCTCCTGACAGCGGACCGCGCGGAGATAGCGACCACTCTGACGGGGAAGCAGGTGCAGGAACTGCCCGTGCTCGACCGCAACGTGACGACTCTTATGCTGCAAGTTCCCGGCACGCAACTGAACGGCTGGCAAATCGCGGCTAGTGAAAACCCGCAGGGGGGCATACAGGCCAATGTGAACGGGCAATATTTTATTGCGAACGGCTTTCTGCTCGACGGCACGGAAAACCAAAGCGCAATTCTGGGAATTGCCGTCATCAATCCCAACATAGACGCGCTCCAGGAATTCAAGGTGAGTACGAGCAACTACGATGCGGAATTCGGCTCGGCGTCGGGCGCCCTGGTGCAAGCCACGACAAAATCGGGCACCAATCAATGGCACGGGTCGCTGTTTGAATATCTGCGCAACAACGTTACGAATGCTGCCGATCCGTTCACCCGGCAAAATCCGCCGCTTCGCTGGAACCAGTTCGGCGGATCGGTGGGTGCGCCGATCGTGAAGGACAAGCTATTCGGATTCTTCGATTATCAGGGGGCGCGCCGTCGTACCGGCGGCGCGGTGCTCACGACGGTTCCCACGGCTGCCGAGCGCGCCGGCGATCTGACCTCGCAGCTGGGCTCCTATATCTGCGCTGACGGCAGCGTGTCGGCGGCGGGCTGCGCCAATCCCGCGCTTGTGCAGAGTACCGAGGGCGCAATGGTCGCCGCACGGGCGGGGATGGTCTTCGATCCAAATAGCGGCGACCCGTCCACAGGCGCCGGCCGCCAGGTATTTTCCCGAAACGGCATCGTCAATATGGTTCCGGTAGCCGCGCCCATGGCTAATCTTCTCGCAAAATTGCCACTGCCGAACAACGGCACGGATATTTTTAACAATTACGTGAGCGCGGGCAGCCAGCGGTTTGACTCCGGTCAGTACGATGGGCGCGTTGATTACAACCTGAGCGGCACGACCCACATTTTTGGACGTTACACTCTGGCCGACTTCGACAATTATTCACCGGCGGCCTTCGGCGATGTGGGCGGCGGTCCTAGCGCGTTCAACTTCTCAGGCGATTCTATCGACCGCAATCAAAGCCTGGCGCTGGGGTTCGATCACACCTTTAGCCCGACGCTGATTACGGATGCACGCTTCGGCTTTTATCGATACCGGATTCGCGTGGAGCCCAACGATTCCGGAACAACGCCTGCGCTCGACGCCGGACTACCTGGTCTGAATACCGGGTCGGCTGCCACCACGGGCATGCCCGCCTTCTATGTGCAGGGAAACGGCGGATTCGATTTCGGCTACGCTCTCGGCGTCAACGCCTGCAACTGCCCGCTGAAAGAAACTGAAAATCAATTTCAATGGGTTAATAACTGGACCAAAATCGCGGGCAACCACACGATTAAATTTGGTGTTGACGTCCGGCGCGGGCAGCAGCAACGCATTCCCAGCGATTCGCACCGCTCAGGAGAAATTTATTTCAACGACTCGACCACCGGTAATCCAGTCCTCGACCAATTGGCCGCGGGCGGTGCATCCACCGGTTCGGCTCTCGGCGCATATCTGATTGGTTCGCCAAATTTTTTTGCGCGCTACTACACCGGATCGGACTACTATCCCGGTCTTCGCGAGACTCGAACGTTCGGCTTCGTCCAGGATTCCTGGCGCATCACGCCGAAGCTGACAGTCAACTATGGTGTCCGCTATGAGAACTATCTGCCGCAAACGGCGGCCAAACCCGGCGGCGCCGGCAGTTTCGATCCCTCGACTGGCGAGGTGCTTGCGGCCGGTATTGGCTCTGTGCCGCTTAACATGGGTGTCAAGCCCTACAACTTGGGCTTTTCGCCAAGATTCGGGATCGCCTACCAGGTGACAGAGAAAACCGTGGTGCGCACGGGTTACGGTCAGAGCAATAACCCGGGCGGTCTCGGATCAATATTTGGGCAGGGCGCGGATTACAATCCTCCTATCGTCAACGGACAAAGTGTCAATCAGGCGAATCCCTACATTCCGGCGTTCAACCTCTTGGCTGGACCGCCTACGCCGCTTACGCCGCCAGTTGGCGCAAACGGGCGCTATCCGCTGCCCGATGGAATCGGAATCAATTACTTTACTTCGCCGCTGGACGCCTATCGGATCCCGGGAGTTTATTTCTGGAACTTTACCGTGCAGCACCGTTTAACATCCGATCTGGCGCTCGAAGTTGCATACGTCGGAAATGTTGGGCGGCACCTCACCGAAGAAATAAACGTGAACCAAGCAGTGCCGGGTCCCGGCGATTACAATCCGCGCAGACCCTTTGCCAAATTCGGCCTTTCGCAAGGCATCATTCAGGTCTGTAACTGCGACAACTCCAGCTACAATGGTCTTCAAACAAAGCTGACAAAGCAGTTCTCGCGGAGCCTCGATTTCAACTTGACTTATACATGGTCAAAAGCGATGACCAACACGGAAGTCGGCAATGCCGGCAATGTGTACGATATCCGCGCCGACCATGCGCCGGCCAGTTGGGACCGGGAGCACGCTGTGACCCTGACTCATAACTGGGATCTTCCCTTCGGCCGCAACCGGCATTGGGCGCTGGGAGGCAACGCCATCGCGGACGCGGTTTTGGGCGGCTGGCGTTTAAGCGGCGTGCATACGTTTTCGACAGGGTTGCCATTCACGCCGACGGTCTCGAATGCCCCGCTCTTGAATGCGGACTTCGGCGCGCGTGCGGATGTAATCGGCAATCCAAGCGTATCCAATCCGAACGCGAACTTGTGGTTCAATCCCGCCGCATACTCAGAACCCACACAGCCGTTTCGTAACGGCACCGCGGGACGGAACTCGCTGCGGGGGCCGTCTCTTGCGAGTTCGGACCTTTCGCTCGCCAAAAACCTCCTGGTTGGGGAACGAATATCACTGGAATTGCGCGCCGACGCCTTCAACGTGTTTAATCACGTGAACCTGGGCCGGCCGAACTCCACGATTGACCAAAGTGGCGCCGGACAGATCACCTACGTGCAGACCGCTATGCGCCAAATGCAGTTCGGCTTGCATTTGCAATTCTAGGGTCAGATGAAACGATTCGCGCAGGCGTCGATAGTGGCGCTCACTCTCTCATTCTGTATACAACTCGCGGGAGCCGAACGGCCAAAGGCTCCCCCTTTGCTTCCTCCCGACAGCCGGTACAAAGCGGATCTGCTGCTGGTTGTCGCACATCCCGACGATGACGTTGTCATTGGCGGATATCTGGCGAGAATCGCTCTTGACGAGCGGAAGCGCGTGGCCGTCATCTACTGCACGTCCGGCGATGGCGGCGGAAACGCCGTGGGCTATGAAGCGGGCGCTTCGCTAGGACAGATGCGCATCATTGAAGCGCGTAAAGCTCTAGCTTCATTCGGTATCGAGAACGTTTGGTTTCTCGGCTGGCATGATACGCCGGGTCAGAACGTCCTATGGTCGCTGGACAGTTGGAATCATGGCTCGGCGTTGGACGAAGTCGTAAGGCTGGTGAGGCTCACCAGGCCGGAAGTCATCCTGACGTGGATGCCCAACTACGTGGTCGGCGAAAATCATGACGATCATCAGGCGGCGGGAGTGCTGGCGACGGAGGCGTTCGATTTGGCCGGCGATCCCACGAAATTCCCCGAGCAAGTGTCGGCGCCACGCAACCGTGTTGGCATGATGAATCGCACTGAGGGTTTACACGTATGGCAGCCCGAGAAGTTGTACTACGCTACCGACGCCTTTGAGGACTTTGGTCCCTACTGGCACGACAAGCAGCAGTTATCGCCGTTTCGTAAGAACTTTTTGGATGGAAACGGCCCCACTTACCCAAACATAACTATTTCTCCCTCCCGGCATAAGTCGTATGCTCGATTGATGGCCGAGCAGCAGAGATACTATCTCACCCAAGAAGGCGACATCGGCATAGATGCAATCGAGAAGAACGATTTATCAGGCTTTGAATATCCGATGCGTCTTATTTTTGGAAAATCGTTAGTAGGCGGAAGCGTAACGGGCGATGTGTTCGAAGGAATAACGGCGGCGCCGCTTCCGTTTACTCCTGTCTCCGGATATCATCCCAAACCCGAGGCCGGAGTGTCGCTGGAGTTGGGCGGCCCCTGGGCTTTCTACCGCGAGTTCTGGAAGGCGCACGGGCTTGAGCATCTTTCCGAGCTGCTTCCGGTACCTGAAGTATCCACCAGATTCGGAAACGTTTTGAACATTCCATTGATCTTGCACAATGCGACATCAACCGCGGAAGAAGTGAAGTTGACCGAGGAACTGCCGTCTGGCTGGACCGATAAGACAGAGTATGCCGTCTATCCCATCAAGCCGGGGGAAAGTTATCCGATACTCGCCATGTCCTTAACGCCCGATACGGGAAATGCTCGATGGCGAGAGATTAGCTGGAAAGCGGAAGTGGGGAACCGGGTGGTCGGAAGCGTGACGATGCGCGTTTATATAAGTAACCAAGGAGTTTTGCCCCAGTAGTGACAAAAACTCGGTGCGACATTTCTAAAGCACCGCATCGCAATACTTACTTATTGAAAGTTGTCAATTTCGCTCCGCTATCGGCGACAAAGATGGCGAGAAGACTTGCCGGCTCGGTTGCGCTGGCATTTTCGCTAACCAGGTGCTCACTACCTGACGGCTCAAAAAAGCCTTCGCCGGTCTTGTAGATTCTCGCCGGTCCGGTCACGGAATTCTGCGATCGGATTTCGCCCGACAACACATACGCAAAAACGCTTCCAGCGTGGTGGTGCCTAGCCGATTTTTCGCCCGGCTTGTAGCTGACTACGACCGCCGTAAGACTCTTGCCGGGAACGTTAGGCAGCTTACCGGTAAACACTGTCTTCACTGCGTCGCCGGAATTTTGAGCGTCCGCCGTGGAAGCAAATCCTCCCCAGATCGTCGCCGCAATCAAAAGCGACAGTGGAATGCTCGTCACGTACAGTATCGTTCTCGAAATTGTGGGCCTATGTGATTTCACACTTGTTGCGTTGTTGGATGTAAGCATCCTCCTATTATTTCTCTTTTTTGCGTGGTGATTGGCGAACTAATATTGAGCAGCAGGTGACTACTGCGAAACCTATAAGTCATCTAAAGCCCCTTCTGCAAAATAAGGAGCATGTCCCACGCCTTGTGTTCGATGGCCATCGATTTTCCCCGATCCCGGTGAACGCACCGCTTGGGATCGACCCATTCCGAGAACCTGTGATGCTTCAGTCCCGTGTCGGCGCATGGTGGGTGACTACCGCCGAGGGCCTGTTGCGCTTTCCGCCCGTTCGCCGCGCCACAGATCTCGCGAAGTCCCATCCCGAGGCAGCCTTCACGGTCAGAGGAGGCCTGCTGGATAATGTCCTGCATCCTCTCTACCTGGATTCAAAGGGCGATCTTTGGTTCGCCGCCTGGCGGACAGCCATGGGCGCGCATGAGCTGTACCGCTGGGAGAACGCAACTGATACAGTGCAGAAGGTTTCCACTACAGGCGCACTCTCTTTGAAGCACAAAGAGGTAACCGCTTTTGCGAGGATCGCTCGGGTCAACTCTGGATAGGGTTCAAGGAAGGCGGCTTGGTGCGAGGACAATCGAGCGGCTTTGCCGAGCCTACTCACCAGCGAATTGGGCCCGTCCAGGGGCTGTATTCCGATAGCGCGGGCCGCTTGTGGATCAGTTCCCTCAAAAGCGGAGTGATCTGCGTGGAGGATCCGGCTTCGGATCAGCCGCGAATTTGATCGTACGCGATCGCCGACGGCCTATCGAGCAACGATGTTTTTTGCATCACAGAGGATCGCTTCGGCCGGATTTACCTGGGCACCGTCAGCGGCGTCGATCGCCTAGATCCTGCCACGGGTTCGATCCGACATTACACAACATCGGAAGGGCTCGCGAAAGGTGCTGTCAAGCAAGCCTCCCTCTGCTTGACCTTATCCGGCGCGCGCGTTACGCTTGCGAGTTGGTCGATTGCCCGGAGGAGTTCTGCGGTGGCCGCCGACGCATCTGGCGAGATTCTGTGTTTCGGGCCGTTCCGGCTGAATGTCGAGACGGGCGAGCTATGGAAGCGCGGGATGAAGATTCGACTGCAGGGTCAGGCTTTACAGATTCTGCTTTGTCTTGTAGAAGAGTCCGGGCGGTTCAGGACGCGCGAAGAGCTGCGGTCGAGACTGTGGCCGAACGGCACATTCGTCGATTTCGATCACAGTCTGAATGTCGCGGTCAACCGGCTGCGGGAGCGCTTAGGGGACTCTGCGGAGAATCCGCATTACATTGAAACAGTCCCCGGGGTAGGATACCGGTTTCTTGTCCCGGCGGAGACAGCTCAAGCGCCGGCTTCGGAGTCTCGGGAAGCCCGGGAGAAGCGAGCGGCCAAAAAACGTCGGATCGCCGGGCCCGCAATGGCTTCAGGCTGCGCGATCCTTGCGGCGGCTGTTGGGGGTTTTCTCTGGAACCGGGTTGTGCATCCTGCGGCTGAGGCAAAAGGGCCACAGATCGATTCGATTGCGGTCCTGCCCCTTGCAAGTCTCGGGCGCGACGGCGGGGATGAGTATTTCGCCGATGGCATGACGGAAGAACTCATTACCGAGTTGGCCCGGAAGGATTCATTTCGCGTCATCTCGCGGACATCGATCATGCGCTACAAAAGGACCGCCCTGCCGCTCCCGGAAATAGGTCACGAGCTCAACGTGGAGGCGCTGGTGGAAGGGACAGTCAGGCGGAGCGGAGATCGAGTTCGCATTACTGTCCAATTGATCGGGACTTCGCCCGAACAACACATTTGGGCCGACGCCTTCGAGGGCGATATTCGCGATGTGCTGAATCTGCAACGCGATATGGCTCGTGAGATTGTCGGCAGAATACAAAGCAAAATCGGCACGGAACCGGCGGCAAGCTCCGATTCAAACAAACGTCTCGATCGCGAAACGTATGAGGATTATCTGCGAGGCCGGTACTTCCTTGCCAGACGTAACAGTGAGGCGATGAATAAGGCAGTAGGATATTTCGAACAGGCCGTTCGACGAGACCCGCAGTACGCCCAAGCATACTCCGGTCTCGCCATTGCTTATGATCTCTTGGGGACATACGAGCTGCTTCCACCCGACAAGAGTTTTCCCAAGGTAAAGGAATTTGCCAGTAAGGCGCTGAGGCTTGACAATACACTCTCAGAGGCTTACACGGCGAGAGCCACAGCCGCATCTTTCTGGGAATTCAATTGGCAAGCTGCCGAACGAGATTTTCAGCGCGCCATTGCACTCGATCCGAATTCTGCCATCGCACACCATTGGTACGGTGAACACCTTATTAATGTCGGGAAAGCGGACCGCGCCATCTCGGAGCTGAAACGTGCACGCGAGCTCGATCCACTGTCTCTTCCGGTTAACAGCACGCTCGGAAGAGTGTACCGTGATGCGCGCCGATACTCTGAGGCGGTCGAGCAGTGCAAAAAGACTCTCGAGCTGGATCCTAACTTCTCCATGGGGCATTGGTGCCTTGGCCAGGCTTATGTGAGCGAACGGCAGTATTCTATGGCGATTCCAGAACTGGAGCATGCCAATCGACTGGGGACAACTCCGCTGATGGCCTCCGACCTCGGCTATGCGTATGCGGCCGTCGGGAGAAATGCCGAGGCCAAGGCCATTCTCCTAAGGCTCGAGCGCAAGGCGCAGTCCGCCTACGTACCGCCGTACTTGATTGCCACAATCCACGGTGCGCTAAAGGAGAGAGCCGAGGCTTTCAAGTGGCTCGAACGAGCCTATGATGAACGGGATTCCCACATCACGTACCTGGCATTGGATCCCGAAATGGATTCGCTCCGCTCCGACCCACGATTCCGGCTTCTGGTGCGGCGGCTGCATATCCCCCCATAAGGGCCGATTCTTCCTATTGACGCCGAACTGTACATCCTAAACACGTCAGCTCCTTATTGGTTGGCGATCCGTCAATTGGACCGGGCGTCTTGCACTTGTAAACGAATTTCCGTATCGCCCGTTAGAACTAAGCCGCTGGCGGCGGACGTAGTTGCGTGGTGGTTTGAGGCAGGCGTAGCGGTACATTTCTGTGTCACAGAGAGGAGTTTTTGTGACACCACTACGTCAACGGATGCTGGACGAGCTTCAGCGCCGGAACTACACACAGACACGATCCCCGGCTACATTCACCGCATCGGGGAGTTCGCCGAGTACTTCGGCAAGTCTCCCGAACTGATGGGCGCCGATGAAGTACGCGAGTTCCAGCTGTACATGATCAAAGAGAAGAAGCTGGCACTCGGCACGGTTGCGCTTCGCATGGGCGCACTACGTTTCTTGTACAAGAAGACCGATTGACCGTGGGCGTGTTCGAAACATCTTCTGCGCGGACGCGGCAGAATTTTCTTTTCCAACTTGCACTACATACGAACGGTGCGCTAGCGGGTCGGCGCGGACATGAGATCGCGCAGGCCGACTGTGAAACCAGCCAAATTTCTGGTGGAATTATCTCGCAGCGCGGCTTTGGCACGTTTCTCCAAATCGCGTGCAAGCTCCTTGCGCCCAAGGAGGCGCAGTGAAGTCGCCTGGTGCAGCATCGCCGTTGCAGTGACTGGGTGCTCTTCGCCAAAGGTCTTAAGCGAGAGTGCTACGGCGCGCTCGGCAACTGGTTCTGCCTGGTTCGCGTGACCTCTCATGTTTTCACACCCGGCCAGGTCGACTAATGGCCGTATCAACGCGGGATCTTCGGGGCCTGCGGCTATTTCAATTTCGTGAATTGCTTGTCGGAAAAGGTCAGCCGCTGATTCGTATTGTCTGGCTTTCAACCGCACGAATCCGAGACTTGCTTCTACAAGTGCAGCATCTACACTCACCGGTCCGTGCGCTTGATGAAGAAGATATAGAGATTCTGAATAGTAGCGTTCAGCCTGATCGTCTCGATTGCGTGCGTGCTCGAGACTGGCGATAACGTCCAGTAATGCTCCCGCCTCGGCGGGATGGCCGTTAAAAACTCCGGTGGGCAATTTCTCAAGTTCTTTCCGTATTTGCTCGCCCTTCGAGTACTGATTTGTGTCCAGATAAAGAGTTCCGAGGTTCTGTAGAACGATTACCCGCTGGGCGTCACTGGCCGCTGACGCACAGGCGTTCAGCGCACGGAGATAGGAACGCTCTGCTTCAAAGTACTCTCCCATATCCTGCTGAACCGAACCGAGTGCGTTAAGCAGCGAAGCCGAATTCGGTGCTTTGGATAACGCTTCGAGCAAAATAGGGCGCGCGGCATTGTATTGTCCTCGCTGCTGCAAACTGCGCGCCAGGATCAACTGGACAGATAGGCTATCGGCTTGATCGGCTCCGCTACGTGGCGCCCCCGCAGATAGGGCAATCTCTGCGATAGCGAAAGCACAGACCGCAGCAATCTCCGCTGCAGTCGCCCCGATTGCTTTGTACGCTGCGTGTTTTGATTTTAGAAACAACATGCTGTCTTTGGAAATCGCCATAACTGTTTGTCCTTTCGGCCAGGTGAGGCGAGGTTAAGCTTGCGGGGCAGATATGTCCATACAATCGCGATGAAATGCAGATGACCTGTGAGTCACAAGCCATGTGGTTGACGGGCTGGACCTTACAGGGCGCCTCAAGTGAAAGTCCCAGAAACGTGATAGACTCTCGTCCTTAGCCCGCGACAGGCAGCATTTGCAGATGGAACAGAAATCTCAGTCTGGCCCGGGTGCCTCCGCGTCTTCAAGAGTCCGTTTCGGCGACTTTGAGCTCGATCTTCGAGCGGCAGAGCTGCGTAAGAACGGCCACAGAATCCGGCTACAGGAGCAGCCCTTTCGCATACTTGTCGAGCTGCTGAAAAATCCGGGCGAAGTGTTGCTGCGGGAAGAAATCCGGAAGAAGCTGTGGCCTAATGACACCACTGTCGAGTTTGACCACAGTATCAATGCGGCCGTGAAGCGTCTGCGCGGGTCCCTGCAGGACTCCGCCGAAAGCCCCCGATACATCGAGACACTGGCGCGCCGCGGCTACCGATTCATCGCACCCGTTTTGCGCGAGCCGGAGAAAACATCTCAGCGCGAAGTTCCGCCTCTTGCTTCTCCTGCTGCGACTACGCCGGTTCGCAACTCCGGTGATGTAGGTGGTGAAACAGTTGCGGCGATTCCTGCCGGGGGAACCCTTTCCGCCTCGATAACCTCACCAAAAATTTCCATCGGTGCGCCGGCAGACCAACTGGTGGTGTCGCCGTTGGTCGAGCCGGCTAGTCCTGATCGAGTGAGGCGATGGCTTTGGCTGGGAGCTGCCGGGGGGCTTGTGGTAGCCGCCATGGCGGCTTGGGTTCTAGCCAGACGAAGCCCCCCGCATCCGCCTATCCCAATCACACGTTTGACCTTTGACGCCCGGGTCGCCTGGCATCCGGCCATCTCAGCGGACGGGAAGTATATGGCTTATGCTTCGGATCGGGGTGAGAGCGGAGACATGCACATCTGGGTGCAGGAACTACCCACCGGAGAACCGGTGCGCGCCACCGAGGAGGAGGGCAACGAAGACTACCCATCCTTCTCGGCGGATGGCTCCAAAATCGCGTTCCGTTCCGATCGCGACGGAGGAGGAATCTACGTCGTTCCGCTGGTGGGAGGAGAGCCCCGGCTGCTCGCGCCTCGGGGGACGCGGGCCCAATACTCGCCCGACGGGCGGCTCGTTTTGTTTTTCCCCGGGGGAACAGGAGAAGGAGGATGGGAATCCTCTCATCGGGTGTTTCTTATCCCGGCAGATGGAGGCGAGCGCAGGCCGGTTTCGCTCCCCGTTCAATTGGGCTCCGCATGGGTTCAGACGGGCTCAGTATGGCATGAGTACTCGCTGCCAGTCTTCTCGCCCGATGCGCGTCAGTTGCTCTATTTGGCGCAGGCGAAAGCGAAGTTCAACGAAATCTCGACGGCTTGGTACGTCGTCCCGCTGGACAAGGGGCCGAGCGCTCCTGCCGGCATCTCCGAGCACTGGTCCAGTTATGGCACCATCGACGAAGCTCCTGTTCCCTTAGCGTGGCTTCGAGGGAATCGCATTCTATATCGCGCCTCCTCGGGCGATGCCATCAATCTCTGGTTAGCGACGCTGTCAGCCCGTGACTGGCGCTTGACAAAGCCGCCGGATCAGCTTACGTTTGGCCCAGGTGAGATCACCTCGGCGTCGGTTTCGGACAGCGGCACCGTGGTATTTGGCAACACCAGGGCTCAGACCCGGCTCTGGAGCTTTGCGTTAGAACGGGGAACAGGCCGGGCCGAGAAGAAGTTCGCGACCTTGCCTTCCAGTGGTGAGATCGACTGGTACCCCTCACTTTCCGATACCGGAAAGCTCGCCTACCTATCACAAAAGTTCGGGAAGTGGAACGTCTGGCTGACAGATTTATCGAGTGGGAAACAGACCTGGCTCGCCAACGTAGAGGGAAACCGCGGGACCATCAGCGTAGTCGTAAATCGGGCCGGTTCGCGCGTGGCGTACACGACGTGCCGCGGTGAGCGCTCGATGTGCACCATCTTCACCGTCGCAGCGACCGGCGGAGCGCCCGCAAGAGTTTGCGACGACTGCGGCATGTTGCGGTCCTGGTCGTCCAACGGCGGGGTCATGGTTTCACAACAACCCAGCCCTGAAGGGCAGAACTGGACTCGGTTCCGCATCAATCGAATTGACACCGCAAGTGGACGGACGACGATCCTGACGGAGAAGCCAGGCACATTTCTGTTCGCACCCGACCTATCGCCCGACGGGCGCTGGATTGTGTTTCAGGCGAGACCTGCTCCCGTAAGCGACTTCGAACAACTGTTTGTTGCTCCCGCCGACGAGAGCGTTCCGGTGGCTCCGAGCCGGTGGATCGCTCTCACGGACCTGCAGCACTTCGATGCAGATCCGCAATGGTCGCGTGACGGCAAGATGGTGTATTTCACCTCCAACCGGGATGGGTATACCTGCCTCTGGGCCCTTCGGCTCGATTCGGTAACTAAACGGTCTGCCGGGCAACCTTTTGCGGTGCAGCACTTCCACGGAACTCCCCGCGCCCATACTTTGTACCCGACGTTTTCTGTCGGACTCGACAGGATTGTCATCAGCCTTGACCAGTTGCAAAGTGATCTCTGGATGATGCATTTGCCAGAGGGACACTGACACAAACTGCAAAAGGGAGATCCTGATCCAAATGGCTTACTGTCGGAAGCCAGAGTTCTGGTCGCTTACGCTTCCCGGCTCAGATTAAAATTTTCATCGCCTTCGATATGCGATTGACACGGAAAGCTGTTTCCAGATCGCCCGTTAGAACTAAGCCGCTGGCGAAAGTCGTTGACTTGGCCGCACGTTAAGCTCTTAAACGCCATTACGCGCTGCCGTACGGCCGCGCTCGTTGGGCATCTCAATCAGTGCGATCGCTGCCAGCATCGGACCATCTCCTAACTCGTGCCGCAACCGCCATTGCGCGAAGTATCAGACCAATGCACGAGATAAATGGCTTTGCTCTCGACATCAGGAGCTTCTACTTGTCACTTACTATCACGTGGTCTTAGTTCGTTGCCGGCCTGAAGCAGTTGTTTCACAAGAACCAACTTCGGCTCTTCGGCGCCTGCCGGGTGCGTATTCCGCTGGATGTGAATAAAAGTTCCGGAGGAAGTGAATAACGATTCCGGTGATGTGAATAATGGTTTCCGCTGGGAAGTGAATAGAAAACGGCAGTGGAACGGAACCGATTATTCACATGAGCGGAATACTTTT
>JAICLJ010000016.1 GCA_025927575.1 Bryobacteraceae bacterium | reverse complement strand
CCGTGCGCTTCGATGATCGATCGGCTGATCGGCAATCCCATTCCGATGCCCAGTGGCTTCGTCGTGAAGAAAGGAGTAAACAACCGGCGTGCGTGCTCCGCATCGATTCCTGGCCCGGTATCTGCAACGGATACCAGAAGTTCCCGCTGATTCGGGAGTGCTGATCGAATAAGGAGGGTTTTGGGTTCGGTATCAAGATCTGCCATAGCCTCAATGCCGTTCATCATCAAATTGAGAATGACTTGCTGTAATTGGACCCGGTCAGCACGCACTGGAGGGAGACTGATGTCAAGTTCAGTCTGTAAGTAGACATTCTTCCGTTGCGCTTCACGAGCAACAAAACAAATCGTTCCTTCGATTACGCCGTTCACGTGTACTGCTTCAGTCATTGACGTACTCTTCTTGAACAGGCCACGAACACGCTGCACGATCTCGTTGGCTTGCGTTGCGGCTTGGACGATCCGGCTTGCCGCGGCGCGAGCTTTGTCCAGATTTGGAGGCTCATTCGCCAACCACGCCGTACAACTGTCACCGCTCGCGATGATCGCGGCGAGAGGCTGGCTCACTTCGTGGGCGATCGAAGCCGTAAGCTCACCCATTGTCATTACCCGATTCGCATGAGCGAACTGTGTCTGCGTATCGCGCAGTTCTTCTTGGCTTTGCCGGAGGGCTTCCTCGGCACGCTTTTGTTCGCTCAGATCGAGAATGTAGGCGACCCCTTGATTGGACTGGCCTTCGAAGCAAGCTGCGCCTATCAGCACGGGCACACGGCTGCCGTCCTTCCGGAAATACTCTTTTTCACGGGCTTGCATCATGCCGGTCGCCTTGAGCTCTTCTGCCTCGTAGCGAGCGTGCACCTCTTGCCATTCCGGAGGCGTCATGTCGAACCACCCGAGCCCTGCCTGCAAATCCTCGCGCTCGTACCCGACCATACGGAGAAACGCGTCATTGGCATCGATAAGCCATCCGTCCAGATCCCAGATGACGATCCCGATGATATTCGAATCGATCAGTCGCCGGATTTTACGTTCACGATCTTCAAGATCGCGATAAAGCCGCGTATTCTCAAGGGATATGGCTGCCTGCGACGCAAGCACCTTCAGAACCGTAATCCGATCGGAAGTGAAAACGTGGCCGGTTAGGTTGTTTTCGAGAAAAATGACGCCGTTCAGCCTGCCTTGGTTAATCAAAGGCAAGCAGGCAATCGAACGTGCCCGATGCTGAACAATGTAGGCATCGGTCGAAAACGGGTTTCCTGCAGTAGCATCATCGAGAATAACATCGTGTCGAGTGCGCATCACGTAGCGAACGACGGACTCCGGCAACACCGCTGCGCTGACTGGGGCATCTCGCTGATACACCGTGACATCGTTTTCGCCAGTAGTAGTAGCCTCTGCCTCAATCAGGAGCTGATCACCTCGCGGGCGGATCAGGAGACCTCGTTGGGCGCCAGCGTACTCGATCGCCGCGCGCATGATACTGTCGATCAGTTTTTCCAAAACCATCTCGCCCGATACCGCCTGCGAGACTTTGATCACCGTGGCCATATCCAAAAGTTCGGTAGGCCTCAAGGTTGTGCTCGTCGGCGCCGAGATCAACGATTCCTTTTTGATATCAGGATATAAATGGTCCAGTTGCGCTACTTTGCCGTCGGCCCCCCACCGCTGATAGCAATAACGAGCTTCGCGCAAATAAGCGTCCGCGAACTTTTGGAAACCACGTGCCGCATAGAATCGGGCCGCGATTTCGTACGCGATCGCCTCATTATTCACAAACCCATTGCTTCGCGCCGAGCGGATGGCCTGTTCGTATAGCTGCTCGGCCTCAAGCAGACGGCCTTCGATCCGAGCAATCTCAGCGCCTACCAGTGCGGCGCGATTTTCAAAGTTCTCGGGGCAATTTTGTGCCCATGCTTCGAGCTGTCTGTGGTGAGCCGCCAAAGCCTCGAAATGCTGGTACTCCGTTTGGCGCGAATCCGGCGCGACGTGTTCCGAGGGACGTGACGACGCGGGGCCGTCCTGCCCGGAAGCCACGGACGTACAGGATGCCGCGTGAGAAAGTGCAGCATAGAAGTGATACTCCGCCGTTTCAAACATCGCAGCCGATGTCCAGAGTATTGGTTCTGCCCTTGCTGCGGCATCGAGGGCTGCAAGATAGTCCCCGGCAAAGTAGCGGGCCTGTAGCTTTCGGATCCAGTACCAGCTCTCCGGCTGCTTCAATGCTGGGCTGGCGGCGAAGTGCCGCTCGAGCGCAACCTCGTTGAGCTGCCCGTCGTCGAAACAGCCAAACTTGTAGGTCAAACCGCGCAAACTTCTGATTAAGCCGACCTGAGTCGCAATGACATGACCGAACTGCGCCCTTTCGGCCAACTCAAGGCCATTCTCAGCTTGGCGCTGCGCCTGAAGCAGTGGATCGCCCGCCGCAAGAAAATTTGTATTTAGGTTGTCGAAGCTGTACACCGCGGCAATGAGATCGCCGGCCTTGGTCGCTGCTTCGAGCGCCCGCCGGATCAGTTCACGGCAACCCTGGATGTGTTTCGTCCAGGGTAGGACAAATTGTGCAAACCAGAGAGAGGTCCGAGCCTGGAATCTCTCGAAGCCACGTTTCTCGACTAATTGAAAGCCGAGCTGACCGAATCGAAATCCAGCTTTGTAGTCATCGAAGTGCGGCCCGGCTATCTTGGCGAACCATACATACGCGACACAAGAGCCGGCGCTATGCCCTTGTTCGAGACTAAGATTAACTGCGCGACATACAGTCATGGAAAGAAGATTCGCATCAGTAAACATCGCGGACGGGTAGAACTTAGTCAGAACATCCAGGGTCGCGAGGGATGCCGGGTCGTTCATTGAGGGCAGGTCAATGAGCTCCTCAATGGTGCGGCTCCCAAGCTGGGACCAGATCCGCTCGTATTCGTACCGCGCTTCCTCATCGGTCGGATGAGGTGACCATTCGATGCCCAGATGACCGAGGTAGTCGAGACAGGAGGCAACACCGCGATCGGCCTGATCAAGAGCCGCGTACAAATCGATGCGCAAGCACTCGACGGCTGCTCGCTCGACTGTGTTCGCGGCGCGGGATGCAAGCATCGTCAAGCGCTTCTCTGCGGCGGCCAGCTCGCCGGTCAGAAACTCGCATTCAGCGCGGTGGAACTCCAAGGGAAACATGAGGTCCAGCCGGCAAACCCAGCCGTCTTCTGCCAGGAGCGCGGTGCCAGCGACCAGATAGCGCAGGGCTGAAACATAGGCCGTAGAGGCTTTCGCTCGTTTGCCCGCAATCAGGTTGAACTCCGCCAACTGCTCCTTCTCGTAGCGCGAGCTGATCAGGGCGGCACCGCGGTTGAGCTGATTGACGATCTCGAAAATCCGCTCTTCCCGCTCGTTCGGAGCGGTGTGCGCCGCCAACAGTCTGCCGATTCGCAGATGAGCTTCCGCGCGCCCTTCCTCCGGGATCAGGGAATATGCGGCTTCCTGAACGCGGTCGTGCAGGAAGTGATACGAATCTTTTGAGCGCAGGATAAAACCCGCCTCCACCGCTTCCGTAAGTTGGGCATGTATTTCTTCCGTTGAGTCTTGGTTGACCACGCGTAGCATCGTGAACTCTGTGCTGTTGCCCAAGCAGGCTAGCTGCTGCAATACATTCTGGGTGTGAGGAACCAGGCGGGTTAACTTTCTGACCATGAGGTCCACCACGTTATCGGCATACCCTTTGGCGTGAATGCGATGCAGGTCCCAAGACCATCGCCCTTCGGAATGATCAAAGGTGAGCAAGCCCTCTTCAAAAAGTGCAGCAATAAATTGGATCGCGAAAAATGGATTGCCGCTCGTTTTGCTATGAACCAATTCGGCGAGCGGGCCAGTATGCCCCGGTTCACAATGAAGAGAATCTGCAATTAACTGCTGCAGGTCTTCAAGAGTTAGAGGTGCAAGTACGATGTCCTGCAGTAACGCTCCGGCCTCGCGCATGGCTTGCAGCTTACGGACCAGCGGATGTGTCGCGTCCACTTCATTGTCCCGATAGGCGCCGATCAACATTAAGTGCTTCACGTCCGGCTGCGTTAGTAGATCCTCGATCAGATCCAACGTCGCCGCGTCGAGCCATTGCAAATCGTCGAGAAACAAGGCCAGAGGATGTTCCGGACGCGCGAATACGTTGATAAATCGACGGAATACCAGGTGGAATCGGTGCTGAGCTTCCTGCTGCGGAAGTTCAGGGACCGCCGGCTGCTCTCCAATAATGGCCTTCAATTCCGGGATCAGGCCCACCATCAGGTGTCCGTTCGGATCTAGTGCCTCATGAAGGGCATTGCGCCACTTGCTCAACTCCTCTTCGCTCTTACTCAGAAGTGGGCGGGTAAGGCTCTGAAAGGCCTGCGCCAGCGTGGCATAAGGGATATCGCGCTTGTACTGGTCGAACTTGCCCGATGCAAAAAGGCCGCGCGGAGGAACCAACGGTCTGTGCAGCTCATTGACCACGGCGGACTTGCCGATTCCGGAATAGCCGGAAACCAGCACCAACTCCGGCCTGCCGTCGGCTACCACACGATCAAACGCAGTAAGTAAGGTCTCGATCTCGCGCGCTCGCCCGTACAATTTCTCGGGGATTAGCAGACGATCTGGAACGTCGTGTTGGCCTGGTGAGAAGTCCCCGATGCACCCGTGCGCTTCCCATTCAGCGCGGCAGCGCCGAAGATCACTCTCCACTCCGGACGCAGTCTGATAGCGTTCCTCGGGAGTTTTGGCGAGCAGTTTCATCACGATGGCAGAGACACAGGCCGGCACACTCTTCGCCCGGTCGTGAGGCGGCACGGGATGCCTTGCGATGTGGCAATGTACCCATTCAAGCGGATCGGAAGCTGTGAAAGGCAGGTTACCGGTCAGCATCTCGTAAAGCGTGACGCCGAGGGCATAGAGGTCGCTTCGCGAGTCGATCGAGCGATTCATTCGCCCGGTTTGTTCGGGCGCCATGTAAGGCAGCGTTCCGGCGATGAACTCGGGAGGTTCGGGCACCTGGTGCTCACGCCGAAGGCGGGAGGCGATCCCAAAGCCCATGAGCCGGATCTGACCCGTCTCGGAATTAACTAGAACATTGGTCGGCTTCACATCTTTGTGAATCAGCTCCCTCTCGTGGAACCCGCCGAGTGCCGTTGCGAGGCCGACAGCAAAGGCTAAAAACTGCGTCAACTCCATCGCTCCCGAAAGGAATCCATCGAGAGTTTCTCCGCCAGGATCTTCAAGTACAAGCGATATCTGCGCGTTTCGCTCTGAAAGGGCCAAGGGCCGCACCGCCCAAGCTGAGTCCAGTTCACTCCTCAATGAGTACTCGTGCTCGATTTTCTTGAGTGTCTCGGGGCCGGGTCGAGTTGAAGCCGGCGTCAGCAGCAGAAGGGAAGGCAGTTCCTTTTGCTTCGGGTGAGCCCGGTACAGAATGAATTCTCCGTCATCACGGAGACGGTCGAGGGAGTACTTGGAAAGCTGCACGATAATCCGCCACGGCCATCACTGTGCTTAGTGCCTTTGGAGTAGTCCGCACCGAGCACAAGCGACTGATGATACCTGTTGAGGATTCTATAACCCTTCGGGTTCGGGGCGCAGGTTGCCAGCGCACTCGAGTGTTCGTTCGTGGAATCGCCCGATCGCAGTGCGGGCGCAGTGCTGTTTACGAAGTTGCTTAAAGCGCGCGCCGAATACCCAGCCTGTTCATCAAGCTGCGAAGGGTGTTCGGGTGAATATCCAGGATGGCTCCCGCGCCGGTGGGTCCGCTTATTACCCAGCCTGTTCTCTCGAGCACCCGCAGAATATGCTGGCGCTGTACTTCTTCGAGTGAATCACTGGCTTTTGTTTCAGCGACTGCTATCGGTTCTGTGCTCCTCTCGGATGCCTCAATCGGTAGGAGATCCGCTCCCAGTTTGAGAATGGAGGCATTGGAGAGAACGACGCCCCGCTCGATAACGTTTTGAAGTTCGCGGATGTTACCAGGCCAAGAATAATCGACCAACAATCTCATCGTTTCCTGCGAAACGGACTGAATCGATTTCCCCATTCGCTTGGCCGATTGTTGGAGGAACGCGATCACTAGTTGAGGGATATCCGATTTGCGGTCCCTCAACGCCGGTACGCGGAGCGGTATGACATTCAGGCGGTAGTAGAGATCCGAGCGAAAACCTCCCGATTGGACGGCCTTCGCAAGATCACGGTTTGTGGCCGCGATGATTCGGACGTTGACCTTGATCGTACGACTGCTGCCCACAGGCTCGAACTCCTGTTCCTGTAAAACACGGAGCAGCTTCACCTGCGTTTCGAGCGGCAGTTCGCCGACTTCGTCCAGGAATAACGTGCCGTTGTTGGCCAGTTCGAATCGCCCGATGCGGCGCTCGGAGGCGCTTGTGAAAGCGCCCTTCACATGCCCGAAAAGCTCACTCTCTACCAGCCCGGATGGAATGGCGCCACAGTTCACTTTCACCAGAGGTCTGTTCCGGCGCGCACTTCGGCTATGAATGGCCCGTGCAATGAGTTCCTTTCCACTTCCCGTCTCGCCGATGATTAGCACGTTCGCATCCGTCGGGGCGGTAGATTGAACGCGATCGAGTAGTTTGAGAAGTTCCGGGCTGTTCCCAAGGATCTCTTCGAAATTGTGCTGGTTGCGGATCTCATCCTGCAGGTAAGTGTTTTCGATTTCCAGTTTCGCTTTCAAGGCGGCGATTTCTTCGTAGGCTTTCAGGTTCTCCGCCGCAAGCGACTGTTCCTTCGCAATCTCCTTTTGTAGTTCTCTATTGGCGGCTGCGAGTTCCTCGGTTCGTTTGGCAACCTTTTGATCTAATTCCTCGGCGATGCGCTTCTGTTCGCTTAAGAGATGTGCCCCCTGCAATCCCAGCGCCGCGTGATTTGCCGCTACACTCAGGAGGAGTCTTTCGGTCCGCACCGGAAAATTTACTCGCCGAGACCCCGCGACCAGGACGCCAATTTCGCCGTCCAGACCTAGCGGCAGAAGAATAATTGAAAGGTCTCGGTCTCCCAAAGCGCCCCGTACCACCCGAGGCCATATCTGCAGGTGTCCGCCAAGCCAGTTTTTTAGCAGCTCACCAATCCTTTGCGACAGGCCGGTTACGGTGCGGGAATGAGCCGCGCGAACTACGTCAAACGGCGGTTCTCCGAACGAATCTTTTAACCGCAAATAGACGAACTCTAAATCGAGCATGCTTAACAGCGCGTCAAGGAGAGTCCGAACGATCTCCGCTGGAGAGGTCCCACTCCAAATCGCGGGGAGGGCTACAACGCCAATCAAATCGTTGATACAGGCCCTGAGTTGTTTAACATCAACCCCGACCTGCTCAACCGGTATTGGCGTAGGCAGCATTGCAGCTTCATCATTGGTCTTGCGCGGCACGCTTCTCACGAACTTCCCGCAAAAACTCGTCGGGTGGTACGTAGAATGGGTTTTCCTGCAGTGTGCCGCCGATAATAACCATCGGATGAGTACGCAGAATGTCAACGATTACGTCGCCACCAAATTTGGTGACGTCATAAACGCAAATAACTGGGTCTTTGTACCGGGGCAACACGTAGTTCAGTCGCGCCTCATACTCCACGAGATCGTCGAGACCAGGCGGCTTTTGCAACGCCCATCCCATGTGACCAATCGAGCGACTGACGGTGAACCCCCGCGTTGCTCCAAGCTTCAGTTCTTCCTCTATAAGGGAAATCATCCGATACTGGTCGAAACGACCACTAGGATCTATATGCGCATCGTTCCAACCGTACACCTTGAGCTGGCCGCTGGACTCTGCTCGTGCCGTATCGATGCCGACTGACTCCAATCGGTGAAGGTGCTCTTTCCGCTGATCGGGATCTACGACATGGAAAGCCCTATCCCCGCAGTCAAACCCATCTTTAATGAATGGGAGCAGCACGCGATATTTTTCTTCGGGACTGCGAAAGAAAGCACAGACATGACGTTGGTCGCCGAATTGGGAGCCGGCGAAGTGAATGGGAGCGGCTTGGGAGCTCATGAGAAGCCTCCACGCGCATAGTATCACTTCAAGGCCAGTGGATTCGTTCGCACGTGCGTTCGCTCTCAGCCCTTCACGGCACATCGGTCGACGTGCTCGCAGTCAAGGCAAGCTACCGCTTCGGTTTGTCACAGTGTTTTTCAGAACACGGTCGGACCGTCAAACTAACGTGCCGCCCAATCCCCTAGCGCGCACCAGCGCCGTCAGCTCTGCGGTTAACCGACGTGTAACCCCTTGGCGTGACAGCGAGATCGCAGCAAGCTTGCTCCGTCTCATAACCCTCATGATCCGTTCGGTGCCATGCTCCGAGGTGTCCATGGTCGTGAGTGCAACGACAGCGCCATCACGCCACATGGAGCATGCATCCATGTCCATTTGCTTCCACGAACGAAAGGGGCACGCGGGCCCAGAAATGGGAAGCGAATGCCGAGATGAACTTCGCCGCGCGATCGCGACCTACGACGGGCTTCTACGCTGCGCGTACGACTCCACCACCATTCGAGTAGGAGACGATATCCGATGCAAAGAGACCTTCCAGTGCAGCGAGATCTCCTTTGCGGGCGGCAGCGATGAACACATCGAAAAGTCGCCGCTGCTCGGCCGAACTCACCGGCCTTCGGCGCCGATCAGTGATATGCTTCCGGGCGCGACAAACAAGTTGCCGTGCATTGTCTTCAGTCAGGTGAAGGACGTCTGCGATCTGCTCGTATGTATAGTCGAATGCTTCCCGCAAGATGTACGCCGCCCGTTCTGTGGGAGCAAGCTTTTCCAGCAACAGCAGGACTGCGAGTTTCAACGCTTCGCTTCGTTCCGCTCCCAATCGGGGATCGGCGCTGGTATCAATTGGCTCGGGGAGCGAGGTCCCGACGTAGGCTTCGTGGCGTGACCGTGCGGACCGGGCCAGATTCATCGCCAATCGCGTCGTAGCCGTTGCGAGATACGCCGGCGGGTCTTGTACTACGCCGCGATTCGTGAACTGCCATCGCAACCAGACGTCTTGCACAATATCATCGGCTTCGGCCGCACTGCCGAGCATGCGGTAGGCGATGCCGAAGAGACGGCGGCGCATGCTGAAAAAGACTGAAAGACCACTATCGTTTGCACTGCCCGAACCTGGTCGTGCCCACGCCATTAGGCTGCCCTCCGTTGGATCGTTGGTTGAAGCGCGTGTTCGACTTTCCTTCGGGCACGAAACAATCGCGACTTCGCGGCGTTCGCCGTCAAGCCGAGGTCATGAGCAACTGTTGAAAACGCTATATCCGCGATCAGAGATGGTGCATAGACATCCTTGAGCTTCTGAGGCAGTCTTGATGCGGCCTTTGTGTGCGCGGCCTGGAGTTCCCGCAGATAGCACAGAGCTTCAGGACTGATGGCGTGTGATTCAAGGGCCGACTGAAGGCCATCGAGCGACACCTCCCGTCTTGCGCGGCGTGCCCGCAACTGCATCAGGCAGCAATTCACTACGATGCGCGTGATCCACCTCTTAAAGCTCGATTCGCCACGAAATGTACGGAAGTTTCGGTAGGCTGCGCAATATGCGGCCTGTACGGCATCTTCAGAATCCTCTTTGGAGCGAAGAATTCTGTGCGCGGTCCGGAGGGACGCTTTATAGTGTTGAGCAAAGAGCTGGTTAATAGGGTCGCCCTGAAAGGGCAGCGTTTCATTCACATTTGTTTGTTGATACATTTCCAATCTCCCCGTAGCGACACGGTTGATCTGTACAACTTTCGTCTGGCGATTCCTAGCAGTGCATGCGACCGGCCAATGCGGCCTAACGCAGCTGCCTCGAGTGATTCGGCCCGCGGCCAAGCAATTAACCACGTGCTCGAACGAGCACACGGACGAGCATCGACGGTATCTCGTGAGCCACACTCGTGGTCGCTCTATACGTCACGACATAACGTACAGTGCTTTTCGGAGTCAGTGATTGTTGTGGATTATCCGTGCGGCGGTTCACATCCAATCCACCGGCACAATGCGCATCGATTTATTTACGTTCTGGAAGGCTCCGTGGTGATCCAGGTGAAGAGCTGTGGACAGTGGCCCTGAATCCAGGGGAGGCCGGCCTCCTGATGTACCGACGCTCGGATCTGTGACGGCGGCATCGCCCGGGCAAAATGAGCGGCCGAGCGAAGCATCAACTGAAAGCAATGGGTCGACTGCAATCGTGTCACAAAACGATGAGATGTCCGGTCTTAGCTCGTACGAAGGCAGCTTCGAAATGCCGCAGCATTTCCGGGATTGGGGAAGCAGGGCGACAACATGACGATCATGTCGTAACGCATCGGCCGTCCGGTCCCTTTTGTATTCGCTGGCTCTGCACCGGAGGGTAGATGAGCAAAGGACGATTGGAAGCATTCAGCGATGGAGTGATCGCGATCATCATTACGATCATGGTGTTGACAATGAAAGTACCGCATGGAGACCGTGTGGAGGCGTTAGTGCCGCTCATCCCGACGTTTTTCAGCTACGTGTTGAGTTTCGTTTATGTAGGCATCTACTGGAACAACCACCATCACCTGCTACATACCTGCCACGCCGTCACGGGCGTTATGCTTTGGGCTAATCTGCACTTGTTGTTCTGGCTCTCGTTGTTGCCCTTCGCCACTGGGTGGATGGGCGAGAACCATTTCGCAGCGGCACCCACAGTCCTATACGCGGTTATGCTATTGATGGCCGGAATTGCATACTCCCTGCTCGAGCAGGCAATCATGCGCGCGCAGGGACAGGACTCAATTCTGAAACAAGCGGTCGGACGAGATTGGAAGGGCAAGGTCTCAGTGGCGCTTTATCTCCTGGCGATCGTAGTGGCGCTGCATTTCCCAGAGATCGCTGACGCGGTGTTCGTGGCGGCTGCGCTGCTCTGGCTAATTCCAGACCCGCGCATCGAAAGACATCTCGCGAGGCAACAGAACCTGGCGATTCCGCCAGAAGAACACGATGGTGTCACAAAGCGGTTGGATATTCTGTCCTAGCGAGTAGGACGGGCAATTTCGAAAAGCCCAACCGAACGAAAGGACAATCATGAAAATTGTAGTAGTTGGCGGCACTGGACTCATCGGATCAAAGCTCGTGACGAAGCTTTGTGAGCATGGACACGAAACAGTAGCCGCATCGCCGAAAACTGGCGTCAACAGTGTCACAGGCGAGGGCTTACCTGAAGCGCTGAAAGGCGCCGCTGTCGTTGTCGATGTAACGAACTCCCCTTCCTGGGAGGACACGGCAGTGCTGAAGTTCTTCGAAACATCAACTCGTAATCTCCTCACCTATGAAGCAGATGCCGGCGTGGGGCACCATGTCGCCTTGTCAGTTGTTGGAACCGAACGGCTACTCGAAAGCGGCTTCTTCCGCGCAAAGATCGCGCAGGAAAATCTGATCAAGCGTTCCTCAATCCCCTACTCCATCGTTCGCGCGACGCAGTTCTTTGAATTCATCAAAGCCATTGCCGATTTTTCCACCGAGGACAACACTGTACGCCTGCCATCGTCACTCATCCAGCCCATGGCCGCCGAGGACGTCGCCCGTGCCGTGTGCCGCGTTGCACTGGGCTCACCCCTGAATGGCACCGTTGAAGTAGGCGGTCCGGAAAAGTTTCATCTGGATGAACTGGCTCGGCGAGCTCTTGCCGCCCGTAAGGATCCGCGCGAGGTGGTCGCCGACCCGCAAGGGCGTTACTACGGCATTAAGGTGAGCGAGACCACGCTCATTCCTGGCAGTGACGCGCGACTTGAAGAGACGCGTTTTGAAACCTGGCTCAGCCAGCCCGCAAATCGGGAGCCTGCAATAGAAAAAGCGGCGGGGCGCAACTGATGGTGAGCTTAAAACCAATTTTGCTGCTGGCATTCTTCCTCACTAGCACATTGATGGCACAGGAGGCGAAGGTCACACCTCTTTTGTCAAAGGACCTGCCAGAATTTCCCGGCAAGCAAGGTCTGATGATCACTGTGGTGTATCCGCCCGGGGCTTCCGATCCTATACATCGGCATAATGCGCATGCTTTTCTCTATGTCCTGGAAGGTTCCGTTGTGATGCAGGTGAAGGGTGGGAAAGAAACCACGCTGACGCCAGGCCAGACCTTTTATGAAGGTCCCAACGATGTTCACGTAATTGGGCGGAACGCAAGCAATACTAAGCCGGCGAAGTTCGTCGTGTTCTTAATTAAGGACAAAGGCGCTCCGGTGCTAATCCCAGTCAAGTGACGACAACAACTGCGAGTATTGCCGCTCTGCCAAGGCCGATTGTGTACCCCCTTTCGCCTAGAGCGGCTGGTTCACTCAGAGAGAGATATCGGTGCCGTTTGCGTTGCTGGCCATCTGCGCCGAGTTCTTCGGAAGCCTGCGGCTCATTCTGGGATGGTTGAGCCGAGTCGCCGCGATCGGAATTGCGGTCGATATGGCCGTCGCCGTCATTAAGGTGCATATACCATTCAGCTTTTTTATGAACTGAAATAGCAATAATGCCGGCGAAAACTTTGAATTCCACATTCTGACTATTGCAATGGCACTTGCGATCATGATCGGCGGTGCCGGAGCATCCTCTCTCGATCGTTTCCGCTGCGGCTTCAGCTCGGTTACGCGGAACGTTCGAGAGCTTCTGATGAGTTCGTCAAATACGAGGTTGGATTTATGAGGCATCCCAAAATGATTCGATGGGCCACAATCTACTTACGTTGGAGCTTGGGGCTGACGTTTCTATCCGCGTGCGCAGATCGCTTCGGGATTTGGGGCCCACACGGTTCCCGCTATGCCGTATGGGGCGATTGGTCGCACTTCGCTGCATACGCGGCCACAGTGAATTCGTTTTTGCCAGCGTGGCTGCAAACACCGGCTGCGTGGATCGCTACTGTTGCCGAAGTCTCGTTCGGCTTCGCGCTTGTCGCGGGCTTCTTTCTCAGGGAAGCGGCTTACGGCAGCGCGGTCTTGCTCGGGTTATTTGCGCTTGCGATGACCATTTCGCTAGGCGTCAAAGCTCCGCTTAACTATTCAGTATTCGTGGATGCCGGAGCCGCCTGGCTGCTGGCGTGCATGGTAGATCAAACGTATGAATTCACCTGGAAAACCCGAACTACTTCGCAAGCTGCACAGAGTACCTGAGGCCCTCGTTTTACAGAGATCCGTCTCAGCGGAACGCGCGGGCCGCAATACTCGTTCCAAGCGCCGTACAAAACGGCCAAGTGGAAGGATACGCCGGCTCGTGGCCTACACGGCAGTCATAGCGCTCACAGCTATTGCTGGGCTCGCAGGACTCTACTGCTACGCGGTATCGATCCTCGATTCTGCGCTGTCATTTTTCAAGCCGTAAAAAGCAGTGTTTGCGTCATTGAGCTCTCAATGGGAATAGATCCTTTGCGGTCGGAACGGGACAGTTGAAATTCGCCCTCGGTCAATCACCTGCGACGGCCAGGTATTTACTGAAAATTTTAGGCGGACCGCAGAGTACATCGCACGGAATCCCGAAGAAGATACTCAGTGTAGGCGTACAACGCTATTCGCTTTTGCTGGTGTTTGGAAAGATTTTGGAAGTCCCCCTCTCCGCACCCTAGAATCAACGACTCACGAGACCTGCTGATTTGATAACGTGCTAGCGTCGGTGTGCCAAGCGTGTTTTTGCCCCCAAGATCGCAAACGATATTCAATACCTTAGCTGCACGCCTAGAAGGCGCCCGTATCCCGCTCCAGGTAGAAACTTGCAATCCTGATCGCCGGGAAGCGCTCCCACCATAATATTTCCGCGGACCACAGGCATTCTTGCGCCTCTACGGACCCGGATTCTATTTCGGAACCGTCAGCCCGACAAACATTTCGCTGTTCGGTATGGTGTCGCCTTTCTTGTAGCCGCCAAAGAAAGTGAATTCCGCCTCTCCGTTGGGGAGGGTCGTCGAAAAGCCTGCACCCGACGGGGCGTCATCCACCAGGATCGCCTCACCCGACTCGATGACCTCGTAGGAGCGCTTACCCTTTTGCGTCGATTCTTTGATCAAGACCAAAGCGCCGAAACGGGTTCCCGCCTCCGTCTTCACCAGGAGGCGTGGCGGCGAATGGCTGGTATCGACGTATACGCCTCCATTGGGCACCTTTTTCCATGGGGCATCCCGTAGAACGCCATATGCACTGGCCGTCGGAACCGCGAGCGGTCCGCTGCGCGGCTTATCCCCTCCACCTCCCGGCGAAGCAGTCTTGCCGGCGGGCGGCGGAGGCTCGGGGACACGCAGGATGGCCTCCGTAATGTCCATTTTCCCGTCTTTACTCTTCTTTTCGAGCAGCTTCAACAGGTCTTCGGGCTTCAGATTCGCCGCCTTCAGTTTCTCCAGAAGGCGGTCGATCTCTTCGCGAGTGGCCGGTTTTCCATCGCTCCTCAGGATTTCTTCGAGATCCTCGTACATGGCATGCGGCGCGTTCGCTTTTTCCAGCTCCTGGCGCGCCTTCACGACTTCCGGGTCTTTGTTGCTGAAGGAGACGTCTCGCGACAGCCGATCCCCTCCATACGGCCCCTTCGGCATGCACGGAACCACTCCTTGTACAAAGTCGTCCAGCCCGATCTTTGCCATGATTCCAGAGATGAAGCCGCGAATCTTGTTGCCGACCCCGGTGGAATCCAGCAGCTTCCGCGCGGCTGGTTTGGCGATCTTGTTGCGGAAAAGGTCTGTGGCAATCGCCTTCCCCGCGGCAAGATCGAACCCGACCTGCGCTACCAACCCCCACAGACATCCGAGTGCCGGAGGCGAGGCACAGGAGATCGCCTCGATCAGGATGCGCAATCCATATTCGATATCGGTGAGCATGCTCCACAGCTGACGCGCCTTATCGATCACGCTCAGAAGCTTCGTGACGCTCGAGATGAGGGGTTCGTATGTCTTTTCGATATCTGCCTTGAGAGCCTCCAGCTTGGTGCGAATCGGATCGAGAGCTTTCGCGATCTCCTCGGTCGCTTCCTGAACGTAGTAGTTCACAACATTCGTCACGACGCCCCAGACGCAGTTGGACGCATCGGCAAATGCCTCCGAAACCAGTGTCTGGAGGAATATGACGAAGGCCTTGGTAATGATTTCGAAGGCGGCCTTCTGCCATCCGGTGGCGCTTTCGATTTTGGCCTTCGCCCCGCCGACAAAATCCCCGAATTTCCCCTTGATTTTTTCGAAGATGGCGCCAATCCGCACGAATAGCCCAGCAAACCTGAAGCGCAGTTGCCCGAGCGGTTTGCCAAACGGCCCGGCCCACAGCGAAACGCGTTTGAGCTTTTTCTCTTCCTCCGGAACTTCCTCGTGGAATAGTCCAAAAGTCTTCTCCACCTCGATTTCGTGTTTGCGGCCTTCGGCTTCCTTCTTCAAGAACTCGGAAGCGGATCCAACAGTCTTCGCCGTCCCGGCCCAGGCGGCCCGATCCTCCTCCCACTTGCACCACTCCGCCTTCCATGTGCCCTCGAGATCGGCGGGGGAATCGCAAGTCTTGCGTTGAACGAAAACGGTGCCGGGCGGCGGAGTTCCGGGTTTCGACTTCTTCCCCAGTTTGTTCGACCACTTGCTTGGCCGGGGCGGGAACCTCTTGACGAGGGCCTCGATCTGTTTGGCCTGCTCCTCAAGATCCGGTTTGTATCTTGGCGGCCGCGCCTTCGCATCCGGCAAAAGCAGGTAGCGCAGTACTCCCGCCTCTTTCGGGTCGGTAATAATCCACACCCGCTTGTTTGCTTCCCGATTGAAAAGGGCTTTCTTGGGATCGCTGGTGGCGGGCTGACTCTTTCTTTTGGTCAGATCGATTTCAACTGGGATCTTGATGGCTTTGCCGGTGCTGCCGAATTTCATGGCCGAACCGGTCGGGACGCTCGTAATCTGGTTCTTGGAATCCTTGCCCGCTTGGATTGCGAAGTTATGGAAGCCACTGGTGTAGGCGTCCACCTGGAGCATCCCAGTGGCAAACGCGAGGGGAAACTCCTCCTTGTATTGAGGCTTCAACTCGCCGATTTCGAACGTCGGCGGGAAACCGGGTTTATCGTCGAACACGTAAGGCCGGCGGCTTTTGATTTTCGGCGAATACGTAGGGGTCTTGCCGAGGATCTTGCGTTTGCCACCCGTGCCGACGTTGACGTACTTGCGCGGGGGATCGCCAATTGCTTCGGGACTCCCGGCTTTGACGGGCAAAGACCGGATCCCCGAAACAATATTCGGGTCGCTGTGGTAGAGGTCGGCGAAGCCACGTTTATCGAGGTTATCGAGGTCGAAGCCGGCGGCAGTTTCCGCATCTGGACTGAGGGCGCCCGGAATATGAACTTCGCCCAACAGGCTCGGGTTTTCCGCGATTAGACGATCCTGAATCCCTTGATGCGCCCAATTGCCAAGGCGCAGGGTTTGCACGCGAGTCTCCGCTGAGCGCTGTACGGCTCCGGTCTGTTGGACGACATGGGTAAGTTCGTGCGCGAGCAGGCGATCCCCATCCGTTGTCCCGGGGCGAAACTGTCCGTCCGCGAAGAAGATGTCGCTACCGGAGGTAAAAGCGTAGGCATGCAGCGACCGATTGAGGTCGTGGGCTTCCGCGCCCGTATGCACGCGAACCGATCCAAAATCAACGCCGAACCGTCCTTCCATGAAGGTGCGGCTGAAAGAGGGTAGGGCACTGCCCCGGCCCAAGCGTCCCAAAATGCGGCTTTCGACGTGACCTTCCGCCGAGGCTGCCGACGGCGGAGCGCGGACCCGCGACGGCAGCGTTCCAGGGTTTAGCCGGCGCTGGATCGATAAGGAACCTGCCGAGACTGCCGAGATCGGGATGGTGGATCGCATAACTGTATCCGCGACGCGATCCGCCTCTTGCTCAAAAACGTCGCCCGGCGCGTTCACCGCGAGTTTAGTCTGTATGGGAAAGCTGCTTTTGTCCTCACGCTCCGAGCAGGACTCACACCCGGAGCCGCCGCAGCCGCATTTCCGCTGGACCGTGACCGGACCCGTCTGGCGCTGCAGCATTCCTGAGACAGCGCGATTACCGAACGCCTGGTGCATTCGCATCACCGCGGCTCGCGCCGGCGCAACCGCCGTCTCTGGCGCCGGCGGCGAATGGGCGGCGGCCGTTTGGTTCGTACTCTCCGAGGTGCTCTCCGCGACCGCAGCTATCGGCATACTTCTACCTAAGGAACGATCGTATTCAAGACGTCCCAGACGTTGAGCGGCGCCGCAAGGGGGCGCGCAGGCAGCGACGGGGCCCCGCGGAAGACATTGCCCGTAATCGCAACACCGATTGTAGGAATGCCCGCTCCGCTGGAGGCGGCGGGCACCAAAATCAGACTGTTCTTATTGGCGACTACACCCTCGTTCAGGATCAGGTTGCCCGTCACGGTGACTCGCGCCAGCCAGATCAACGACGCTGTAGGAAAGCCACCTTGCAGCCCGGTACTACGAATCTGGTTGCCACTGACTACAACCGTGGTAGTGACATCGTCGAATGTGCCCCAGGCAACCAGTGCGCCTTGCGAGATTTCCCCCGCACCGGATCCAGAGAAGCCATTCAGGAGGTTTTGAGCGCATACCAGGGCCAATCGCGCAGCGGCAGGCTTGGCCAGAAAAGCCTGGGCTTCCATGATGATCAGCACGGAGTCCAGTACGAAGCCCTTTTCCACCATTCCCGGGCTGCCCTGGAACGGCGGGATGGAAGCGGTGACGAGGTTCACCGGGGTCACATCCGCGTCATTCAATGCACCCGGCCAGGGATATCCCCGCAGCCATGAGCCACCGATCAATATGACCGGTTCCGCCTTAACCGCCTGGGATAACGTGCGCAGCTCAGGCTGGTTCTGCAGCAGCGAATCCAAAAACGGAAGTGTCCGGGAGGAGAACAGCCAAAATCCCGATGCGCACTCGCGCACATTGTTATCTTCCAGCCGAACATCGCCGAGATCGCCATAGAGGAACACCGCCGCGCTTACACCCGAGAAAAAATTGTTGGTAATCGCCGCCTGCGGCAGAACGGCCGGAAGAACTGATCCCTGCACCGCGGTCAACACGCCACCGCCGGCGGGAGTAGCCGGCGTAATTGTGGGAGTGACTCGCGAAACCGGCCCCATCGCGATGGCGAAGCGTACCCCAAAATGGTTGGCCGCGCGCTCGAGACTGACGCCCTCGTGCACGAAACGGTTATTGGCGATGGTGAGACGATCGCAAGCGCCTCCCAGCATGATCGCCGCCTCGAAAGAGTCGTGATCGGATGGCGGCGGCGGCTGGAGGCCGAACTGGCAGTGATCCACAGTGAGGCCATTGCTGGCAAAAGCGCGAACGCCGATTCCAACCAGCACCCGGTTTACGTCGAAGCTGCCGAGGGTCAGTAATTCCTCCGCTTTCATCGCGAGAGGAAGGTTGGTGGCGTGAGCCTGCGGAAGATGAAAGCTCAGCCCACGCAAAGTGATGTCATCTGCATGGTCCAGAATGAACATGCCGTGGAGGAAGACATCGTCCGCCCCCGTTGCCGGTACAATTGCCACTTCTTCGTGGCATCCTTCGATGGTCAATCCGGAATTCTTCGCATCGAGTATTATCGGCGCGGTCAGCGCGTATGTGCCGGGAGAGAGGCAGATTGTCGCCCGATCGTTCCCGGCCAGTTGCGCGATGGCCTGCGCAAGGGTGGTTTTGTCCTTAGGGCTGAGCGAAATGGTGCAACAACTACTGCCCGACTTTCGCGCGGTCAGCTCCACCAGATTGTCGAAGAAGTTCCGGCAATCGTCGAGAATTACGCCCGTCGCGGTGTTCCCCGAGGTTCCGCCGAGTGCGTTCCACGCGATCACCGCGAGCGGGCATGCCCAACGCCGCGGACCGTCCGGCGACTGCGCGAAAGCCGTGTAGCGCGCCGGATACACCTCCACAGGCGAAGAAGGCCTCACCGCAAAGGCCCAGAAGTCCCCGGCATGAAATCCGCCCTGCGACTCGAAGGTGACATTGACGCCAGTCGAACCTAGACTCACCGGAGTGCCCGGCGGGATCGGCTTGCTTTCTTCCCACACCCGCAGGAACAGGCGCGGCGTGCCTTTGGGTGGGATCAGATCATCCGTTAGTGGCGCGGGAAGGCGGATTGTCTCCGAGTCGGCATTATACGGTTCCGCCAACACATCCACCCGGCCGACGTCATAAGCCATGAACTCTCCGTCGCTGAGTGTGCCTTCCGCGCGGAGGAGTTCGACGGCCTGTCCGGCGCGCGGCTGATGGAACGCGTCAACGGGAGGTGACTCCAGCTTGACCGTCTGACTATCGACTACCTCCACACGGTATAGAAATGAAGCATTGTCGAAGCCCCAGACGAACTGCTGGGGATCTGTAATGCGTACACGGATCAACTGGTTTTCCGCGCCCAGGTAGCCGCCCGAAGCGGTGGGGTCGCACGGATCAGGCGTCGTCCCTGTGTTGTCGAAACCCACCTTCAGCGAGGAGAAGGAAGTCAGCCGCATCGTGGCGGCATTGAAGCCCAGCCCCTCGGCTGCCCATTCCTGGATCTGTTCCTGGAGTGCTTCCGGACAGTCTTTCCCCTGAGTCGAAGACCGCACGATGTGCTGTAGCAGGCGCGTGCGCTGCGTGGAGTCAGGACCGCCCAACGCGCGGTCTTTCAGGCTTTGATCTTCAACCGCGCTGATCTCCTGCTCCTGCAGATAGAGATAAATGTATTCGTTCGGCGGCACGGCATTGGGCGCGGGAGGGTCGATCCAGTCCGGCTGCGCGAAGTATCGAACGGGCTGCAGCAAGGAGACACGCATGCCTCCCACGTACATGGTCCCTGCGCCGATCAACAGATCGAAATTCGGGTCCGGACTGGGAAAGCCGACCTTATACCCATCGTCGGGAGTGCCGCTGGGACCGACGATGTCGAGCGCCTCTTTGCGCTGCTCCTCGGCGAAGATCTCCTGCGCCTCGTTGAAATCGGCAGGCACTGTGACGCGGCCCTGCTGGGCGACGACGGAGCGGTACTGCTGGCTCTCGTCATAGGAGAGGCGATCGCGGTCACCGGGCATAGCGACCTCCTGAAAGCGAATGAGCCTTATGTGACATAGATAAGGACGGGCGACAGCCCCAGCGGCATAAACTCTTCATACTTGATGAGCAGGCTCCTCTCCTTGATCGCGTTCTTCTCGCCCGCGAATGCTCCCATTTCCGATCCAGTCGCGGCACCCGCGAGAATGGCGCCTCCATCCGGGCGGAGGACGGCACTATCGGCTGATTGGAGCAACTGGGAATAGCCGGGCTGGCCGAACACGCGGGTAGTGAACAGCGGCCCTCGCGGCGCGATCTCCACGCTTTCGTATTTGCGGGGCAAAATGCTGCCGGTGCTCCAGGCGCTAAACCGCACGCAGCCACGCTGCGGATCTTCCGCAAAGGCCAGGTCGTCGAGAATGGTTTCGCTGGCTTCGATGTGATGAAACCAGGCGCGGCCCAGCAGCGTGACGCGGTCGAGTTTGACATCGCCGTCCGTGAGCGCGATGGCCGCATCGGCCAGCGGGAGCGGGTACGCCTCTTCGAGCAAGAGGCGGTTGAGGCGGACCAGATCCGGGCCCGTAGGATTAGACGCCAGCAGCGCGAGCGTAGATACGCTCAGCGGTACGCCCTCGAAACGGACGGGGTCGAAGATCGATGGACCAGCGATCAACGCGTTCAGCGCGTCGACGATGTCCGACAACAGGGTTGGATCAGGAGCGCTTTGGCCCGTGTACGCCGCCAGAGCCGCCTGAAGTGCAGCCGGAAGCCCGGACTGAATAAACTTCGAGACTTCATCCGGCGCGTCGCGCAGGCGCTTGGCGAGACGCATCGCGTCCTTCACTTGTTCGGGGTGGAAATCAACGAAATCGCTGGAGCGAATGCCCTGGAGAATGCTATCGCTGATTTGCAGAGTTTCCACCAGCCCGCCATTGCGGGTGCGCAGTTGTCCCAGAATGGAACGCTCCACGGTCAGCAAACCGATGCGGCCTTCGATCCAGAGCGTGGCGCCTCTGAGATCGCGGCCATCCACGGATTGTGCGAATACCGCGGGCGGAAGGCCTTCGCTGCCGGGGTCGAGCGTGACGGTGCGGAGCGTAACGCTATTGAAGTCGCCGCTGAGCACCACGTCGCCGCCGCTCACCCAGAGGCCGTCGAGCAGGAGTGTCGCTCCGGGAGCGCCCGTCAATTGCCAAGCCGATCCCGCGGCGAGCCGCAGCAGCGGACGATGCTGGTTCGCAGCGCGAATAGTGGCACGATCGGTGCTGGCGACCGGCGCCGCGGACGAATACGTCAGGGAGTCGAGAACGGTGGTGACGCCGCTGGCCAGAGCATTGAGCGGTCCACCGCCAGAAAGCTCGATTTCCGGCGACGGTGCGGGATCAGGCACAGCGCCTACCACGCGCCGGTCGAACGGACCAGCTCCGATCAACGAGGCAAACCCGTAGTGATAAGCGCCAAACAACGGGCCCGCTCCAGTGAATTGGAAGCGCCCCACCGCCGGGAATAACTTAACCGTGGAAGACGGGAGCAGATTATAACCGGCGGCGGACTTCCTGTAGACGCCGAGCGACCGCGGATAGAGATCGGCAAGCTGCGCCGCCAGCAACTCCTGGCTGATTGGAGTGCCAAGTTGCCATTCGTCCGGCGGTGTCCATTCGTCGCCGAACTGATGGTCTTCCCGTCGGAACGGCGCGGCGAACAGTGGAATCTCGCGACCGGTGGGATCGAACGTGAAGTGGCCTGGACAGCCGCTCACGGCCACCGGTGTGCACTGGTCCATGGCGAAACTTTTCAAGCGCCACAAGAACACGCCCAGGCGCGGGATGTTATACCAGCCCACCTGCCCCCGCCCGAATCGGAAATCCACCTGATGAAAGAATTCATCGAAGGCTGAATGCGCTTTGCTCGCGCCATAGCGGTTGCGCAGATCCGCCCAGCCGCCGATGCCGGTATGCGTGCGCGCCCCGATCAGGCCCTGTGCCGACTGCAGCGGATCCGGAAACGCCACTCCCTCGAACTGGCCGATCGGAGGATCGAGTCCATGCCGTGTGCGTCCCAGACGGCGAAACATTTCGACCACACGCGCGTCCCAGCCCGTGATATCGCCCGCGATCTCCTCCAAAATGCCGACGGTTCCTTTCCGGCGCCGGTAGTAGATTGTGCGCGCGACATCGATGCGCTGCCCCCGCGCATCCAGGCTGGAGACCAGATTCGTTGCCAGCAGATCGGCGATATACGGGATCACCCAGTCGTCACAGGTTTCGATGGACTGGTCCTCCCACATTCGATCGATGCTGCGCCGGAGGATCGCGGCCTGGGCTCCGATCCGATTCACTAATTCGCGTAAAGGTCCGGCCTGGTCCAGCGTCACCGAATCGGCGGAGCGGTAGACCGCGGGAAGCTGCAACCACAGTTTCTGGGAGTAATACTGCTCGTAGTGGTCGAGATCAGGCATCGGCGGCTTCCTCCATCGTCACGTCCAGGTCGTCTCCGGTGAGCCGGTAGAAGCTTCCTTCTCCAGGAAAGTGGCGGGCGCCGGTTTCGACGACGAACATCTGAGCGGCCTGGCGCATGAAGACCAGGTCATGGACGGCGAGCACTCCGGGCACGCGCAGGCACGCGTCGTAGATCTCGCTGCGGAACACGGTCTGTCCAATGCGCACTCGATTGATTCCGAAGAGCCCCGCATCGGGATCCCGCAAGGCGGCTTGAACACCTGCCTGGACCGGTTCGGCTGCGATGCGCGGATCGCGCCGGATTGTGACGTCCAACAGAATTCGAACGGGCAGCGCCTGCAGCACTTGGACCGGCCGGTTAGGATCGGCGGCGGTCGCCAACACCCTGCGGGCAACCGTCACCGCGCCGGGAGTATCGCCCACGTACACTAGCACGACGGTTCGTTGCCGCGCCGGGTCGAACGACCAGTAGGCCTGGGCGCGGGCTACTCCGGCGGTCTGTGCCGCGATGGTCTTGTAGTCGTCAGCCGAGACGGCGCGTCCGAACGTGAGCACCGAACGCGGCGCCAACGTTCGAATGCGAGTGGGCGAATCAGGATCGGAGCCGCCCGCCGGAGGTACCGGATTGCGCACGGCCTTAAGGTTCGGCAGCGGCTTGGTAAGGACAGTTAGCGCCCCGGATGCCGGTGCGCTCGCCCCGCTCCCAAAACGATAAGTAGCCACGACGTTGCCAGTGCCGGAAGGAAGCCGCGCACCATTGATGCCATCGCCGAATTGCACATGCGTCTTGCCGTCTTCGTCTTCGCGGAGAACGAAAATCTGCGCGTCCGCAGCCCGGCCGAAGAAGCTGCGCGCCTCCTGCCACTCCACGTTATTGACGAAGACGTGCAGCGTGCTTGCATAACCATCTCCGCTTACAGAACGGCCAGCGAGATAGGTGACCGGCGATTTCTGCAGCACGAATTCCTGCCCGCCCAGCGTGGCGTCGCCATCACCCAGAGTTTCGTTGACAACCGTCTTGCCGCGCGAGACGGGCAACAGGTTGAAGAGCACGTTGAACGGCACACGCAGCGGAGCCGGTAGGACCGGGATTCCGGTAAGAGAGATAGAGGAACCATCCGGCGGCGTGGCGCCCGGCGCGAGGGCGCCTTCCTGCGCGCCATCCTCCAGCAGCACGGGTGCCGCTTCGAGTCCGCCGGGAAAAACGTTGCCCGGCGCCGGGACCAGCGTCAACGCCCCTCCGCCGAACTGGGCGCCGGGCGTCGGAATCACCTGGCCCACGTCGCGCCAATCGAAGGACAGACGAGTTAAGGCGGGGTTGAGCGGTGCGCCGAGCGGCGGAGTGAACGCAATTTGGCTGTGAGGAATCGGGATGGGAACTTTCGCGTTGGGATCGGGCAGGTCCGGATGATTGACATCCTGCGGATTGGCGAACCAGACCAGTTCCGTGTAGGCCGTAACGCTGACGAGCTGTTTCGTGCCGGCGATGTCGATCAGCACGGCGTCCCCGGTACGGATCTGTCGCGTGATGGACGCGGGATTGGCGGAGCTGGCAGTCAGAGCGAGGGCGGCCGGGTACGGCCATATGCCCACACTTTGCGAACTGCGCATCAATTGGAAATCTTGCGCCTGCGCGCCGGCCGGAAGCGTGGGTTTGGCGTTGAAGGTGACTCGTGTATTCACTGCGCCTCGCGGGTCTTTCTCCACCGCAACGGAGTGGACGGTGACCACCGCGTAGTCGGTTTGCAGTCCCACCCAGCCCCGCTTGACGAGGAGTAGCTGATCGGCCACCGCGATGCCCGTGACAGCGCCTGTCAGGAGCACGCTTGAGCCGATACTCGCGTCGGGCGGCGGATCAGCAGGAACGCTGCTCTGCGCGGGCAATGCCGTCACTGCCGCGTCCACTTCGAAGATCTGAGGATCCTGACCGGGTCCGGGCTTGCTTTGAACAGGCAAACCCGCCGGCACCACCACCGGCTTGCTGCCATCCACGATCGCCGCCACGAAACCCGTCGCGCCGATCCCCGGTCGCGGACGATAGCCCAGAATCCGGATTAACCGCTGTACGCTCTCCGGCTGATCCGCGGTGCCGAGATACGCCTGATTGGCGATCCGCTCGTTGTAAAACGTGAGCACATCCGCGATATAGGCCCACCACTCGAGCAGCTGGACGGCAAGATCGCCGCTGGCTCCCGGCCGCCACAAGCGCAGTTCTATTTCGCCGGCCAGCGGCTGTAAGAGTGCCTCGCGGAACGTGATGTAGTCGCCTGCGCGATAACGAATCGCCGGCAGATTGGGGCTGTTGAAGATCACCGCCGGATGCACGAATGCGCCGCAAGGGCAAATGGGAGTGATGCTCACTTGCCGCCCTCCACCTGAAGCTGAATGGAGCCGCGCTCGGGACGGCTGGGATTATTCTCCACCAGCACAATCTCGTTCGAGCCGACCGTGACGGTGTCGGGCATGCTGACGAATCCCGCAGTGAAACCTCGGCGGCGGAACCGAACGCACAGCACGCCGGCCACGCCCGGCGCCCCTTGAATGGCGGCTTCGAGCGCACTACGCTCGAGCGGTGTCCCGAAGGTGAAGCGCTCGAACTGAAAGAAACCGGTGGAACCGTCTGGATAACGAGCCGTGGATAGCGCCCGCAGCACGGCCGACTGCACGTCCCCGCGAAATGCATCGGCCGATGCGCAGATGCGAATCAGGAGATCCAGCGCGGCATACCGCGGCGCGGGCGCATAACTTTCGTAGCCCGCCAGCCGGTAGCGGTTGAGCAATTGAACCAGCTCAACGTGGCGATCAACGGGGATCGTTTCGGTTTCGATTGGATCGGCCGTCGTGAAGACCGAAAGCCAACTTCCAGTCCAACGGAAGGTGCTTCCCGCACGTTGCACCCAGGGGAGCGTCTGGGCGGCGTCCTGATAATCCTGCACGGTTACAGCCCGGAACTGCTGCGCGCGAAACGCCTCGGGAGCCGTGCGGCGCACGCGCAGCGGAGGCTCCGAATCCGCGCCTCCCGTGCCGGCGAAAGGATTGTTGACAGCGCGCAGCAGCCCAGTGGGAACCTCGATGCGGTTGATGGTATCGGCGGCGACGTTGCCCAACGCGCCTCCACCCGCTCGATATGTTACGTGAAAGACGGAGCCCGGTTCCGGGACATCGCCGAAGATGCCGTCGCCGAAACGCACCGTGTCGCCGCCGTCGCCATCGTAGTCCATCATCTGAATCGCTGGGTTCCCGATCTGCGCGATGCGCGAGAATCGCACTGAATCAACAGTAAAGCCCGCCGTGAAGAGGTCCGCATCGAGCAGCGAGCGGAAGCACGCCCACGCTTGCGGCGGATCTGCTGAATCGAGCATGGCGATTTCCGCACGCGGCACGAGCGTGGAATCGGACGGCTTCAGCCACGCCAGCGGTGCATTTCCGAGAGTGAAATGGTAAATCGCCGAACCGTTCGGACCGGTGCGATAGATGGCTAGCGGCAGCCGTGGCGCCGCAGGCGGCGCCTGGTCGATGGCGAAGGATTCCGAGTATCGCCTTCCCTGCGTCGCGGGCACAAGATTGCCTTTCAACACGGTCTCTCTGAGATCGCGATCGGCAGTTAGGGCATCCTTGGCGCGCCAGAAAATCTGAGTCACATTCGTGGGACCGAACAACGGGTCCACGTCTTCGAGAGGCGTGCCTTCGAGTTGCACAATCTGCCGCACGGGCGCGTCCGCGGACGTCGGCGGCTGCGTCTCGATCAGCAATTGTTGACCCGGCGTGAGATTGAGTCCGTGCCCTTCCAGCCACATGGTGGTAGACCCCGCGCGCAAGCATCGCTGTCCATCGTCGAACCAATAAGGCGTGAGCGAATTCCAGAGCTGGTTGGCAGGATAGTTCGTGGTATCGGCCAGGCCGGTGCCGGTTTCGAAATAGATGGGCACTCCGTCCGCGCTCGCGGCGCTTACCAGAACACCGGACGGTATCGGCCCAGCGTCGACATCGAACTGAAGGATCACTTGCGCGGAAGTGTTGGGCGCCGGTTCATAATCCACCAATCGAGCGTGCCGCACCAGGCTGCGGCGCTCCGTCGCGGTATCGAGAGAGGCTTCGGCGGCAACTCGGTCCTGCATGTAACTCAGATCGTCGGCGAGCGAGGAGAGCGCCTCCATAAACATCACGCCGAAATCGGCTTCGGCGCGCTCCTGCCATTCCGGATAGCGCAGCGCGGCAAAATCGGAAAGGGCTTTACGAAAACTCTGGAAATCCTTGGCGAGATAATCAATCGGCGGCAACTCCCCAGAGGGCGTGGGGCATTCCGGACCTGGCGCGCGGCAATCGAGCGTAGAGGCGCAGAGGGCCTTGAAGGAAAAAGTTGCGCTCGTAAACATCGGGTCGAGCTTGTTGCTCTCGATCGTCAGCGTGTAGCTGGAAAAATCGCCCGGAGCGGGCACACGCAGCGTGAGCGTCGGATTGCCGTCGCCATCCACGCCCCAGTCGGCGGCGTCGTCGATGGGCAGCAAGGGAACAGTGGGGATCGTCTCGCCTCCCGTAATCCTCACCGCAGTGATCGATCCGAGCACCGTCACCGGGTTCACGAAATGGGCTCGCAGCGTTTTTTCGTCGGGCGCTGCTATCTCCACAAAGTCGATGCCGTTCAACGTCGTGGAAGCTACCAGCGCGCCGCGGCGATCTTTCGAAGCAGCCATATCAGATCACCGGCACCGCAACGGTTTCGTTGGTTTGGGTCTCGATCAGGGTGTAGCGCACTTCCACCAGCAGTTGCGAGCCGTCATCGCTGGCAGTCACGTTGACGTCGGTGACGATCACCTGATTCGACAGCCAGCGATTCAGTCCCTGCATCACCAACACCTTGGTGGATGCGCGCAGGGCATCCGAGTTGGGGGCGAAGATCAACTGCCGCAGGCCGCAGCCGAATTCCGGCAGATCCGCGCGCTCCCCGGGATCGGTCAGCAGCACCTGCCGGACCATCTGCGCCACGTGCGGCGCGTAGGGCGACTGCTGCGCCTGGCGGGAAGCGCCGTCGATCCGAAAAGGAAACGCGTAATCGTGGCGTTGCATGGCTAGCTCCCCGTCACCTGTTGCTGGGTGGCCACGATCTGCACCGTTCCCTGCACCGCCTGGTCCCCTGCCACACAAAGGCCGGTCGAAGCTTCATTCAAGGTTGGATTCTGAATCACTGTGCTGTGCTTTCCGGGCTCCACCCACTGCACCATGACGCAGGGATGCAGGGCGCCGGAAACGTTCAGAGTGCATCCCGCGATCGTGAACTGATCGTTTGAGGTAACCGCGAAATCGCCGCCCGCCTTCACCCGATTGTTGGCGGAGGCGATCGTGACCGTGCCGCCGTGGGGACACATCAGCGTACTGGACATATTCAGAAGGCTCGCCACTACACCACCTCCAACGCGCCGTCGTTGACGCTGACTTTGGAATCGCTGATCACGATCTTTTTGCCACGATTCAGCGTGATGCCCTCCGAATCGAGTGTGACCGTGTTCATATTGGCGTCCGTGATCGTGATCTTGCCGCCGTCGTCATCGAGCAGGATCTTATGTTTGGACGCCGTGACGATCGCCTTCACGTTGGGCCTCGCGTCGTCCGGTTTTTCGCCTTCACGCCAGTAACAGCCAGTCCAAATGGGATAGGAGACATCGCCCGCCTCGAATTCGATCCAAACGCCGGCGCCTGTTTCGGGAAGGAATGCGACCCCTACCCCTTTTCCGGCATAAGGAACGCAGGGGAGGCACCAGCCGCTGGTCTGTTCGCCGAGGACGGCCGGCACTTTAGCTTTGATGCGCAGCGTATCCGCATCCACATCCGTCACTGTGCCGCGATACTTGCCATAGAAGCGATTGCGCAAGCGATCCAGCACTTCGAGAATGGCTTGTTCATTCATCAGGGGAGCCCTCCCAGCAATCCGCCGGCGCCCGAAGGTTCCGGGCCCACAGCATTTCGCATCAGCGAAAATTTCATGCGGTGCGAGTCTTGCGTGATGATGTGGCGGACGCTCCACACGAGATACTTTCCCGAATGCACACTGCCGATACCGGTCAGTTCCACGACAGAACCCGCCCGCAGAACGCTGTTCAGACGCGCCACGTCGGCTTCGCCGTGACAGCGGACGAACCAGCCGGAATCGCGCAAAAGTGCCTGGGCCCGCGTCGAAAGTTCGCCCGCGTCGTCCACCGGCGCCGTTAGCAGCACAGTCATCGGGTTATCAGCGAACGTAGCCAGATCGCGGTCATCCAGGGGGTCCAGGCCTGAGGAATCGGTATCACCCGCCACGCCTTCCGGTGTGTCATCGTTCAGCAGCGCCTGGCGCGCCTTGACCACCGAGGGACGCATGATGTCCCATTCGATGTCCAGTGCGTCCACGGTCCACGCCTCCGGATCGTTGAGAACGAGAGTGGCGGCGGGTGGCGCGTCGAGATTTGGCTTGGCGAAGAATCCGGTGCGCTTGCCCGGTTTATCGCCGCACACGACGCGAACCAGTTTCCCGGTGCGTTTCCCGAGAGTGCGCAGGAACTGAATATCGGAGCCGCGCTGCATCAAGGTGTGGCCGGATTCAGTATGGCTCGGCGAATCGTCCGCGGTGTTTTCGTCCGCGGGCTGGAAACCGTAATCGCCGAAAATGGAATTGGCCACATCGGAGTCGGTGACGTCCACCCACTCCTTGACCTTCTCCTCCAGGTTCATCAGCCAGGATGCGTCCTGTCCCCATACTTCGAGCGAGGAAGAAGTAGTGCCCGTTTGCAAGTGAAGTTTGTGCGAGAGCACGAAGCCGTCGAAGATGCACTCGGTGGGCTTGCCCTGTACGGTCGCGACCACGGACAAGGGCGCGAAAGGGCGAAGCCGGATGTCATTGATGAACGATAACTCGCCCGTATCGGTGCGGCTTACGGGAAGCTGGAGTTGGAAAGCGCCGGGTAATTCGAGATTCTCTTCCACTTCGAGTGAACTCACTTGCGTATAAAAATCGTCTTCCGCCGCCTGCCCATCTAACATCAACTGATACGAGGAACACGGCATTGAACACTAACCTCGGGGAGGGATGCCGATCAGATCACGCGCGGCCAGCGCATCCGGAACCACGCTCTGATTTACATCACACAAACGCCAGAATCCGGTGGCATCGCCCAGGAACCGGGCAGCGATCAGGTCCAGCCGATTTCCCTCCCGCTGCCGATGAAATCCAATCAGCGACAGCGAAGTGGGCAGGGGAATGCGGGTAACCGCCACCAGCGTGCCATCCAGTTTCGCCGCCGTGGCCGTTCCAGCCTTTTCGTACCTGCTTCCTTTGGTAAACATGAAGACTCCTCTCCTCAACCCACGGGCAACATCCCAATGATCGACTCCACCGCATTCTCCAGGTTGGCCACGGCAAGAGCCTGGCGGAGCGCCTGTGAGTACAAATAGGCAGCCTTGGCGACCGGCGCCAACGGTCCGCACACGGCCAGCAGTTCCTCCGGCGTAAGCACACGCAGCCCAAGCGACGCATCGGCTTGTATTGGATTGAGAAATTCGTCGTAAAGCTTTTCGGTGATAGTGAGGCTGGTGACACGCACCGGCACGATGCGTTCCGGACCCCAAACGAAGAGCACTACTGGCGCTTGCGATTCTGGAACGGAGCGGCTCGGAATGAAGTCGCGGTTAAGCAGCGAGGCGCCGACTTGTCCTACCAGCCCTCCCACCGCAAACGCTTCCGTCGGAAACAACAGCATTTCGAGCGCCGCGAGGCGTGTATAGACTCCGGTCGCAATCGCGGCGCCCCGCGCGATCGGGCTACCGTCCGCGATCATATCCTGCGCATCCATCGAGATCGAGAAGCTGAACTCTTCTCCCGGCAGGCCGCGGACCGCTAGCGGATTGCTCCGCTCCGACTCGCCGGTAGCGGATTCCGGCTGCGTCCAGGTGTGTGTCATGGTTTCCGGGTTGTACTGGAAAGTGATGACGTTCGGCAGCGGACGCAGAAAGGTCGGCATGAACTGTACCAGCGCGCCGCGCATGTATTTTCCAGGCATGGCTAGTTCTGTCGCTCCAACGACCGGATCAGGTCCGCAATCACAGCGTCGGCAAGCGCGTCCTGGCCGCTCCCTTTGGGCGCCGTAACGCGCGACGAAATGCCGCCGATCTTGCGCGAGGGCCCGCTCAGCTTGGCGCCGGCAAGCCCCTTGGCAATGCGATGGGCCAGCCGTTCGGCGTCCTGTCGATTCAACCCGGAGAGCTTTAGCGTCAATTTGTCGATTCGTAGATCAGGCATGGATGTGCTCCAGGTCTCCCATCCGCAACACCTGGCCGTGCTTGCTCATCTGCCGGCGCACGGCGCTGATCACCTGTTGCATAGTGATCTTGGAATTCGTAGCGCGAGCCAGAAACGCGGCGCCAAGCGCGGCCGATTTGATGTCGGCGCCTGTCAGGGTCAGTTTGCTGGCCAGCAGTTCCCAATCGATTGCGCCCAGGATCTCTTCGCCCGAGGGCGATTGTAGCGGAAGCGACTTGCGCCAAAGCTCGAGCCGCTCCGCCGGCCCGGGCGGGAGGAAATCGATGAGAAACCGCAAGCGCCGCAGAAACGCCTTATCCAGGTCCTCCTTGCGATTCGTCGCCAGCACGGCAACTCCATCGAACTGCTCCATGCGCTGCAGCAGATAATCGATCTCGATGTTGGCAAAGCGGTCGTGCGCATCTTTTACTTGCATGCGCTGCCCGAACAGGGCGTCAGCCTCATCGAAAAAGAGGAGGACATTGGCGCGCTCGCACGCTTCGAAGACGCGCCTCAGATGCTTTTCGGTTTCGCCGATATACTTGTTGATGACGCCTGCCAGGTCCACCCGGTAGAGATCCATACCGAGCGCGCGGGCGAGCACTTGCGCGGCCATGGTTTTCCCGGTGCCGCTCGGTCCGGCGAACAGCGCGGTCAGGCCGCGGCCCATGGGCAGCAGCCGCTCAAAGCCCCAGTCTTCCAATACGGCGAAGCGCAGCCGCGCCTGCATCTCCAACTCCGCCAAGTGCGCCTGTAGTGTAGGGGTGAGGACGATATCCTCCCAGGTGTAGGGACACGGAAGAGGAACGAACAGCTCGCCCGGCGCCTGGTGCAGCATCGCGCGGCACACCTCGACCACCGCGTCACCGCTGGCCGCCGCGGCGGACGCCGCTTTGACAATTTCTCCGGGAGTCAGCGCCCAATCCGAAACCGGGATTGGCGGATCCCCTGCGCCCAGGCGTGTCCACAGGGCGCAACGCTGCCTTCGAGAAAGCGGCGGCAGACGAAAGATGCGGCGCAGAGCGCGCGAATGCACATCTGCCGGTAAAGGCGTGGTGGCGCCGAAAATGCTGATTTGGGCAGCGCCGTCGAGCAGGCTCCAAAGCCGCGGCTCCGCGCCTTCGGCGCTTCGCCAATAAAGAACGGAGTGCGCAAGACGAGCCGACCGCGCGGATCGAATTACGTGCTCGCCGGTCGGATGGTACGGCGCGCCCGAACCCAGCAGTATCCGGTCATCGACGACAAACAGGCCGTTCTTCCCGATCGCGGCTGCGAATTGCGCCGCCAGAGTCTGCCGTCCCGAGCCGTCGGGACCCATCAATTCAATCGCAATCGCAGAGGCCGGATCATGTTTGAGCACCGAATTTGTGAACTGCTGCATCGCAGCCAAGATATCGGGATAGAGACAATCGCTCTCGGGTGCCGCTGCGGGTTCACACGCGGTTTCCTGCAACAGCCAGGCTACGATCTGCGGATCCGCCTGCCAGGACGCGATAGTGCTCCACGGATTGAGAGCATTCTCGGCAGGGCGCGCAAGATGCCAGCGAACCAGTGCGGAATCGGATCCCAGCCGCACCTCGCGATCCCAACCGAATAGACCGGCCGCGAGCCACGGCGTGGCCTGTGCGGCAGTCGCGTCATCGTGCAGATAGCCGCACACGCGCCGCCACCAAGGATCGATTTCGACGGCCACCGCCAGCGAGAGCAGATCGCGTTCGAAGACGGAAAGATTGAACTCGCAACAAAGGCGTGTCCAGCGCGGATCGCTCGTAACGGCCGCGTCGGCATCCGCGATCTGGCGCGTCAGGCCGCGAGCGGTCTGGTCCGTCTGGTAGAACTCGGCCTCGCCTGAGTTCAGGCCGCGTGGATGCTGGAGAATGCGGTCTACGTCCGCGTCCGTAATTGCGAGGCCTTGGGCGCCCGGCGCCCCGCTGGCTTTCCAGAGGGCGCGCATCCACAAGACACGCCGCTGTGCCCGCAGACGCAGCCTCGTCAGGAATGTGCGCTCGTCCGGTGCAGTCTCGCGCCGTTTGTTCTTCAGTGGGGTCATGGCGCCACCCACAAGGACGGTTGCGATTCGACTCCGCTCACGCGCACTCGCAGCGTATAACGGCCACTCGCGGGAAGCACATCGGGCATGAGAAAAATGACCGTTCCCGCCGCGAGATCGAGTTGGAACTGGCCCGCCGCCGGCGCACCCGCGGATTCTGTTAGTGACACCGTATCGAGCAGGATCTCGGTCTTCCCGGCGGCCAGCCCAATCACGTTAACCGTATGCGGCCCCGGACCGACGAGCAGCGGCGGATTGGTGATGTTCGCGACCACCGCAGCCACGCTGAAGGGTGTTGAATTACTGCGCACCGCCCCACTCCCAACGCGCAACTGGTAGATTCCGGCGGGAGGTGCATTGGCCGGAACCACGCCTACCGCTGCGGGCAGAGTCAGTCCGATTCGAGAGTCGGTCTGAAGCACGGGGTTCGGCGTCTTCCAGGCAGTGACGTCCTGTTCCGAACCATCCGGCAGCAACAGAAAAACGCTGCTCGATAACGGTCCGTTGAGTCCTGCTCCATATAGCGTGAAATCCTGGCCGGCGGCCACGGTTGCGGGAGACTGGTCGAAGAAGAGCGTCTCCAGATTGGTGGAGGTGCTATCTGGCGAAAGATAGGACGTGCGGCGGAACGTTCCGAGGATTTGTCCGGTCTTACTCGCGGGCAAGGCCGCGGGATCGGCCGACAGAGTCCAGGCGGTGGGACGCGGCCGTTCCTGCGGCGCGGGAATGAGGGGCTCCAGAAATGCGACCGCAACCCGGTAGACTGCGGTTAGACGGAACGGAGCGTGGATCGCTTGCCATTGCACGCTCAGCCGCTCGGCCGGCTCCGTCTGCATGGTGAGACTCAGTTCCTCGAATACGGCAGGATCCGTGATGAACGGGTTATCGAAGAAGCAGCGCATCCCGATGCTCATCGCCTGCTGCTCCTGCACATAGTCCTTATTGGCGAACGCCGTCAGCAGATAGTAGAGTTCCAACCCGAAGGGGCGCTGCTGTACGATATAGCGCCCGATCGGCGAGTTTCTTTGGTTCTTGTCCGCGTTGACGTGATACAGATACAGGTTAAGCTGGCATCCGCCGTCCCCGCGCACGGACTCCGGCATGGAGCCGCTGAGCTGGATCGTGAACTTCGGAATGGCGCCGCCGTTCACGGTCCAGAGCGGCGAATTGTCTATGGCGTCCTGCAGCTTCTTGATAAGCCGGTCGGTGATGATCGAGAGGTCCAGGACACCGATCGCCATACGCTATCCCTGACGCAGACCTGCCATGGAGCCGAAGCCGCGCGCCAGCGGCGCCGGGGCTGACCGGCGGATCGCCGTGCTTGGCCGGCGCGCCGCCGGAGCAGCCGGTTTTGGGGCGGGCACGGCGGGCGGCGCTACGATCTCGATTTCGATGGATCCGATCTCGATATGGGATTGCGTTGCGGCCACAGCAGCCGGGCGAGGCGCAGGCTCCGGACGCTCCTCGTGAACCGTTATGGTACGTGTTTCTATGGATTGCGGGTGATCGCCCGATTCCGAACGCTGCGTGCGGGCCGGTGACACCTCCTCCCGTAGGGGATTCGTCTCCGGAGAGTGCGGTCCCGGCTCTCTCGCAATTTCTGATATGAGCGCCGGTGTTTCCGGCGGGCGTGCCAGAGCCTCCGCTGCCCCGCTTTCCGGCAACACATGCGCTCGGGGCGGTGCCACGGGTTGCGGCCGCGAATTCGGATTTGCCTCAGTAGCGCGAGGAACCGTAATCTGCGGGCCTTTCGCCGTTTCGGGCGGGACCGGCCGGAACTGCGGCCCCGGCTCGGACACCCTTCCCTCACCACGGCGGAAGGGATGGCTGCTCGGAGCCAGCCGGATCGGATTACCGGCGGGCCGGCCGGCGAGTTTGCGAAAGTAGGAAAGCCGTGGCATCACGCGCGCGCCCCTCCGATCATTTCGACATACTGTGTGCGGCGGATCGCCGGCATGTCGAGAATTGCCGACTCGCTCCAGTGATATTGCGACGCCAGCAAATGAACGTCCGCAAACAAATACATGGCCTGGCTGCGCAACTCGGCGATCACGAAATGAAATACGTCGAAGTACATCTCGAGCCCGCGACCGCACTCCGGGCAGGACCCTCGCACCGAATTCGACAAGCTGGGCGCCATGGCGGCGAGCGCACGTTCAATGCGCCCCAACTCGACAGCCGCCAATCCATCCGGACGGATGCAGCGCCGCGCCAGTTCGGCCGCGCCATCCGCACGAGACCTCAACCAGCGCAAGTCGCCCGCCGTGGGCAGGCGGAACAAGGCGCCGGAACCGGCCAGCCGGAACCAGCCGGCCTCTGCAGCGGGCTCCACTCTGCGCGGCTTCCGCGCGCGATGGAAGCCGAGATAATCGCCGATCTGGAAGCTTACGTCCACGCGCTTCCCGCATCCCGGCGCGAGGCACCGGACGTCGGCGCGGACGGAATCTCCGAACACCATTCGTCGCACCTCCAGCAGGGCGGCTTCGACGTCGGTGACAGGGAGGGAACTGGTGTCGAGCGGCCGGCCGGCCTCGTCGGTGGCTAAGCGCGCAACCAATTGCAGAGCTGCCTCCGTTTCATCGCGCTGCTCAAGCAGCAGCAGATCGTCCCAACCGGCGCGCAGACGGAGATCGACCACCTGTCCACTGACAGGCAAGCTGAACATTGTTAGATATCCTTCGGCTCGGGCAGGGCGTCGTGCTCACAACCCTCATGCTCTAACTTGATGTGCTCCATGGCGATACCATTGCCCCCGGCATCGACATCGCTGAGCATCTGAAACTCGGAAACCCAGCAGCGATGCAGTAGATAGCGATGTACAGGTTGCATCGCTTCGTTCAGCAGTTCGATGCGGACCTCCTTGCGCAGCGCTTTCAGCGAGCGCGAGGGCGCGCCCTTGTCCAGCACTTGCGCGGCGTTGGCCCATTCCTCAAATTCTTTATCCTGCGTGACACCACGCTCCAGCGTGACCGAGTCGTATTTAGTCCGGCCCAGGCCTTTGCGGATGAGCAGATTACCCGCCTCGCGGTATTCGATGACATCGGAGGAGCGTTTGAGGCCGCTGATCTTGCTGATCCCCGCCACCGGCGTGGCGGACTGATCGAAATAGACGCGGGCCGCATAGTTTTTATATGGATCGAAGCGCGTGGCATTTGCGGGAAATTGTGGCATATGTTTATCCTCGAGATTCGAAACTACGACTGTCCTGCCAGTTGCGCGATCTTGATGATCACAAACTCGGCTGGTTTAAGCGGCGCGAACGCCACGATGATATTTACGATTCCGTTGTCGATGTCCTGCTGCGTAGTAGTCGTGCTGTCGCAGACCACACGGAAGGCCTGGCGGGGCGTGGAGCCCTGGAAGGCGCCTTGCGTGAACAATCCCAGCATGAAGTTTTCAATCGTCGTGCGAATGGCGGTCCAGAGCGGGTCGTCATTGGGCTCGAAGACCACCCACCCGAGATTGGCCAGCAGGGTCTGCTCCAAAAACAGTGCCATCCGGCGGACAGGCACATAGCGCCACTGCTGCAAAGAAGAGTTGTTCGTCACCTGGGTGCGCGCGCCGAATACCACGACGCCGATACCGGGAAATTCGCGCAGACAGTTCACGCCAATAGGATTCAGCGTTCCCTGGCGCTGGTCTGTCATGCGCCCGCGGTCCACCAGACCGGGCGTATTGTTCACCGTGGCTTCAAGGCCGGCCGGCGCCTTCCAGACACCCCGGTTCACATCAATACGCGCGAAGATGCCTGCCACCGAGCCGCTCGGCGGTAGTTCGATCGTCTGCCCAGTCACCGGATCGTTAGATTTGATGTACGGGAAATACAGGCCGCCATTCGTACTCGTGGGAAATACGCCGATCAGGTCCGCGATCTTTTTCAATGGCGGCGTGCTGTCATCGGCCGCGGCCTGGCGTGGCGGATCGAGAATCACGAATGAGTGTTTGCGTTCGCAAAAGGCCAGTGCGGCGCTCCAGATCGCGTTGTCGGCCACGCCCGGGATGATGAGAAGGTTGAAAATCGGAAGCTTGTCGAGCGACCCATCCTGCTGAAAGACGCCGATAAAGTCGGCACTGCTAAAGCTAGTGGCAAAGCCGCCCGGAAGCGTGGCCGCGAACGCGACCAATTTTCCGACCGTGAACGAAGTCCCATAGCCTCCGCCGCCGGGAGTCACGGTGATTAGGCTGGATTTTTTGTTGATCCGCGCCTCAATGAAGTTCACGGTGTCCGAGGTGTTCAGCGTCACCGCCCGAAAGGTTTCGGACTGGTTGCCATAGGAGATCGTGATGTCCGCGATCGAATCGCTCGATTGGAGATTGTCTACTGTAACAAACATCTGAATCAGGTCGGTGGGTTCCAGCGCACTGAACACCACAGACCCCACAGTTGCCGTAGCGTGAGGGATGGCCCCCAGATCGGCGCCCGTGCTCGAACGCGCACGTGCCGGTAACCCGACGACGAAGCAGTCCGTTCCGCCGTTGAGGAAAAATTGATTAACGGCGTATCCCACGTTGTTATCAACAATTCCGCTGGCATACAGCCCGCCGAATTCCCGCTCGTAATCGGTGAAGCTGAACAACTCCACCGCGGTATTGAAGTTGTTCGTCTTGAACGGGTGCGTATAACCAACCGCGACTAGAATTGACGTGGCCGCCGCTGTGATCGTGCGCGCGTTAGTGGGCAGTTCCTCGATGTACAGGCCTGGAAATGTTGGTGTGATCGGCATGCGATTTCTCCATTAGAGATTGGAACTATGTCCCCGCACTAACCAGGGACGGCGGCGGACGCCGAGGCGGCGCTGGCCGCATCCGAACCGCCGTTGAGGGTGATGGTCCCCGCGGCCGGCGCGGAGATGCTTCCGCCGACCGGTGCGGCGACCGTAATGAGGTACGCGAAGTTCGAGCCCACTTGCGAGGAGGTGATCTGGTTTGCAGTCTTATCCCAGTTGGCGGCCAGCGTAAAGGTGGACGCGCTCGTGTCCACGTCTTTGATCTCGACCTTGGTTTGCGCACCATCCGCGCCGTCGGCTTTCGCCTGCACCGTAAACGCGTTTCCAGCGCCAGAGTCTTTCGGGATGTCGGCGGCCGCAAACGTATTCGCGCCAGTCACCGTGAGCGGATAGCTCCCGGCTTTGGGTAGATCCGTGGGCGCTGCGCCGGGCACGAAAACCAGCCCCGGTTCCGTCCCGCTCCCCGCGCTGGCGCCGAGAACGGTCTGCACGGTCGGCGGAGTTAAGCCGGTGTACAAATTGGTTTCTGTGACGGTAGTGTCAAATTTGGGGTCGTTTGGATCTGTCTCGTCGAAATTCGAGAATACGATTTGAATGAAATTACCGTTCGAGCCCGGATCCTTCGCTGCAATCACCATTGCGGTCTTTACCGGAGGCTGTGCGTCTGGAAACAACCATCCGATTGCCGCCAAGTAGGCCAGCCAGGGATCGAGGAGAGCCTTGTTGGCGGTGTATAGGTCACCTTCCGCCTTCACGGCATTGCCGTCAAAAAAAATTGCGGTGAGGGGCAGTGAGATCTGCTTGCCACTGGAATCCGTGAGCTCTACAGGGCCATTTGCGAGCGCCCGAGTTCGCGCCATACCCGCTCCCTCCGTTCCTACGCATTTTTCAAAAGTTCTACTAGTTGCGCCACATCTCGGGGGAATTCTCCCTCTCTTGCGATGCCCTGCCGCTCAACAGGGTAGAGCCATGTTACACGTTTCGGATGGAAGAATCAAACCTGGGTTGCTGCTAAACACGGTTATCACCGAGCCATTGGATGAAGATGCCCTTGGCACAGAACTTCTGAAGATCATATGCCTCCTGACGAGTTCCAGATTTAGCGCCACCTTCGGTATTCCTGCCGTCGAACATGTTCTGCCAGTTCCGAAATCACAAAGGCACCGCCAACCGTGGAAAGGGTGATACGAGCTCGACAGATCCGCCGACACGAGGGTGTTTAAACTGTCGTAGGCCTTGTAGTCACAAAACATCGATCCATGCGGATCCGAGCTTCCAAGAAGCGTTCCAGCACCTGCTTCAGTGCGCTTACCGCATCCGGGAGCGTCGCACAGACCGGCCGCAGCGTAACTCGCGAGCGTTGCGAGCCATGGCCTCTAGTCGCAAGACACCTCGCTTTTGGTGTAGATCTTCGCGGCCAGCTAGCCGCGGTACGCATTGAAGACCGTTCCATTTTAAAGACGGCAAGCCATGACCTGTATTGTGGAGCTTTCTCTTTCTGTGATGCGGGCGATGCCTCTTGCCGGAAATCGTTTTGAGCCTCCTTACATCCATCCTGGCTCGATTTCGATCGACTAGAGGCTCGGCGACCCGGGCTATTTGGAAGCCACTGTTGAAAATCAGTTTTCTGCTGTATTCCAGCGGGAACGTGGAAGACTCATACCCGAACCGGCTTTCCCTCTGCTCTTCTGCGTCCGGCTGCAAACTGAACGCAAGCGTAGACTCATCTGCCGCAAACAGATGTCAGGCGCTACGTATCGTTGTCTCGAGGAACTCCGCAGAGAAAACGAGTAACGCATCGCTTTCGTTGATACCGATAACCTCGTAACCGACGTTGACATATTATCCATATTGTCAGTAACAATTAATGTTTATGCGCGAATCGCTGTCGCAAATCAATAAGTTACCTTACTTGACCGCTTCTATTACAAACATCCAACATGATGATGTCTTGATTACAATAGAAGCTCTTGGGGTCGGTATTTATGATCGCTACCTTTATTCTTGCAGATGCAGACCCACCTTTATGTCATTGGGTCGAAGGCGCCGGCACGGTCGTCGCTCTCGGCAATGCTGTTGATGATTGTCCGCTTAACGACAGAGTAATATGTCGGCCATTTTACAGCGACAGAGAGTGCTTGGGCAGAGCACGCCGCTGAAACAAGAAGCGCATGGACTCCAGTGAGCGATAGCCTGACTTGGCACGGCACCGGCAGCACTGGCAATTCAGTCAGGCGCTAACATAGACAGTATTAAAGTTGTGCCGGATCGTGGCAAGCTCGCGCCCGTCCCGGGCTATAGAGGCCAGGTGACGCAGGTGCGCAGCATTTCAGTAGAGCAGATTAGCCGCTATCCGAAAGTGCCCGGAAAATTAGTCGACTTCGTAAAGGTGATATCAAGTAACACAATCAAACTAATAAGTTAAAACGAGTTTGCTTTTGACGAAGCCCTAGGCGCTTTTAAAAGACTGAGACTCGCGACGCCAGAGGGAAGTCGTAGTTGCAACCTAAAACTGTACGACAAATGTAAAGTAAACTTTTAGACTTCTATTCTGGCTGAATACGGTATTAACTCCAGCTAAGCTGGTCAACTCGCCGCATACCGAATCTTCGATGCCTAATGGGTTATCGCACTGCGCGAAAGACCGACACGGCGTTCAATCCACCAAAGGCAAAAGAGTTCGAAATCGCATATTCCATCGCCGCGCATCGCGCTACATTAGGAACCACATCGAGATCGCAAGCTGGATCGGGCTCGTTATAGTTCGCAGTCGGCGCCGCCATTTGATTCTGGAGGCTGAGCACGGTGGCGATAGCCTCGACCGCGCCCGCGGCGCCGAGAGTATGGCCGTGCATCGATTTGGTGGAGCTGACGAGCAAACGGTCGGCGTGCGGCCCGAATACCTTCCGGATCGCGGCCGTCTCCGTTACATCGTTAGCTGTTGTTCCGGTGCCATGTGCATTGACATATTGCACAGCTTCGGGTGCTACCCCCGCGTCCTGTAGCGCCCAGCGTATGGCGTTTGCCGGCCCTTCCGGAGTGGGTTGCGTGATGTGATAGGCATCCGAGCTCATGCCGAAGCCCACTATCTCGCCCAGGATCGCGGCGCCCCGAGCGCGCGCATGCTCCCAGTTCTCGAGTACCAGCATCGCTCCGGCCTCGCCCAGAATCAGCCCTCGCCGATCTTTTGAGAATGGGCGGCAGGTGTCCGGCGAAACCACCCGCAAGGCTTCCCAGGCGCGCAAGAGTCCCTCCGCGAAAACCGCTTCACTGCCTCCGGCGATGGCCGCATCCGCGGTCCCTTGACGAACCATCCAGAATGCCTGTCCTAGCGCATGGTTCGAAGAGGAACAGGCAGTAGAAATCGTATAGACCGGCCCTTGAATACCATGCTCGAGCGAGATGCGGCTGGCTCCCGCGTTCGACATGGTGCGAGGAATCGTCAGCGGCGAGACGCGAGGATTGTTCTTTCTGTAGAGCTGTAAATAGCCTTCTTCTTCCGAAAACTGACCTCCCACGCTCGATCCGGTGATGATTGCGGCTCGGTCCGCCGGCAATCCCCCGAAATTCAATCCGCTCTGAGCGACTGCCTCGCGAGCCGCCACTGCAGCCATTTGGGCGAAGCGCTCAAGTATCGCGAGTTCTTTCTCTTCGAAATACCGGCCGGGGTCGAAATCCCAAGCGAGCGCGCCCCTGGAGAAACGGTAAGGGGGGTTGCCACGATCGGGCAGCGGAGCGATCCCGCTCTCCCCCTGCTTTAATTTGTTCCAAACTTCCGACGCCGAGAGACCCAGAGCGGAAACGATGCCGAGGCCCGTCACTGCAACACGGTTCATGATTGCGGGCTCGCACTCGCTTTCTGCGTCAGCAACTCGCGCACGCCATTGGCGGCATCGCGAACGCCCCGCATGCTCTCCATGCCTTCATCCGGGATGCTGATGTTGAATTCATTTTCGAGCCCGAACACAATATTAATCCCGTCCAAAGAATCGATCTTCAGATCCTCAAAGGTCTTATCCATAGTGACCGAGTCCGCCGGAATCTTCTGTGTTTCCGCGATCACCCGGATCACTCGTGCGTCGATATCGTCGTCTAGCGTTTCTTGTGCCATCGAGAACTCCCCCATCTGCAAGCTACATGATAAACGGAGAACCACGCGGCGCCAAAAAAAGCCGGGCGCTTTCGCACCCGGCCGAGGTGAGCCCAGGCCTCTGAGGAAGAGCCTGGGTTCGGTGGAGGAGACTGTTAGCCGAGTAAACCGCCGTGCCCGAGACAGGCGATCTCCCAGCCGGAAATTCTATATTTCGCCAGCACCGGCGGAAGCAGCAGGTCAAGGACGTTCGACTTTGCCGACCGGTAGCAGCAGGGCGCCGAAATGATCGGTACTTCATTCTTGTAGCCCATCAGCATTAAATTTCCGGGTTCGACAGGAGCAAGGAACCTCTCGATATGCGCGCCCACCTTAACCATCGCCCGGCCAATCACGTCCTCCGGTCCCGCCGGAGCGGTCGTCGACGCCACCAAAATCACGGACGGTCTGGCGCGCAGCAGATGCCCCAAAGCGCGACTTACCTGATCTTCATCTTCTACGGAAGCCAGCGCGTATCTTACCGTGGCGTCGAAGTGCTCCAATCGCGTGTGCAGGATGTTTTCGAACAGCGTGCGCGCGCGGTCTCCATGCACGGGGTCCGTGAAGAGCACCGCCACGCCCGCGTCGCGGATCGGACGAGCCTGTAGGATGGGGCCGCGCTCGTTCAGGATGGAGAGGACGGCCTCAAGTTGCGCCTGGGCCACTGCAAAAGGAGCGCTTTTAATGGTTGCGAGGCGTTCGCCGGCACGCACGTAGCGGAAGTTGGCAACGGTAGCGATAACCACGCTGCTGGTGCAGTTGATCTGCTTCAGTAATTCGTCGTCGATTAATGCGCAGCAGTTCTCAGTGGCAATGAGGTTGGCCCGTCCGCCGGCCGCGAGTCGGATCTCGACGGAGCCGCAGCACATAGCGCCGGCGACGGCCATGACGGCATCGTCTTCCCCAACTTCGCCGTCTTCCAGTTCAGTTACCCAAACCTGGCCCATGCCCTCGGTTTCGAGAAGGCGTACATCCTCGTCGCTGAGGACATGCCCCTTGGCGAGTAACTTACGCCCGCCCGGCCGGAAGATGGTGCAGCAAAGAATTCGCCCTGCGGATTCTTTCACGTCAATGGTCAAGGCTCGCATTTAGTTTTGGATCTCCTAGTACTTGCTGGCTCGTGGTTCGATTATATACAGGTTTTCCAAAATGCAACAGAAATTTTTGCTTAATAACGGAAAAAAATTCAAGTAATGCTGAGACATAACGTATTTTTTGCACGGCCTTGTAGGAAAATGTGAAGCTTTTGTAGGACTTCAGTACTAAAACTGTTCTAAGATCTAACAGGGAGGGTTATAGGAGGGAATGTGTATCAATCCGTTCTCTAGGTAATCGGATTGCTCGGCAGATTTCTTTACGAGGGATGGGGCTCGCAGACGCTTCAGGACGGCGATTTCGTCGCAGTGCTGAAATTTTGGGCAGCGCAGGCAGTCTTTCCAGACTTTTAGGGGTAATTCACCCCGTTCCGTCTCTTCGAAGCCGAGTTTGCGAAAAAAGGCAAGGACATAGGTAAAGGCGAAGATCGCCTCGAGATCGTTCTCGCGCGCCTCTTCCTCCAGCTTTTCGACAATCGCGCGCCCTACGCCGTGACCTTTCGCCCCTGCGCGGACGGCGAGCGACCGGACCTCGGCCGATGTCGGGGAATAGAAATGAAGAGCGCCGCAGCCCAGGAGAACGCCGTCGTAGCAAACCCAGAAGTCGCGGATGTTCTCGGCCATCTCGAACTCCGTCCTCGGCAGCAGAACGCCATCGGCAGCATACGAGTTGATCAATTCCATAATGTCGTGAATGTCCCGAATGGTAGCCTTGCGGACAGAGAGACCAATTGCTGTCACGCGGCTTCCGTGCCCTTGTGGATTCGCGTTCCCACGAAATCGCCGGCAAGCAAGCGGGCGCAGATATCCGCTTCCCGGCCGGGCGCAATGCACACTTCGGCGATACCGCGCCGCAGCCCGGCTTCAGCAGCGTCGAGTTTGGCCTGCATGCCGCCGTGGGCGGCTCCGCTGGCGACCAGCGCGCGAGTTTCGGCGACAGTCAACTCGGGCATAATCTCGCCGGCGCCATTCCTGACGCCCGGCACGTCGGTTAAGAAAAGAAGCGTTTCGGCTCCCCAATCGGCCGCGCACGAAACGGCCATCTGGTCGGCATTCACGTTATATACTTTGCCCGCCCGGTCGCTTGCAATGCAGGCAATGGCAGGCAAATAACCGGAGCCGGAGAGCACGTCGAGCAAACGGGCGTCGGTGCGTACCGGACGCCCGACATCCCCAAGTTCAGGCTGCATTTGCTCGGCAATTGTGAGCGGTCCGTCAATCCCGGAGAGACCGACCGCGTGTACTCCCGCCGCCACCAGAGCGGATACAAGCTGCTGATTCACGGTGCCGGCTATTACTTTGACAACCGCATCGATCACGGCCTGATCACTTACGCGCAGGCCGTTCACGAAGCGCGACGGAACGCCGCGATCTTCAAGAAAGCGGGTGACCTGCTTGCCGCCGCCATGCACAATCGCGATCTGGTAGGAACGAGAAGCCTCGGCAATTTGCGCTGCCAGAGAATTCCGGAGCGCCGGATCTTCAAGCAGCGTGCCACCCAGCTTGATTACCGCTTTCACAGCAGGCCTTCGGTTTCCGGAAATCCGAGCACCAGATTCATATTTTGAATTGCCTGTCCCGCCGCGCCCTTCACAAGATTATCTTCGGCCGAAACAATGACGGCGCGCTGGCTCGCAGCATCGTACACAAGGCCGATATCGCAGAAATTCGTATGCTGCACCGCGCGCAAATCCGGTGTTTTGCCGGGAGCGTAGAGCCGGACAAACGGCTCATTCGCATAGCGCTCTTCATAGATGCCTAGGAGATCTACGGCTTTTTCGATCCGCTGTGTGCGGATATAGATGGTTTCAAGAATGCCGCGCGTTATCGGAATTAACTGGGCCGTGAACGTGAATTCGCGCTCACCCAGACAGGAATGCTGGAGGACCTCGGCGACGTGGCGATGCTCCATGATGCTATACGCGCTGAAGTTCTCCGTCACTTCACAGAAACTGGTCTTCAGGGATGGCTTGCGGCCTGCCCCGCTCACACCCGATTTCGCATCGCAAATGACACCCCGGGTACGATCCACAACGTCAGCCTCAATCAAAGGACGGATGGCCAGATTGGCAGCCGTCGGATAGCAGCCGGGATTCGAAATCAGACGCGCGGGTACAATCTTCTCGCGGTAGAATTCCGGCAAGCCATAGGCTGCTTCGGCAAGAAGTTGCGGCGCCGAATGCCTGGCATGGTACCAGCGCTGGTATGCGTCGGCATCGGGTAAACGGAATGCGCCGCTGATGTCAATCACCTTGGCTCCGGCTTCGAGAAAAGTGGGCGCAAGTTCCATCGATACCTCGGCCGGCGTTGCAAGAAATACGACCGCCAGACCTTCCTGCTTCACAGCCGCCGCAGTCGCCGGTATCGTTATGGGTGGCCGGGCGCCTAAAGGCTGCACTGACCCCTCGGAATCCGAGCGATGCTCCATCAGAAAAGGGTCCACGCCCGGATGCCGCTTTAGGATTTGTACCAGCTCGGCGCCACTGTATCCTCGGAATCCCACAATGCCGACGGGAGCTCGGTTTGAGTAATTATTCACTTGACTGAATAATTATACCTTAGAGCTGCTCAGCCGCCGATCGTGCGGCCAACTCGCCGACGACCGGTAGATGCACCTGTTGCTCTTGCGCCGCTTTCACCAGGAGATAAATCCAGGTGATGAACAGCGCGGCCTTAAGAAGTCCGATGAAAATCCCGTGATGGCCGAAATGGCCGAAGCTCAGCAGGAAAAACGCCGGCAGAACGGACGAAACGATCAAAAACGCCACAAACAGATAGACCGATTGGAAGGCATCGAAGCGAATCCTGAAGTTCTTTCGGTATTTGTGAGACGCGAGGAAAATGATGGCCGGAATGACGCCAAAAATGGGGATATAACAGAGCATTGAGGCGGTCCGATCGCTCATCCGGTTCAATATTTCAATGGTTTCAGGCGGCACGCTCTGCCGCGCTCCGCAGTTGACGCAAAAGGCCGCTCGCGCGTCCACCTGCGTTCCACATCGTGTACAGTAAGGCAATTCTCGACTCGGCTCCTCTACTACAAACTACGTTAATTGGACGCGGCTTGTTCCGATTGCTCGTCATCCGATTCCGGAGAGCTCACCGGTTTGATACGATCAGCGCGATGCGCATCACCTTTGCCCTGCTGCTTTTGCTCAGCCTTGCCTGTCTTGTCGAAGCCCGTTCGAACGATCTTAAAGTGTATTTCGTCGATGTGGAAGGCGGCCAGTCAACCTTGATGGTGACGCCCTCGGGCCAGTCGGTACTCATCGATGCGGGCTGGGGAGACTACAATTATCGGGACGCCAACCGCATCGCGGCAGCCGCGAAACGAGCAAAAATAAAGAAAATCGACTACTTTATTTTGACGCACTATCACGCGGATCATGTCGGCGGCGTCCCGCAGCTTGTCGACAGATTGCCCGTTGGAACGTTTATCGATCATGGCGCCTCCCACGAAACAGGCACGCGGCCGGAGCACCTCGTGGCAGCCTATCGGAAAGCGATGGACGGTAAGAACCACATTGTGGCGAAGCCTGGCGATCATATTCCCGTAAAAGGCATCGAGGGCATAGTAGTTTCCGCCGACGGAAACGTCCTGGCCAACCCGCTTCCCGGCGCAGGGCAGCAAAATCCCTATTGCGCGAGCACACCCGACAAGGAAAAGGACGTTAGTGAAAATGCGCAATCGCTTGGCACCGTCTGGACCTTCGGCAAGTTCCGCATG
>JAICLJ010000158.1 GCA_025927575.1 Bryobacteraceae bacterium | reverse complement strand
GATCGTCTCGCGGAAACCAACTCCAATCGCGTGTTCGATCCGAGCTGCCTCACCGAAGATTATGAGAGCGGCGTCCGCATTCATGTCTTGGGTTATTCACAGCGTTTTTGTGTCCTGGATTCGGCCGGAGACCTCACAGCAACGCGCGAATACTTTCCAAGAGCGTTTTGGAGCGCTGTCCGGCAGCGCACGCGTTGGGTGATGGGCATCGCTCTGCAGAGCTGGGAACGTAATGGCTGGCGAGGGCAGTTGCGGACAAAATACTGGTTCTGGCGCGATCGTAAAGGCTTGTGGTCCAATCCGCTGGGGGCTTTCGCGAATCTGCTGTTTCTTGCGGGCGTACTCACGTGGCTGTGGGCGTGGAAGGCGGACGAGCCCTGGGCCATGCGGGTTTATTCGCCGATTGCGATTTGGCTCACTGCCGGTACGCTGCTACTCCAACTTATCCGGCTCGCGATTCGCATGGAGTGCGTTCGCCGCATTTACGGTGGGCCCTTTGCGTTGCTGGTTCCTTTGCGCTTGTTGCACGAGAACGCCATAAATGGCTTGGCCACCGTTTGGGCAGTGCTCAGTTATAGCCACGCCCGGCTTCGACATCGCCCGTTGGTTTGGCTCAAGACCGAGCATGCCTATCCCAACCGCGAAGCCTTTACTGCGCCTCCGCGGGATCTTGAGGATATTCTCGTGGGCTCAGGCTACGTCGCCGAAAGCGTAATCGAAGAACGGGCGGCCAGTCTGGCGCCAGGCGCCGACCTGTCGGATTATCTGCTGGGCCACAGCCTGATTGATGAAGAAAGCTTGTGCGAGGCGATCAGCTTAAAGGAAGGCCTTCCATCTGTTTGTCTCCAGCCGCCCGACATCGACGCCCGCGTCGCGCGCTCGCTGCCTGCGAAGGTGGGCGCCGACCTCCAGGTGGTTCCGTTTCGCGTAGAGAAAGGCCGCCTGCTTGTCGCCGGCCCCAAACCGCCTCGTCTCAATTTTCGTCAGGAGCTAAGCCGCTTCACCCGGCTTGAAATCGAGTTCCACCTGGTCACCTGGCGTAATTTCGAAGAGCTCAAAAGTGTGTTGCTCTAAATAAAGCGTCCGTCGCCGGGTGATGCAAGCGCCACCAGGCGCTGCTACGTGCGGTAACTCCCGTTGATCTCGATATATTCTTTCGTCAGATCGCAGGTGAAAAAGCGCGCTTCTCCCTTGCCGCCGCCGTTCAGAGTGACGCGAATCCGTACTTCGCCGCTGTTCAGCTTTTCCTTCATCGCGTTCTCATCGAATTCGGCTGCGAGTCCGCCCTTACACACGAGTTCGCGCTGTAAATGGATGTCTACTTTGCCTGGATTGAACGCCACGCCTGAATAGCCGGCCGCCGCAAGAATTCGGCCCCAGTTCGGGTCGCTGCCGGCGATCGCAGTTTTCACCAACGGTGAATTCGCGATGGCTCGGGCTACACTCCGTGCGTCTTCCGTGCTCTTGAACCCAAGCGTGCGGATGATAATCAGCTTTCGCGCGCCTTCGCCATCGGCCGCAATTTGTTCGGCGAGGCTTTCCAGCACCCACGTCAGCAATTCCGCAAAAACCTTGCGCTCTTTTTCATCCAGCAAGACCTTCGATGCGCCATTCGCGAGCAGCGCGAGCATGTCGTTCGTTGACGTATCGCCATCGACTGTCAGCGAGTTGTACGAACTCTCAGTAGCCCTGACGAGCATCGGTTTCAGTAGCTTCGCCGGTATGGCTGCATCTGTCATAACGAAGCCGAGCGTCGTCGCCATATTCGGATGGATCATGCCGGAGCCTTTCGTCATGCCGGCGACGACCACCGTTCCACCCCGAAATTTGACGTCTTCGCTCGCAACCTTCATCTGTGTGTCGGTGGTCATTATTGCGCGGGCCGCGCTCTCGAATGAAGCTGCCTCAGGTGACAGATTCTGAACCAGCTTCGGAACCGAAGCGACAACCAGTTTCGAATCGAGTTCTACGCCGATCACGCCCGTGGACGCCGGCAGCACGTATTTCGGTTTGGTTTTCAACGCTTTCGCCACAGCGTTACATGAATCGAGCGCAACGCGGTCGCCTGTTCGCGTCGCGCAATTCGCATTACCGGCGTTCACTAGAATCGCAGCGGCTTTTCCGCCCGACGATTTCAGGTGCTGTTTCGCCAGGCGCACCGGCGCGGCCTGCACTACGTTTTGCGTGAATACCGATGCGGCGGCCGCGGGTGTGTCGGAAACGATAAGCGCGATGTCGTCGTGATCGGGCTGTTTTCGGATCCCCGCGTATGCGCTCGCAAAGCGGTAACCAAGTGGAAGTTTCACTTGTTCCCTCCGAGCTGTTCATTGGGCGCAATGGGATATCCGTTCAGAAAATCGACAGTAGCCATGCGCTTTTTCCCCTGCATTTGCACCTCCAACAATTCCAGAGTGCTCCCAGAACCACACGAAACAAACAAGCGCCGCCGGTCCGTTTGCATCGTTCCACTCGGCGTATTCAACGAATGTGGATGAGGAATCGCGCGGATCACTTGTAGCTGCTGTCCTCGAAATTGCGTGTACGCGCCGGGCCATGGCGTGAATCCGCGGAGCCGATTGTAGATTTCCCGCGCCGGGCGCGTCCAGAGAATCAGACCGTCTTCTTTCTTTAGAATCGGCGCATAACTCGCTTCCGAATCGTCTTGTTTCTCGCGCAACGCGGTTCCATTCTCAATTCGCCTTAAGGTTTCGATCAACAGATTGGCGCCTTCTTCTGCCATCCTCGCCGCCAGCTCGGGAGCCGTCTCATGGAGGCCGATAAACGTTCTCCGATGCAGCAGCATGTCGCCCGTATCCAAGCCAGAGTCGATCTGCATGATAGTGATCCCGGTCTCGCTTTCGCCGTTTGCAATGGCCCATTGGATCGGCGCGGCGCCCCGATATTTCGGAAGCAGCGAGGCATGCACGTTCAAAATTCCATGCTTCGGAATATCAATGATGCTTTGCGGAATGATCTGCCCGTACCCCACGACCACCATGACGTCGGGTTTGAGTTCGCTCAGCGCCGCTGTGTTTTCCGGACGCCGAATTTGCTCTGGCTGCAGCACCAAAAGCCCGTGCCGCGCCGCCGCCTCTTTGACGGGCGATTGAGAAAGCTGGTTGCCGCGTCCCTTCGGCCGATCCGGCTGCGTATAGACGGCGGCAAGTTGGTGCCCCGCCGCGATCAGCGCCTCCAACGTTGGTACGGCGAACTCAGGCGTGCCGAGAAAGACAACCAGCATTCCGGATCGCTCGCTATTTCCAGTCTCCTGCCTTTTGCAGCTTACGGATCTTGCGCCGGATCATATCCCGCTTCAACGTGCTCAAGTGACTGATGAACAAAATGCCGTTCAAATGATCAATTTCGTGCTGGAGCGCCCGAGCCAGCAATTCTTCTCCGTCGTACTCGACCGGTTCGCCTTTCTCATTTCGAGCCGTAACGCGCACTTTGTGCGCTCTGGTCACCGGCTCGCGAAATCCGGGAATGCTCAGGCAGCCTTCTTCCCCCGTTTGCGAACCTTCTTTCAGAACGATTTCCGGATTGATAATGACGATTTTGTCCTCTTCGCGCTCTCCGACGCTTGTGTCGATGACGGACAGGCGTTTCCCGATACCGATCTGCGGGGCGGCCAGGCCAACTCCCTTGGCCGCGTACATTGTCTCCCACATATCGGCAATCAGGCCGTGAAGCTCCGGCGTATCGAATTCCGTAATTAGTTCCGCGCTTGTTTCGAGAACCGGGTCGCCGAATTTTAAGATATTCCGAACCATTTACTCTCTCATCTGTCTGGTTGACTCGTCTACGGATATGCTCTACAACGGCGAGCGGACTTCAAAATCTCCGAATCTGTTCCAGGTACCCCTCGTAATTTCTGCGGACTTCGGGTAGCGAATCGCCGCCGAATTTTTCGAGAAACGCCTGGGCCAGCACCAACGCAACCATCGCTTCGCCCACCACACCCGCTGCCGGCACAACCGCCACATCACTGCGCTCATAAGCGGCAATCGCTGGCTCGCGAGTGGTCAAATCGACCGATTCGAGCGGCCGCCGTAACGTCGAAATCGGTTTCAGGAAGCCGCGCACCAGCAGATCCTCGCCATTGGTCATGCCGCCTTCAAGTCCCCCCGCACGATTCGACCCGCGATAAAACCGGCGCTCTTCCTCCCTGTAGTGAATCGTGTCCTGCACGGCTGAACCGAAGGCCGCTGATCCTTCTTCGGCGGGCCCAATCTGCACGCCCTTTACCGCCTGAATGGAAACAATCGCCTGCGCGAGCCGCCCATCAAGCCGTGAATCCCAGGTAGTATGCGAGCCGAGTCCCGGAGGAAGCCCATGCGCCACTACTTCGAAGATGCCGCCCACCGTGTCGCCGGTTCGGTATATGTGGTCGACTACTTCTTTCATCTTCTGTTCCGTCTCGGTGTCCACGCAGCCGAGCAGTACCTGGTCGCGCTCGCTTAATGCGACGATTTCGTCCCATTCCGCCGCGCGTTGCAGACGGACGGGGCCGAGTCCGATCACGTGACTCAGAACTTCGATCTCAAACTGGCGCAGGAACGTTTTAGCCAAGCCGCCGAGAGCGACGCGCGCAGTAGTCTCCCGGGCGCTCGCCCGCTCGAGAATATAGCGGGCATCGGCAAAATTATATTTAAGGGCGCCAGTCAGGTCCGCGTGTCCCGGACGAGGCCGGGTCACCGGTTTCGCTTTATCGGGGCTGAGGTCTTTTTCGTCGACCGGCAGGATATCGGACCAATTCTTCCAATCCTTGTTCTCCAGCAGAATGGCGATTGGAGAACCGATCGTCTTGGAGCTGCGAACGCCGGAGACGATATGCACGCGGTCTGTCTCGATTTTCATCCGGCCGCCACGGCCGAAGCCCTGCTGCCGGCGCCAGAGTTGCCGGTTTAAGTAATCGAGAGAGATAGGAATTCCGGCCGGCAGGCCAGTCAGTGTGGCGACAAGACACTCTCCATGCGACTCGCCCGCCGTTTCAAAGCGCAGCATTCGATGTAATTCTTTATGGTATCGAACGCTCTTGCCGGCACGGAGTGCAGATCCGCTACTTTGTGCGCGTGCAGTATCGAGGCTGGCGGCCCTCACGGCTACGATTTGCCGATGAATACGCCCGCGAGGAACACGAGCACGCCACCGATCACGACCTGCACCGCGGTGGGGAACCAGGGCGTATCCATGTAGCGATGCCGGATGAAGCTGATGGCCGCCAGTTCCACCGCCACGACGGCAATAGCGGCACTCAGGGCCACCTGAAAATTGGTGATGAGAAACGGCAAAGTATGGCCGATTCCGCCCGCTGTGGTCATGAGGCCGCAGATTCCGCCGCGCACAAGTGGCCGGCCACGGCCCGTCAATGAGCCATCGTCGGAGAGGGCCTCGGCGAATCCCATGGAGATACCCGCGCCGACCGAAGCCGCCATTCCCACCAGAAACGCATCCCAAGTATTTTGGGTGGCGAACGCCGCCGCAAACACGGGCGCCAGAGTGGAAACTGAGCCATCCATCAAACCCGCGAGTCCCGGTTGCACGATCTGCAGGAGGAACAGACGCCGCTCCGATTCCTCCTCCTGGCCGCGCCGCTCCGGCGTTAATTGCTGTTCCCGGAGGGCGTCGGCGAAGGCGGAATGCTGGCGTTCAGCTTCGGCCAAATCGCCCAGCAGCTTGCGTGTCGAAGCGTCGCTGGTCCGCTCGATGGCCCGCTCATAGTAGCGCCGCGTTTCCAGTTCCATGATTTCGACTTGCTTGCGGGCGGTCTGGATGCCGAGCGGACGCATGAGCCACACCGGCTTCCGCTCAACAAAGCCCTTTACGTCATGCCGCCGCAGTAATGGAATGTGGTCGCCGAACCGCTGTTGGTATAGCTCGATGAGGCTGCGCCGGTGCGAGTCTTCCTCGGCTTGCATGCTCCTGAAAATCTCGGCCGTGGCCGGATAAGCGTCGCGCAGGCCGTCCGCAAAATCAGCGTAGATGCGGCCGTCTTCCTCTTCGAGAGAGATTGCGAGCGCGAGGATTTCGCGCTCGGAGAGCTCATTGAAGTTCTTGGCCATGCCTTATGATCGTAGCGGTTTGATGGGCGGAGCCAGTGCCTGCGCGACTTACGAGGTTCAACCGAACCCGCTCGCTCACGCGAGGCGGCTCTGTGTCAAGGTTAACCCGGAAACGGCGCCGCCTCGCGTGAGCGAGCGGATTCTTGGATAGCAGCGCAACGCGGGCGTTCTTCGCGGGCTTCATTTACCACGCATACTTATAGAGCGCCAGCAAATCCTCGCGCGTGCAGGGCCGGGGATTCAACTGATGGCAGCCGTCCTCAAACGCTTTATCGGCGAGCATGGGCAGCGCGCCTTCCGGTATGCCGTAATTCCGCAGTTGAGGAACGATGCCGCAAACCCCATTCAGCTCGCGGGTACACTCGGCGATATCCTTCCCGAGGTAACGAGCTAACTCGCGGAACCGCTCGGGCACGGACGGGCGATTGTATTCGAGAACCGCCGGCAACAGCACGGCGTTGCTTGTGCCATGATGCATGCCGAATTCGCTTGAGAGCGGATGAGCGAGCGAATGCACGGCGCCGAGCCCTTTTTGAAAAGCGATGGCTCCCATCATCGCCGCAATCATCATCTGGCCTCGCGCTTCGAGATCGCCCGGCTGTTTCATCACGCGCGGCAGGTGCTCATAAACAAGCTTTGCGCCACCGAGCGCGATTGCATCGCAAATGGGGTGGAAACCTTTCGACAGATATGCCTCTACATTGTGAGTGAACGCATCCATGCCGGTGCCCGCCGTGATTCTGGGCGGCATACCGGCAGTCAGCTCCGGGTCGGCCAGCGCGAGATCGGGGATAAGCTGCGGGCTGAAGATAACGGTCTTGCGGTTAGTCGCCGCAAGCGTAATGACCGTCGACCGTCCGACTTCGCTGCCGGTCCCCGCCGTTGTGGGGATCGCGATATAGCGGGGGAGATTCTCCGTTATCTTGGCATCGCCGCCGATATTGTCGTCGTACTCGGCAAGATCGAGTGGGTGCGTGGCCTTCAGGCGGATCGCCTTTGCGGCATCGATTGGCGATCCGCCGCCGAGCCCGATGACGCTGTCGCAATCATGGCCTTTATAGAACGACACGCCATCGAGCACGTTCTTTTCTGTGGGATTTGGATCGACGGCGGAGAAGACGGGCACATCCGGAATCAGCCGGCGCACGCGAACGGCGACCTCTGTGTTCGCCAGGCCGGCATCCGTGACCAGGAGAGGGCGGTGCATGCCGCGCGCGGCGAGTTCATCCGGAAGGCGCTCGATGGCGCCAGGGCCGAAGAGGATTGTCGTGGGAAAAGAAAATCGAGAAAGTGACATGAGTTGTTTTCGTGGGGCAGATCGAGGATCTAATGCCGCTTAGTTTTCTCATATTCGAACAGTGTTTTGTGGGGCAGGCCCTTGGCCTGCGCCGGGCGCTTCGCCCGGCTCCTCGACAATTCCGCAAAATCCGAAGAGCGCGGCTGGGAGCCGCACGCAGACGGAGCGTCTGCCCCACAGAAGCAAGTGACATTGGGTCGATAGCGAGCCATCAGATGGATTCGAAATAGCGGGCAAGCTCCCAATCGGTGACGGCGCGCTGGTATTGACGCCATTCCCAATCGCGAGTGCCGCAATAGTGTTCCACGAATTCACCGCCAAACCATTTGCGCGCAATCTGCGATTCGCGGAGTTTCGCGGAAGCCGAGAAAAGGTCAGGCGGCAGGGCGCCGGCGGTCTTAGCGGCATAGCCGTTCGTGACAGGAGCGCCAGGCTGTAACTTCCGCTCGATCCCTTCTAGACCCGCCGCGAGGCTTGCCGCCATCGCAAGATAGGGATTGATATCGGCTGCCGACAGCCGCAGTTCGATCCGGGTCGATTTGGGGGAACCTGCGATGGAGCGGATTGCGGTGGTGCGGTTGTCGTCGCCCCATGTCGAATTGATGGGAGCCCACGTGCCGGGGACGGTGCGCTTGTATGAATTGACGGTCGGCGCGATCATCGCCATCAGTTCCGGTAGATACGCCACTAGCCCGGCGATATAGTGGCGCATCAGCGTAGAAGCGCCACCGTCTTGGAAGAACAGATTCGTTCCCCCATGCATGGAGCAAAGACTCTGGTGCAGGTGGCCGCTAGAGCCGGGAAGGTCCGCGCTCCACTTCGCCATGAACGTGGGAATGACGCCGTGGCGCGCCCCTATTTCCTTTACGGCTGTCTTAAACAGAGCGGCTTTATCGGCGGCTGCGAGCGCATCATCAACGAGAATCGCGGCCTCATAAACGCCGGGCCCTGTTTCAGTGTGAAAACCTTCGAGCGGGATATTGAACGCGTTGAGTTGATCGATCAGATCGAGCACCAGCGCGGAATTCTGCGAAGCGCGCAGCAGGCTGTAGCCATACATGCCGGGGCTGAGCGGCGTCAGCCCGCGAAAGCACTTTTCACGCAGGCTCTGCGGTGTTTCGCGGAAGAACCAGAACTCGTACTCCGCGGCGAACTTGGCGTGATAACCCGCGGATTCCGCGCGGTTCAGTACGTTGCGCAACAACTGGCGCGGAGCGATGCCGAGCGGGGCGCCGTCCTTCGCGCGCAAATCCATTAAGAAGAACGCGGTGCCCGGCTCCCAGGGAATGAGGCGGTACGTGCTGAGGTCCACGCAGGCGACGGCATCGGGATAGCCGGTATGCCAGCCGGTGTACTTGGCGTTGTCATACAGTACATCGCCAATATCCCATCCGAAGATGACATCGCAGAAGCCAAGGTGGTCAAAGGAACTGGCGAATTTCTCCAGGCTGACGTATTTGCCGCGCAGAATTCCGTCGATATCGGTCACACCGAGCTTGATTCGGCGGATGCCCTCGGTCGTGAGATCTTGCAAGATATCGTCAATCTGCGTCATAGTCCTACCCAGACCGATTTCACGTTCGTGTACTGCTCGAGAGCGTGGGCGCCAAGGTCTCGCCCGAAGCCGCTCTGCTTGTACCCGCCAAACGACGTTGCGGTATCGAAACCGTTATACGTGTTGATCCAGACCGAGCCTGCCTTGATCCGCGACGCCATGCGGTGGGCGAGCCGGATGTCGCGCGTCCAAACCGCGGAAACCAGGCCGTAAATGGTTCCATTGGCAATTTGCGCCGCTTCTTCCTCATCGCGAAAACGAATGGCGGCGAGCACAGGGCCAAAAATCTCTTCCTGCGCAATCTTCATTTGAGGCTTTACGTCCGTAAAGATGGCCGGTTGAACGAAAAGACCGTTGGCTTTGGCGCCCTCGGTATCGCGCTCACCGCCGCATCGCAACTCCGCGCCTTCGCGGCGGCCGGCGTCGACGTATCCGAGAATGCGGTCAAGTTGTGCTTTTGAAATCTGCGAACCCATTTCGGAGGAAGGGTCGAACGGATCGCCGACTCTCATCGCTTTCGCGCGGGCGATCAGTCTTTCGATGAACTGGTCGTGCACGGAATCCTGAACGAGCAGGCGCGAGCCGGAGCTGCAGACCTCGCCCTTGTTCGCATAGATGCCCCAGAAGGCGGCATCCACAGCCTCGTCGAAGTCGCAATCGGCAAAAATGATGTTCGGATTTTTGCCGCCGAGTTCCAGGCTCAGACGTTTCAAATTGCTTTCCGCCGAAGCTTTCAGCAGCGATCGGGCGGTGCGAATGCTGCCGGTGAACGCGATTTTATCGACGTCCATGTGGTGCGCCAGCGCATCCCCGGCCGTAGCTCCGTATCCGGTGATGACGTTGACGACACCCTCGGGAATCCCCGCTTCCGCGCAGAGTTCGGCGAGCATCAGCGCGGTCAGCGGCGTCAATTCGGAGGGCTTCAGCACCACCGAACAACCGCAGGCCAGCGCGGGCGCCAGTTTCCACGTTGCGATACATGTCGGGTAATTCCACGGCACAATGGCGGCAGCCACGCCCACCGGTTCGCGCAAGGTGTAATTCAGGAACGGCCCATCGACCGGAACGGTCTCGCCATAAATCCGGCGGACCCAGCCGGCGTAGTAGCGGAAGGAATCGATGCCGGGGTTCACATCGGCCCGAAGCGCTTCGCGAAATGTCTTGCCGTTTTCAAGCGACTCGACCGCGGCGAGCTTCTCTTTGTCGCGCTCCATCAGCTCGGCGACGCGGAGCAGGATGCGCTCTTTCGCGGATGGGTCCATCCCTCGCCATGTCCGGCGTTCAAACGATTCGCGTGCGGCGGCTACGGCGCGATCGACATCTTCCTCGGCGGCGTCCGGCACGGAGGTGAGCAATTCGCCCGTTGCCGGGTTATGGACGTCGATGGAGGAGGCGCACGAGCCCTCGATCGCCTGTCCGTTGATGAAATGGCGCGGGGACGGAAGGAATTGCCTCGCTTCAGTTGCGTTCATTCGGTTCTCCTGCGGGGACAGCGACGGTCTGGCGCGCCCACTCGGGGCCGCGGAACTTCCGCCGCACGTTGAGCCAGTAAATCAAGATCAGGATAGCGACGACGCCGGCAAGGGTTTTTCCGGCCAGTGCGTTCGGAGGCATAATCAGTACGAAACAAATGAAAATTGCGTAAACAATCGCACACCAATTAAGGGTCCGTCCCCATTTTCCGGCGCTCCAGACGGCGGATTCTGTCCAGGAAGGCACGCGGTTGCGTGCGCGTAGGCCCAGAATTACCGGAATGATATAGGCCAGGTATAACGCCACCGTGCTCAGCGAGGTCACGACTGGGATAGCGCCCGACCATGCCATCGCGGCGATGGTCGCGACGACTACCGCCCAGATTGCCGGCCCGGGCGTTCCGTGCTTCGGATTGACTCGCGAGAAAAATTTCGCCTTGGGCATGCCGCCATCGCGGGCCAGGGCATAAACAGCCCGGGACGCGGAGGTCACGCACGACAGGCCGCAAAACCACATCGCCATGGAGGCAAGGGCCGCGAGTCCATTTCCAATCCGAGCGCCCAAGGCGGTTTGAAGAATTGCGATAGCCGCCGGAATCGTATTGCCTTGCGCGTCCTTCGCGGCGAGCACACCAGGCACGGAATGGATCGCCAGCGTCAGCGCCAGCAGCAAAGCATAGCCCGCGATGCCGGACACCGCAACCGAAAGGACGATTCCCCACGGAGCGCTTTTCCGCGCATTCGAAGTCTCTTCGCACATGTGCGCCGAGGCTTCGAAACCCGTGTACGTCCATTGTGCTTGCAGCAGACCGAGCAAAAACAGCCAGATGTACGGAGCCTTGATTGAAGCCACTGCTGACGGCGTCAACAGAAAGCCCACGGGTTGTAGCGGCGCGAACCAGAAAATGCCGGCAACGATGGCCAGGACGCCGACGATGTGTACCGTAACGCTGATGTCGTTCAACCGCGCGACGAGTTTTACGCCGTACTGGTTCAGCACTCCGTGAATGATCAACGTGATCGCAAAGGTGATGAAGATATTGCGCGGCGATACGGTAACACGGAAAAACGGCAGCATGAATTGCGCGCAACTGTAGTCGATTCCGGCCTCCGCCGCGATCAGCCCGACAATGCTCAACCACGCGACGAACCAGCCGGCGCCGGGGCCGCCGAGCG
>JAICLJ010000276.1 GCA_025927575.1 Bryobacteraceae bacterium | reverse complement strand
CGCGACAGGCCTTCCCGCAGCGTGTCGTGATAATCCTCGCCCCAGGCATATCGCGAAATCCAGGCGCGTTCGGAGTCGGAAAACTTCGTGGAATAGGGATACGGCGAATTGTAGAGCTTGCCTACGCATAAAATGCTTTTTACTTCCGGGAGCAGGTTTGCCGGGTACTGACGAAGCGGACCCCGATGGTCAGTGAGATAGCGCATCTCACCCGCTGCCCCAGACTGTGCCCAGGCTTCGTATCGTCCGTAATCTTCAGCGGGGCCGGCCGCGGCGATGCCCGCCAGATCGAACCCGCACGCAAGCGCGATCTCCTTCACGGCCGGCGGTGTCAGGTTCTGTGCCATAGCGCAGTGTTACCCTCAGCTTTTAATCCCATCGCGCATCTCCGGCCTGCGCGAAATAAATCCAACATGTCCGATCCTGCACTTCTCGAACTTAGCAACGTGTGCGTCCAGCGGGGCGATCGCCTGGCGCTCGATCATCTAAGCCTGTCCGTTCAATCGGGTGAACACGTCGCCATCCTTGGCCCAAACGGTAGCGGCAAATCCACGCTCATCAAAACCATTACGCGTGAATGCTACCCGCTGCTCCGGCCGGATTCCTCATTCCGTATTCTCGGCCAGGACTCCTGGAACATCTTTGAACTCCGGTCTCGTATCGGTGTCGTGAGCAACGATCTGATGTCCAGTTGCACACGCGATATTACGGGCAGGGAATTGGTGCTTTCGGGCTTCTTCGGCAGCATCGGCATCTGGCCGAATCACGATGTCACCGATGAAATGGAAGAGACGGCCGCTCGCGTGATGGAGTCGCTCGATGCCGCGCACCTTGCCAATCGATGGCTTGATGAGGTTTCCTCGGGCGAAGCGCGGCGGCTGCTGATTGCCCGCGCCCTTATCCATAATCCCAGAACGCTCCTTCTGGACGAGCCGACCACCAGCCTCGATCTGGCGGCGCTCTACGAACTCCGAAGCTATCTTCGCCGGCTCGCGCACTCGGGCATCGGCTTGCTGCTCGTCACGCATCATCTGGATGACATCATCCCCGAAATCGAACGCGTGGTTCTGCTGCGGAAAGGCCGCGTCCACGGGGACGGACCCAAGGCAGACGTGCTGCGCCCCGGCCCGCTCTCTGAATTGTTCGGCGCCCCGGTCGAGGTCTACGAACGCAATGGTTTTTATCATGCCTGGTGATCCATACAGGCCCCTAAGAGTAAGATAAGAATGGAGTTTGGCCCTGAAGCCAGCGTCATTCAGACCAGATAATCCCCAATCAACCTCGAATCACCACTGTTCGGTATTTTTGCGTTGGGACTCACGGCTAACTGACACTACACTAAGGCAGTTAACGGTTTCACTGTCTATTCGGATATCGAAGAGGAAACCGGGCCTCGGGTCAGGAACAAACAAAGAATGCACAAACCAATTAAATACGTCGAAAAAGCGGTTACAGTCACCGCTAACGTTGCATGGAATGTCTTCGACAAGCTGAACCAGATTAAGCAAAACCCATCCTTCACCCCAAAATGGTCGGAGAAGCCGTTGCTGAAGAGCTGGCAGAAGTCCAAGCCGCCGCTTGGCTGGCCACGCGAGACTGATTCGCTGTGCCCGAAGTGCATCCCCGAAATTCGCCAGAAGATCGTTGACGGCGAGATCGACTATCGCATTTTGCAGAATGAGTCGGTAGGCGAGATCAAAGCGAAGATCATCGAGCGCGATGGAAAGATCTACATGACCAAGGAATGCCCCATTCACGGGTATTTCGAAGATCTCATGTCGATCGACACGGCGTTTATGCGCCACCTCGAAGAAGTGTTTCCCGGCCGCGATATGCGGGCGCACAACGATGAAAAGCTGCACAACCACGGCACCAGCACAATTACCCACGGCCGCGGCTCGGTGTTGACGATCGATCTCACCAACCGCTGCAATATGATGTGCGACCCGTGCTTCATGGATGCCAACCAAGTTGGCTTTGTTCATGAGTTGAGCTGGGAAGATATCAAGAAGCTGCTCGACGACGCGATCTCCATCAAGCCGCGCCGCCAGATGTCCGTGCAGTTCTCCGGAGGCGAGCCGACGCTGTCTCCGTATTTTCTGGACGCCGTTCGCTATGCGCGTAAAGTCGGATACAACAGCGTGCAGGCGGCCACCAATGGAATTGAGTTCGCGAAGAGCGCCGAGTTCTCCAAACAGGCGGCTGAAGCGGGGCTGCGCTACGCGTACCTCCAGTTCGACGGCATCGGCAATGCGGCCAACTCGCATCGCGCGGTCGGCAACTTGTTCGACGTAAAGCTTCGTGCGATCGAGAATCTGCACACAGCGGGCGTCGAGATTGTGCCGGTCGTCACGATTCTCAACGGAATTAACAATGAGCAGGTTGGAGCCATCATCCGCTTTGCGCTCGATAACCCGAAGAAAATTTCATTTCTATCGTTTCAACCCGTGTCCTTCACCGGGCGCGATGAAGCGATTACCCCTGATCGCCGGCATGCGCAGCGTTACACGTTGTCTCATCTTGCTCACGATGTAAAGGACCAGGTTTCGATGGGCGAGCCGACTCGCGATTGGTTCCCGATTTCGTTCATGAGCACGTTCTCGGATTGGGCGGATCTGGTGCATGGACCGGGCGCGGACTGGGGTCAGTTAAGCTGCGGCTGCCATCCCAACTGTGGCATCGGCATGGCTGTAATGATCGATAAAGAAACCAAGGAGTTTCGGCCGGTCACACAATTCCTCAACGCCGAGCAACTCGCCAAGGATACCGCTCGCGTCAACGACGCGGCGCGCGGCAGATTCCTTTCGGTAGCGGGCATTGCCTTGGCTCTGCTGCGCAATTACGATCCGTTCCAATCGCCGCGCAATTTCAAGATGATGGATCTGCTCCAGAAGTTCGACAAGTGCTTTGGCGCGACCGGCAAAAGCTACGGCAAGGTGACGGGCGACCGTACAAAGGCCGATATCGAACTGCGGCGCCGGGATCGCTGGAACTTTCTCTTCATTGCAGGTATGTGGTTCCAGGATCTGTTTAACTACGATTTCCGCCGCACCGAACAGTGCATCATCCCATATGCCACGCAGGAAGGCGAAATTTCGTTCTGCGCCTATAACACCGGCGTGGGCTGGCGCAACATCATCGAGAAAATGCACATGACCGCCACTCTCACAAAGTGGTACGACGAGCATGGCCGCCACGAGATCTTCGCTGGAAACAAGGCGGTACCGCTTGGTTCCAAAGACCATCGCCTGGTTGTCCGCGAACAGGATGTGAACCACGGCGTCCAGACCGATCTCGACAAACTCGGCATCGCCAAAAACGCGCGCCAGGAGAAGATGCGGCAGCGCGATGAGGCATTAAAGGAAAAGCTCGAAAACGAGAGAATGGCGCGACTTTATCGCGAGCACATTCTCGGCGAGAAGAAGGTCGAAGGCTTTGTGCCGCTGGATGGCCTCCTGGGTTCGGCTCCTTCAAAGCCGGCTCCGCAGGTTGAGAAGCAAGAAGAAGTCGGCGCAATGGGCGACTAAGGTTCTCTTCATACCAACTTGGTCCGCCGGGTCACCACAAGTGGCCCGGCGATTTTTTTGGTTAGGACGCCCCATGCGTCTGCAATCAGTTCAGCGCTCCAGCAGCTTCCGGTCAACCATCCAATCTCTTAATCGATCCGGCCATGTCGCGACCGGCAGATTCGTCACCTTCAATCCGAACCCGTGCTTGCCGCTCGCGTAGATGTGCATCTCGGACGAGATGCCCTGTTTGTGCAAATCGAGGTACAGATTCACTGTTGTCACGACGTGCGAGGGATCGTCGTCCGCGCAGACCAGGAACGTGGGCGGCGCATTCTTTGGAACCGCGATTGTTCCTGGTTTGAAGCCCGGATACACAACCACCGCAAAATCCGGGCGCGAACTTACTCGATCCATGGGATCGCCGGCGCTGCTGCTCCCCGCATCGAATCGTGTCTCCATCAGCGCGGCTAATTCACCGCCGGCGGAGAACCCGATGAAGCCGATACGGTTTGGGTCGATACTCCATTCCGTGGCGCGGCTCCGTACCATCCGCATCGCCCGCGATGCGTCCGCGAGAGCGTCGCCTGGCACTGTATAGTGCGAGCCAACCGCCCGTGCCAGGCGGTATTTCAAAACGAACGCGGCAATTCCGTTCTTGTTCAGCCAATCGGCGACCTGCCAGCCTTCCTTGTCGATTACCAGTTGGGAATGCCCGCCGCCCGGAGCGACGACCATGGCGGCTCCATTCGCATTCCCCTTCGGCGGAAGGAAAACGTAAATTGAGGGATGATTGACGACGGTGAATCTTTTCGGCAGCTTCGAATTCTCAGAGGGCTGCGAAACATCTGGCGCGTTCTCCGCGCCCGGCGCGCCGCCCTGCCAAAGGGGGATCTCCTGTCCGCGATCCATTCCGAATAACACACTTGAAAACAAGATGAAAGTGCAAACGATTTTGGATTTCATGGCAAAGATAGAGGAGTTTATCACAGCAATTGCGACAACATACGAAGCATTGCTGGACACCGGAACAGACGTGCGACCATACTTTAAACTACCGGCGGTCCGCGAGAACGCCCGGAGAAACGGAGCATTGCATCTGAAAACGCACTGGAAACTGACCTGTCTTGCGCTGGCCGCATGCGTTATGGCCTCCGCCGCGCCGCTCGCTCTCAATCCCGCTAATCCTCATTACTTTTTGCTTGGCGGCAAGCCCGCGGTTCTGGTGACTTCCGGGGAGCACTATGGCAGTGTTATCAACGCCGATTT
>JAICLJ010000008.1 GCA_025927575.1 Bryobacteraceae bacterium | reverse complement strand
TTGTGGTCGTAATATGTTCCGACCATGAACCTGCCGCTTTTGGTTTGCAGAAGCTCCGACTGATAACCCTTTGCCAGCGTAACGTTCGCATCATCGCCTGGCGCCGGCGCCCCTTGGATGCCCTTCAGAACGGAACCGCCTAGCATTAGGGCGGATCCGTTCGAACGCCCCCGACGAACAACGTACTTGCCCGTATATTTCAGTTCCGTGAATCGGATTTTGCCCTGGATGATGCCGGTCTGAGGATCGAAGCTGAGTCCTTCATTGACCGCTGTATCGAGTTGCGACACTTGGTTGCTTTGTAAGTCGATCGAAACACCTCCCCATGGCGGTCGATTAAAAAGCACAACGTCACCGGTGTTGGCGAACGAAAGCGAGTCTATCGGGCTTATCCATGTGAGCTCCGATTTTAGTCCTGTGTCCACAGAAGTGGGGACGTGATAGGGCGTAGAACGATCCCACATCGAGTTCCACGCCGCCTCAACTGCATTTTGAAGGGGAGTCGGCATAATTTCCTATCGGATATCGCGCGCAGAAGGCTTACGCGCTGAGTATGAGTGCAGGTGGCGGCTCGAAGCCAAAAGGCTTTCCGATCCGCATGGTCAGGTCACAGATTCATCTCGCCTACAGCATCGCGTGATTCTGCTAGCTCCGGCAATGGACCGCAGGGCAACGGAACTACACCCTAAGGAATGGTTTCGACTTTATCACAACACTCTCTAAACGACAAGAGGAAGTAGCGATTAAGCGGAGTGCAATGACACTTAAATCGAGCTCGATTTCTATGAAGGCCATCGATCCCTGAGCTTCACTGCGACGCAAGGCGATTGCGCTTGTTTGCGCTGATATGTTAATTCTTGTGGGCCGAGTCGTCCCCCTTCATACATGACTGATCCTATCGAGCGAGCTAGAGATCTCATAAGTGCGGATCTGGATCGATTCGAAATGGAGTTGTTCCGAGTCCTGGAACCACAGAAAGAGTATTTAACGGATACAGAGTTCCAGCTCTACAAGAGAGGCAAGAAACTTCGGCCTCTTTTTTTGTTGTTGAGCGCAAGGCTTTCGACTCCCACTCCGCTAGCGGAACTGCCCGAGAAGGCGATCAGAGCTTCGGTGTCGTTAGAGATGCTGCACGTCGCCACGCTCATCCACGATGACATCGTCGATCTTGCCCCTACGCGCCGAGGCATGGGTACGGTCTTTTCAGAACGAGGAGCGGAAATGGCGGTTCTGATAGGCGACTTACAGTTCATCCAGGCTGTTCGCTGCTTTGCGGAAGGAATTGACACTCAGGAAGACATGCACCTCGTGCGATTGGTACTCGATGTCGGCTACCAGATTTGCTGCGGCGAACTGGACGAAATCATGACCGATCCGACGTGGGACACGCGGCGCCTGGAAGAGCGCTATTTCAAGACAATCGATCGCAAAACAGCCACTCTATTCGGCTTGGCGTGCGAATCGGGCGCGAGCCTGTGTGGGGCGGGGAAAACTGCCACGTTTTGCTTGAGCCGGTTCGGACGCCGGTTCGGCCGCGCTTTCCAGATTATGGACGATATCTTCGACCTGGTTCGTCCCGAAGCGCTTTCCGGAAAAGCACAGGCCACCGACCTTGCCCAGGGCCGGCTCTCGCTCCCCATCATTTATGCGCTTGACGAATTGCCGGAAGATCACATGGTTCGGCGGATCATTTTGCGACAGGCTTATACGAGTGACGAACTCTATGAAGCAATTGAGGCGGTGGCCGCGTCCGGCGGCTTGCTTCGATCCTACTCAAAAGCCCGTGAGATGGTTGCTGAGGGCCTGGAATTCCTGATGCAATTCCCCACTGGCCCCTATCGCGAAGCATTGGCCGACATGGCTCAACACATCGTGGACCGTGGATTTCTGCAGCACGATTCCTAAAGTTCAAATCACGGATTTTAGAAGCTTGCGCTGTAAGAATCGCCCGGAACTCGCGCGAGCATGGCCAGTTCGCCAGATTCGTCTCCTCCGAAGCGGCGGAACATCTCCATCCAGCGCGCCTGCGCATTTCCACGAAGCGGCGGATGGCGCACACGCCGGACGGTTTCGAAGCCGCACGCTTCAAGCAGCCTCGAAAGAGAAGCCTCGTTGAAAAATTGAAAGTGCGCTACCGGGTTTATCGCATCCCACCGGTTGCCGAAGATGCGGAACTGAAGCGATTCAATATCGGGCACGGCGACGTACAAAATTGCGCGATGGTTCATGGCCTGACGAATTCGGTTCAACACGACAGCCGGCTGGGGCAAGTGTTCCAATACATGGCTCATTACCGCGGCGTCGAAAGATCCCCAGGGCAGATCGGTATCGCTCAAAGATACTTTTTTTATACGCCGGCCAAATAAGGGCGCGAGATGCTCGATGCTGGTTTCAGAGCCATCCAGTCCGTAGACCTGGAACGCATAAGCTCGAGCCATTCTCATCAGATACCCCGCGCCGAATCCAACGTCCAAGAGCCGGGGCCCGGGCGCGTGCTTCCGTAGCAGCCTGCATAGGTATTCGGCGCTGAGCTTTTGAGTCTCAAGGAATGGGTCTCGAAAGTCGACCTCCAGTTCCTCGGAAAGGCGCTGCTGGATATCGGGCCGGATTCGAGGGCTTACAAATACATGGCGGCAATTCGCGCAGCGGTTCAGGGCAAATCCCTGCGCGCGGCAAAAATACGAAGACTGTGTAGCACAGCACACCGGACAGGCCGTGTCCTGAATCGAGTCGTGGCCAAGACGTTCCACGAAATCGTTCAGCCGCGAATACCAGAACAGATCCAATCGCCCCGGAGGCTTGTCCGGTTCCGGCTTGCACGCCCGCAGAAAGCCGAGGCGATGTGTCTCCTGCTGGCTTTCCAGAAGCTTCACAAAGGCGACGCTTCGTTCCGGTTCGGGGAGATTGCGTGCGAGCCTGCCTAGCTCCACCAAATCGGAGCCAAGCAACTCTTCCACGGCTTCGAAAGAATTTTGCCCGTCCGTGCGGTATATCGAAACGAGGTTTGGAATTCCCTGTGATTCGTCCCGCGCGTGGCCTTGAACGTCGTTCAGCTTTTGGGCCAAGGCATAGTACGCTGAAAGGAATGGGTACAAAGGCGAGGAAAAGGATGGATCCAAAGCAGCGTACAAGACTCGCCAGTAATCGACATTCTTCAGTTGAACCAAGCGATCGTAATATGCCGGCGTCCAGTTCTGCTTTCCGGTTTGCTCTAGCATCAGCCCGATAAGAGCGCGCCGATTAGCTGCGATGACTCCGGAAACCCAGTCGATCGAAGTTGCCGGAAGCCCGGTCAAAAATTTGTGAAAACTCTCAAAGCAGAGCAGGAGCGCCGCGACAAGCGTCATTGCATTGGGATTGGAGCACGTTTTCGATTCCACAATCCCGGCAAGTAGAGTTGCGCGCTGCCCTCTGTATAAATAATGGCGGTCAGTAAGATCGTCGACAATCCGGCCGCCAAGATAAAGCAGAGCGCAGGGCGCTAATCGCCGGCGAAATTCGTCCGGCTCGGGATGGCTTACGGCTGCAAAATAGGGCAAATCTCCCAATGCCCATTTCATCCAACTGACATAATCCGCCATCAAGCGAGCAGTCGTTTGGCAGACGGGATCGTTGCCGGAAATCTCACCTATGGAAACAACGAGCTCGTTAATAGCTTCATCAACCGTTTCATTTACTAGTTGCCGGTACGAGTCGAGGATATCCCTCTGTTCCCGATGGAACGCATCTGCAGCCGAGCTAAGTTCGTTTAGTTGTTGTTGTAGCTGCTCTCGAACATCCGGACTCCTGGAACTTAGCAGAAGCTGCCTCCTGTCTGTGCATTGATGCGGACCAAAGCCGAAATTGCGATCGCTACCGTCACGGCGGCCGATCCGATTTCAAGCTTCTGAAAAGCTTCGGATCTCCATGATTTAGACTCGGTAAAAAGAGAAATAAGATCCTTACCAATTTCTCGTAGCGATGATGTGGCGCAACCCAGGTCGACGAGCGAACTGGCGGAGAGCGCACATGGGAGTTGCCCTCCAAATTTGGCGCCCGCTTGCCGCCAGGATAAGATTCGTGGCACGAGATGGCCGGCGACTTCGTCGCGGCCGGGCAGAGCCGCCTGTCTCCACGCACGCGCAATTGTATATGCCACCGCGAGACGCTTGAGAGCTTCAGTTTGTGTTTCAACCGGCGCATCCTCCGATAGCAGCCTTGTGCGGAACGATGCGACACGGTCCTCGACGCTACGCCCCGTCAAAACGAGAAATCGCAGGACGTTTGCTTCCTCATCCAGACTGAGCTGAGCGTTCAGCAAGCTTTCGACGATGGGAACGTGCCGGTTGCTGGACCTCCGATCTATTGGATAGGTGCGAAGCATGGATACCGCCGCAGCCGCGGTTGCGCCGGTATCTGGCCCTAAGTCACTTTCTCGGCCAAAAAGTTGCCAAGTTCCGTTCGATTCCTCCTGCCACGCTATGAACGCGCGGAGGCGGAAACGCATTCCGGTTACCGACGCAGCTACAAAGCGTTGTTCATCTTTCGATAGGAGATCCGGCAAGTATGTTTTGTCATATAGCGGCGTATGTGGATCCAGATAACCGAGCGCATCGTGCATCAGCGTCGAAAGCAGAATACAGGGGCAGTAGAATGAATCCCCAGATGTCCGGAAGTAAGGAAAATCGCCGTTGGCCAATTGCTCGGATTGTAAGTAATTCACCATGCCGAGCAGCACTCGCCGCAATTCAGCCGGCATACGGAGCCGTCCGCGTTATCGATGAACTCGTAAATCCATTCAAATATTTTTGTAAATTGGAATTGTGCCACTCCTGGAAGCGATGTTGCAGGTGAAAGAGTAAAGCCTCCTCCCATCCAGCACTATCGCCAGCTTGCGCTTCAGGCCAAGGGCCAATCAGGTGCTCGTAAAGTTCATCGTTAAGCATCGAATCGAAGTACGTAGGCCAGAATCTAAGCTCGCCGGCAACCCGGCAGTATGCGTGATGGCACGCGATCCAATCCTCACGAATGTGTTCCAGATTGGGGTTTGCGGAAAAAAGAGATCCGGCCACTTGATCCGATGCGCGCTGAAGAGCCTGGCATTCGGGCCGTTGGCGCTGAACAGACGGCACGTCGGGCGAATCGGCTAGCGTAAGCTCGCGAATTAACGCTCGAATTGATAACGCAACCGCCGAAATCGAATCTCGCATCTTGAAGTAGAAGTTACTGGAATCAGGAACCCGCCAGTTCTCAACGCCGTCCCTTGCGATGATCGTTGCGGGAACTCCGAAAGCGGGAGCGGCATGCGCAAGAAACGAATCCGCAGCCAGCACCATGTCGGCTCGTTCGAGGCATTCGAATATCTCACGGAGCGAGGCGCTTCTTCCATTCGCATTTACCAGCTCGAAGTGAACTCCGGCAGGTGCGCTTGCGGCCGCTATTTTCGCTAATTCAATCGCGAACGCTTCCGTTGTGTGGTTAGATCCGGTTTCGATCTGGAATCGGACAGTGACGCCCACATCTGTCGGAGCGACAGATTTGAGCAGGCCCCCCCAGTAGCGCAGCGACGCATTGAATTTGGATGTGAATGGGCTGACAAGAATAACAAAGTCATGAGGGTTTGCCCGCGCCGCTGACCTAACCAGGGCTTGCCGGAAATTTCGAGTGTCCGGGGCGCCGAGCCAATCCATGATGTGATCTAAGGAGTAATAGAAATTCTGAAAATACGGATCAAGGGACGGCATTCGATGAAGACGTGAGGCCCGCCTGTCAAAAGCGGTTGCCGATCGTACTCCTAACGAAATCTCAGCGTATCGATCCACTGAGATCTCGCGAGAAATCGCAGGCCAAAGCCCTGGATTCTCAAAGTCAATCATCATTACCAGATCCCAGCCCCTTCGGATCTGTTCAATAAACTCCCGGCTGGAATGGTAAGTTTTAATGTCCGCCACGCCGGGTACCGGGTTCCAAAGGCCTTCGTAACCGGTTAACACTGTAATTTCTGACCCCAGCCCCTGAAGACGCGAGGCGATTGGGAAACAGATGATTTCATCTCCGATGCCAATACCGGGACCGAACGCGAGCATCGTTTTCCGAGCATTTCTTATGAAATGTGGGCTAGGTGACGAGGAAGATGAGATAACGTCGCGCGGCGGTGGTATTGGAAGAAGCGTTCGAAGATCTTCTTCGACCACGGCCGCCAGTTGGAGAAGGTTCGCTTCCGTCAGAGCATTCAGCACCACGCAAATACGGTCGAGCGTAGGCTGGGAGCGATCTTTAAACACGCTTACCAGGCTCTTTAGCCCTTCGAGACGCTTGCTGCGGAATTGTGAGTTACTGCTACTGATCGGCCTGCCGTGCAGGTAGAAGAGATAGCGGCGTAAAAAAGTTAGCGGTAATTCCAGATCGGAGTCAATCCGGTTGGTTTGCCTTACAGGCTTCACTTCGCTACCCGCGGTAACTTCACGATGGCGGAAAGCCGCCACTCATCTCTTAAGCTCTTGCTAAAAACGAATATACGGCTGATGAGTTGGCTGACTCGTTGCGAGGAATGTTCGGTGAAATCGATCTGGATAGTGCCCGAAATCAAAACACCCGCCGGATGAAACACCGGGTCCGGAACCTCTGTCGTCGAAATTTGAACGCCCGCCCCGCACCACTCGTCGACGAGCTTTTCCAAATCGAGCTGTAATCTAGGACGGTCAATCTCGCCATCATCATCGACTACGTGATAGTCCGTCGAAACGCACGCCATAGCTGCTGAAATGTCACATTTTTCGAGCGCGCGCAGGAATCTAAAGAGGCAGTCAACAGAGGATTCAGCCGCTTCGATTTCCCAAGGTTCGAGTGGCGCGACTGAAGGACGAATGATTTCAGAATCCCGAGCAGGCCGCCGCATGTGAGGTGCGTGGGGAGCCGAAAGGCGTTCGCGGCCTGAGTTGCCGAAATAGCGATCCCATATTTCGTTCGACGACGCCGTATCGCTGGAATCCTCCGATTGTGGCAGCCATGAAATTAGCAGATCCGTGGCGCTCGACAGCAATGGCCGCTGAGCGACCGCCGAACGAATCTCCTCGCCCGATTCACCGAAGTCGTCGCTGTCCTCGCTCATCCAGAAATCATCCGCGGAGGCGGGGCGCGGGTCTCGGTTTACAGGCAGATCTCGGTCGTTCATCGAGGAAGATCAGAGTCTATCATTTCGGAGTGGCTAATCTCGATTGACTTCGATTACATGCCCGACTTACAATCGCCCCAGTGCTTATACCGGAGCCCCGTGAAAGGCCGTTCGGACAACGGACGCTGTATCTCCTGGGCGTTTTGTTCCTCGCCTTCTGGAAGATCCTTCACCTGCCGATCTCGTTCTGGTGGCCCCCGGTTCGTAGCATCTTAAAGAACTGGACATGGAGCATGTATGGCGTGGTGATCGGCTCGTGGGTGACGCGGGCCTACATCGATCAGCCGTGCGTGTACAAGAAGCCATCGGATTTCTCGCCTAAGGCCAACGTCGATTCGGAATATCGGTTATCAGCAGAAGAGATCCGTTCGTTTCACGAAAATGGATTCATCGGGCCGTTCGACGGTTTTTCAGAATCGGATGTGAAATCGCTCATTCGGGTATTGACGTGGAAACGGCGGCTGCCGTCCGAGAACTTCCACATCGTCACGGATCGCGATCTGCACCTGGAGTCGCCTCAGATGATGGAGTTCATGCGAAGCCCGGCAATCCTCGAACGAGCGGCGCAGATCCTCGGCCCCAATCTCTTGTGCTGGCGCTCGCAGCTATTTTTCAAGTCGCCCGGCGGCCGTGAAATTCAATGGCACCAAGCCAGCACTTACATGTTGGAGGATTATCTTCAACCGGCGCTGGTTCCACCGGATCGAAATGAACTTTTTCAGTTAACCGTTTGGATCGCACTGTCGCCGGCGAAGCTTGAAAATGGATGTCTCCAGTTTATTCCCAGCACCCATGAGCGAGTCAGAACGATTAAGTTCGGCGGTCCGGACGGTTTCTATAAAGTGAACTTTCAACTGGAATTCGATTACGATCCGGCAAAAGTGGTCAACGCGGAAATGAAAGCCGGCCAGTTTATTATTTTTTCCGAACGTGTCATTCATGGCTCCGGACCGAATCGCAGCTCGGAAATGAGGTATGCGTTCAATTATCGCCTCGTCCCAACAGACGTTCGCATATATCCGGGGCAGTCTCATCACAACGCCATGCACATGGGGCAGAGTTACTCACTTGAGAACTGGGGCGCTGTGCTGATGCGCGGAGCCGACCAGTTTTGCCATAACCGGCTGGTTGCGCCCAGCCGCACAGATCGCCAGTCGCTAGCCGGGAAATTTAATGGATAAATTGTGCGGTTGCTTCTGCTGACCTCGGACTATCCGCCCTCAACGTGGTCGGGAATAGGCGCCGCGGTCGCGAACCAGGCTGAAGCTTTAGCCAGCATGGGATGCGAGGTTCATGTCTTGTCTTCTGCGCCGTTGGCTGAGTCGCTCGATACCCGGTTGGGCGTCCATCTGCATAGTCTGGATCGGCGCGTATTCCCTTTGCAGCCGCGAGCTGGAGATGTAATCCAGCTGCACAGCCTCGGGCTCGCCGATCTAGCGCTCGAGATGGCTTCGCGATTCGGTCTGCGATTGCTCTATACAGCTCATTCCGTGCTTCGCAAGGAACTATCTTTCAGCACCGAAAGGAGGCTATGGTCGAATTTGCAGCAGTTGCTATTTCGAAAAGCAGATCATGTCTTTTTCCTTTGCCGGGAGGAGCGGCAACTAGGGATTGAGACTTGCCCCGGCTTGCAACAGACGTCGAGCATTCTTCCGCACGGGCTTGCCGGCCGTGGTGATGTGTACCTTCAGCCATCCCCGGATGGTCCCATCGTTTTCGCTGGACGATTCTGCCATTCCAAGGGTGTCGACGTATTCATCGAAACGGCGCGTGAGTTAATAAGGCGCACCCCGAAGCGGCAGTTCGCGATTGCCGGCGGGCACGGCGATGCGCCGGAAACTGCTGCCGTGCACGCTTTCGCACGGCAATTCCCCGAAACCTGTCACGTCTGCGGCTGGCTGCCGCGCTCGGCTGTTGACAACCTATTCGCCGAAGCGTCGTTGGTCCTGGTTCCCAGCAGATATGAGCCATTTGGAATGGTCGCGCTGGAGGCGCTGAGGATGGGCGCGCCCGTGTTGGCGGCCGCGACTGGCGGACTCGCGGAGATCGTAACTCCTCAATCGCGAGGAACACTGATCTCGGGCTACAAACCAGTCGAATGGGCCGACCGGTCCGAAGTGTTGCTCTCCCCTCAAATGAACAGTCCATATTTACGCGCGCAGCGAGCGAACTACGTTGCGGCGCATTATGATGTATTCCGCAATGCGAAGATTTTGTTGAGATATACTGAGCCGCAATCCGCCGATACATGCCCGATACGCTAAGAAACAAGTCCGTACTCATCACAGGTGGATCGCGCGGAATCGGCCGAGCCATCGCGCTCCGTCTGGCGCTCGAGACGCCCTCACAGATTGGAATCGGTTACTGTCACGACGATGCCGCTGCTAATCGCACCGTTGCCGACGTGGAAGCGCTTGGCATCCCTTGCTCGGCTTTCCGGGCTGATGTTGGGAAAGAGGATAGCCTCCACGAGTTATTCAATGTCGCTGCCCGTCGGCTGGGTAAATTGGATGTGTTTATCAGCAATGCCGCGCGCGGTGCGTTTCAGCCGCTTTCGACAATGAATATTCGCACGTGGCAAAAGATGATCGACCTAAATGCCCGCGCGTTTCTGCTTGGTTCACAACTGGCTGCTAAGTCGATGCCAAACGGAGGCCGGATTGTAGGTATTTCAAGCCTGGGAAGCCGTTTCTGCCTTCCGGGGTACGGTGGTCTCGGCGCTGCGAAAGCCATGATCGAATCGATGGCGCGTTATCTTGCCGTCGAGCTTGCGCCGTCCAATATCAACGTGAACGTAGTTTGCGGAGGATTCGTCGATACACCCAGTACACGGCTGTTGCGGAATTTCGATGCGCTCGCCGGCGAAATTGCCGCGCGAACGCCAGCCGGCCGTGTCGCCACGCCCAACGACTTAGCGGGAGTCATCGCGTTTCTCTGTTCGCCGGAATCCGATTGGATCAGAGGGCAAACGATTATTGTAGATGGCGGTTATTCGCTGAGTTTGTAGATGACCGAGCCGGCAACACTTCAGTCGCTTGCGCTTTCCCTGAAGAACTGGGGATCGAGACGTGCTGTCGGGCTACGCTCCGATTACGGAGTACGATGGTGGACTTACCAGCGTCTGTATGAGAACGCTTGCCGTGCGGCGGCAATACTACGGGAGCGCAATCTCCCCCCTCAATCCCGCATTCTCATCTGGGCGGCGAATTGCCCTGAGTGGTTGGCCTTCTTCTTGGGGGCGTCTCTAAGAGGATTGGTAGTGATGCCTGCCGACGCGGATTGGCCCGCTGGCCGCGTCGCGGAACTCGCAGTGAGATTTGACGCTTCGCTGCTGATTTGCGGTTCCAATCGGGATGCTGCCTCGATTCCGATTCCAAGTGAATATTTGTTCAACCTTGATTCTGAGACGCCATTATGCCCGTGGAACGAACTGGCCGTGTCGATCTCCGACTCCGATCCCGCGGCGATTCTATTTACATCCGGAACTTCAAGCGAACCGCGAGGAGTCGTTCTCACGCACGGCAATTTGATGGTCCAGGCCGCGCGGTTTTCGTATTGGAAACGCTTGACACGGTACCTGCCGGTGCGGCTGCTCGCGCTTTCACCTCTCAGCCACATCCAGGGATTGATGTTAAGCGGGGTCGTTCCCCTCTCGCTCGGGCTCACCGTGCTTCATTCGCATTCCGTCGCGCCCCAACACCTTATCCGAACCATCCACGCCAGCGGAGTGCTGGCTCTATCCACCGTTCCAAGGGTGCTGGACCTGCTCGAGAGCGCGCTAACGAGCAGCGGCGGCCCTTGGGCATTCGGCCGTCTGCAGCGTGTGATCCGTATACGCCGTTTACTCGGTTGGCGCTTTCTGATTCTGTTGATTGGAGGAGCGACGCTGCCGAGAACGCGCGAGGAGTTTTGGAGGAAGGGAGGCTGCTTTCTCGTGCAGGGCTACGGGTCCACGGAAACAGCGGCGTTCGTCACCGTGAACCGGCCGTTTGTAGGGCGGTTGGGATCTATTGGGAAAGCGGTTCACCGCGGCGCCGTTAGAATTTCCGAAGAGGGTGAGATTCTCGTTCGTGGCCGGCATTTGGCCGCCGGCTACTATGATCGCGGTATACAACCGCTTGAATTGACTCAGGATGGTTACTTCCGCACGGGGGACCTCGCAGCCGAGGATAGCCGGAACCGATATTACTTTCTTGGTCGCAAACGCGATCTGATTGTCACCGGGGAAGGCTATAATGTGAATCCGCAGATTGTGGAAGCCGCGCTGAGGGAAGCGCCGGGCGTACGTGACTCGGTCGTCTTCGGTCTCAATCGGGACGGGTTTGAGGAAGTGCACGCCGTTTTACTGATGCGAGATGGAGAATCTCCCACTGCTGCCGTGCGGCTCGCCAATGAGAACCTGCTTCCTTTCGAGCGTATAAGCGGTTGGACGAGTTGGCCGCACGCGGATTTTCCGCGCCTGGTGCTGGGAAAAGTGGATCGCGACAGAGTTGCCGCATTTGCAACGGACAGCGGCGATGAGCCTCATGGTGCGGGAAGCGACGATGGTCCGATCACGCTCGAGGACGTTCGCCGTGAGCCGAACCGGCAGCACAGAATCGAAAAGCTGAGTCGCTATATAGCCAGTAACAGAGAGATACACGCGCCGCAAACGATCGAGCTCGTGCGCGATTTCGGCCTGGAATCGCTGGACCTTGTTCAGCTGCTGTCACGTCTGGAGACGGAATACAGTATCGCTCTTCCGACGGCGGAGCTGGTGGAAACCGTCACAATCGCGGACCTGCAGTCCGCGGCTCATCCGGACCATGAGGAAAGCTGGCGAGGCGAAACCTCGTCCAGAATGTTGCATCGCTGGACTGGCTGGAACCCGCTGCGCCGGCTGGCTCGATCGCTAATAATCGATCCATATATGAGTCTTCGTCTGCGCGCAAACGCAGTCAATCGGGATTTGCTGGCCGGTCTTGAACCGCCGGTTATTCTGGCGATCCAACAGGGGCCCCGCCGGCATTTTATGGACTATCTCGCAATCTATCGAAGCATCCCGGCTGGTATATCCAAAAAACTCTTCTTCGCCGCTTCGCTGCTTGGATCGACTCGAAGGGAGCCGCTTTGGGGCGGTTCGCGTATTAATCCCGCGACTTTCACCATCGTCTTCTTCCCCTACACGCCGCTGCCGCGATTCGGCCAAACCAGAGAAGGTCTTCTTCAATCCTGCGAATGGATCGATCGAGGCTATAGTCCGATTCTCACTTGGCGCCCAGGAGCCGCACTCCTCGCGGCGCAAACGCAAACGAACGTCGTGCCAGTTCATCTGAGCGCGAGCTTTTTTGATCGCCATGCGCCGGGCAAGTTCGATGTGAAAATTTCCTTCGGTGCGCCGGTGAGTATCACGGCGAATATTCATCCCATCTTGCTCTACCATATTGTCGAAAGCAGACTCAAGGAACTGCAAACGAGTACCGGGAACTGAATCATTGGTGAAAGATTTCATTCTTGCCGGTCCTGAGCGCGCTATTCGGAATGCGTGGAGATCTTTGCGGCGATGGAGGAACTCGTCTTGCGGGTACAACGTCCTCGGAATATCCTCAACGGGACACGGCGCAAGTTTCGCGCTCGCTTCTTCAGCCCACGGCGTCCGGGCGCTCAATTTAGACCGGTTTCTCAGAAAGAAGTACGCGGTTCTGCTTTCCCAGGCTGAGCACGATGAGATTCGAGCCGGTAAAACGAATTTTGGGAAGACGACTCGATATCTGCTCTCCGAAGGCGTCCACGACCTGCCGCCGATAAGCGTATTCGAGACTGCCTGGCGGTCTTTCCTCGACGCGCTTCTAAGAGGAACGGGGCTCGGTCCCGGTGACATCGATCTGGTGGTCGCGAGCGAATCCCACTTTGCCGTAAATTGCTTTCAACTCGGGCGAAAGTTGGGCCGCTATTTCCCGAACGCTGAAATCGTTACAAACATCGAACACCACGCGATTCATCGTTTTCAGGCATTCCTCTCGAGCCCGTTCGATGAAGCGGCCGTACTCACTCTCGATAACTGCGGAGAACCGCTGGGCCGGCTCGGAGGCTCGCCTCTCGCGATAACACTATCCTCTGTCCAGAATGCCGCGTTCGCCATACATCGAGAACATACGTTTCCAGAATCGAGTCCCGGGCTTCTCTATCACTGGTTCACGAATTATCTCGGCTTCCGCTCTGGAGAAGAAGGCAAAACCATGGGACTCTCTTCCTACGGACGGGATTCCTGCTATCGTGCGCTGTCTCCCCACCTCGAAATGCATGATAACGGTGCTTTCCGATTTCTCAGACATAAGGAATTGCAGGCTACGTTGTCCGATCTCGGCGCGAAGCCGCGGCGTCCCGGAACATCCATTGAACCCATTCATGGCGACGTCGCGAGGGCCGGTCAAATGTTGCTGGACAATATCGTGACCAACGCCGTGACAGCGCTTGCGCGGCTAACTCCATCGCGGAATCTCTGCCTTGCGGGGGGTGTGGCTTTGAATAGCGTTTCCAACGAGCGCGCATTTCGCCGGTCGCGCTTCCAGAATCTTTACGTGATGCCGAATGCGGGCGATTGCGGGCAGGCACTGGGTTGCGCGCTATACGGCGCGCATGTGCTTAGGCGCGATCGGAAATCACGCGGCCTTCTCTCGGATTCGCTGGGGCCTCCTTACACGGACAGCGAAGTAGTCGCGGCTTTACGAGCGGCCAACCTGGAGCCTGTTGTCTGTCCCGATATTGCGGCGTCAGTGGCTGGCTTACTCGCCGCTGGATTCGTCGTGGGATGGTTCCAGGGCGGCTCTGAATACGGCCCTCGTGCGCTAGGGCGCCGCAGCATTCTCGCAGATCCTCGTCCGCAGCCCATGAAGGACTATTTGAATTGTCATGTAAAGCACCGCGAAAGCTTTCGTCCGTATGCCCCCGCCGTTCTTGAAGATAAATCGGCCGAATGGTTCGATTTGAAAGGTACGAGCCCGTACATGTTGCGTGTTGTAGACGTGCGCCCGGAGAAGAGGTCGACTTTGGCTGCGGTCACCCACGTCGATGGAACCGCTCGCGTGCAGACTGTGAGTCGGTATGAGAACCCGCTCTTCTACGATCTGATTCGGAAGTTCGAGAATCGAACGGGCGTTCCGGTTGTTTTGAATACATCGTTTAACCGCGCCGGCGAACCGATTGTCGAGACTCCTGCCGATGCGATTGAGTGCTTTATGAGCACCAGAATCGATGCACTGGCGATACACAATTTTCTGATCACGAAGTCTACTTGAATCCACAGCGTTGTGTTTCGCGCCCGGCGTGTGATACGTTCGACCTTACGTTCAGGCTTCCTAAACAATGCGATGGCGTCTTCTCGAAAGGATTACTGCTTTCAACCCAGGCAAAAGCGCTGAGGGATATGCAACGACCGATTTTCCGGATGAGTTGTTTCAAGATCATTTCCCCAGTTTTCCGGTAACGCCCGGCATTTTGCTCGTTGAAATCTCCGCGCAACTGGCAGGAAGGCTCGTGGAAGTAACGGGCGCTCGCATGCACTCCCGCCTCGTGTTTCCAGTGCTGACTATGATTTCCGAAGCCAAGTTCAGGCAATTTGTTCCGCCTCACAGCCGATTGCACATCGCGGTCCAACTCGACCAAATTCGACGGGAATCCGCCATCTGTAGCGCGGTTGTGACCTATAACGGCGCTCGCCATGCGAGTATGCGTTTGATGTTTGTTTTCGATCCCGACGGGCATCGCGACGGCTGCCAGACGGCCGAACTGGAACGGTTTGAACGCTCGGAGTTCCTGCGCCTGGGCCTCGTGGGTTTCCCGCCCGAACCGGTGATGGTGGCCGAGCCTGTATCTTCGTGAACCGCGGCCCGACGTGATAGCGCCTCAGGATTTCCGTATCTGTGTTATCGGCGCCGGCCCATCCGGTCTTGCCACAGCGAAGAATTTGCTACAAGCCGGATTTCACAATTTTACAGTTTTTGAAAAGAACGATCGCGTTGGCGGAAATTGGATTTATTCGACGGTTCCCGGCCATTCGAGCGTCTACCAATCCGTGAGGTCGATCAGTTCAAAGACCCTCTCTCAATTAGAGGATTTCCCGTTTCCGGACCACTATCCTCCTTATCCTTCACAAAGCCTGCTGCTGAAGTATTTCGAAAGCTACGCCAGGCGCTTCGAGTTATTCAATCACATACGATTTACCTCTGAGGTCGAACATGTGGAGAAGGTGGGCGGCCAGCGCTGGATTGTCACACTGAGCGACGGCGCCACGCAAGAATTTCACGCGTTATTTGTCTGCAACGGACACCATTGGTGCCCTCGCATGCCGCTAGTTCTCGGGACGTTCACCGGACGGCTGCTGCATTCGCATGACTACAAGAGCGCTCACATTTTTGAACGAGATCGCGTGCTCATTATTGGTGGAGGGAATTCGGGGGCTGACATTGCCGTGCAAATTGCTCGCGTCGCTGGAACTTGTTCCATGAGCTTACGGCGCGGCTATCACGTGCTGCCGCGATTCATCTTCGGAATTCCTTCCGACGTGTGGTATGCGCGGTTGGCTTGGTTGCCCTGGCCAGTTTTCAAGACGCTGGGCGGCCGGTTAATTCGATGGGCAATCGCGGCATATACGCGGCGAGGCCTACCCAAGCCGGATCATGCGCTGCTTGCTTGCCATCCTCTCATCAATTCGGAACTGCTCTACTACGTTCGAGAGCGCCGCATTCGGACGCTGGCCGCCGTTGAGCGCTTCGACGGTAACCGGGTCTGGTTTAGCGACGGAAGTTCAGGCGAATTCGACACGGTCATCGCATGCACCGGCTACGCCGTCCGTTTTCCGTTCTTCGACCGCGACTTCATCAACTACGAAGATGATGTTCCTACGCTGTATCTGCGCACGTTTCATCCTGAACATCGCGATTTGTTTTTTATCGGCCTAGTCCAGCCGAATGGCAGCATTTGGCCGTTAGCAGACCTGCAGGCGAAACTGACTGCGAATTACCTGCTTGGTAGCTATCGACTACCGGAAGATTTGGAACGACGCTGTTTTGCCGAAGCGGATAACATTCGCCGCTCCTTTGTCCGATCGCCGCGACACAATCTCGAAGTGCATTATCACGAGTTCCGGCGTTTGTTGCTGAGACAGATTCCAGCATCGGCACCAGCCTGGAACGCTGATCGGGCACCGGTATTCGCACCCGGCAAATACGCATGAACGCTTTGGTGACGGGTTCATCCGGATCGCTTGGGCAATCTCTCACGAGAGTCCTCGCGAACGATCCCCGCTTTGAGACCGTCGTAGGCGTGGATGTGCGCCCCCCTTCAGTGTCGCCGGCGCGAACCGTCTTTGTGGTTGCCGACGTGCGCTCCCCGCTCTCAGAGATTCTTCGCCGGCATCGGATTGACTCCGTGGTTCACACAGCCTTTGTTGTCCGTCCGCTTCGCGACGCAAATCTGATGGAGGATATCAACGTTAACGGAAGCAAGGCCGTGTTGGAATCGTGCAGGGCCGCCGGCGTAAAGCATCTGTTGCATCTGAGTTCTGCGACAGTCTATGGCTTTCACCACGTAAATCCCGCACGCCTTGAGGAAACCCAGCCTATGCGGACCAATTCGGGTTTCGTTTACGGAATGCACAAGCGGCAGATTGAACATACGCTCGCAGAACACGCCGCAACGGGAACCCTACCTGCTGCCACCGTGCTCCGCCCTAGTTTTTTCATAGGGCCAACTTGCACCAATCCTCTACTGGAGTATCTGGGCAAACGTTTGGTATTCATGCCTTCGCGCGCCGCACCTTTGCAATTTACCCATATCGACGACATCGTTGAAATTATCCGCCTCTTGCTGTTGAACAGAACTTCGGGAATTTTCAACGTCGGCGCGGAAGGCGTTATCACAATCGACGAGATGTGTCGCCAGCTCCAAACACGGCCTGTCCGCATGCCCTATACGGCGCTCCATGCGTTGGACGGGGTGGCGTGGAGATGTCGGGTACCTCTGGCACCCGCGCCTGCTTGGGTGTTGCAATTGCTCCGCCACCCCTGGATTGTGAGCACCGAGCGGTTGAAGCGGGAAATCGGATATGCTTTCCGCTATACGACACGCGCCGCCTTCGAGGAATATGCCGCTCACGCTCTGTGGGGCCGTCGGATCACGGAGTGACAACGTCAGCGGCCGGAGCCGGCTCGAGCCTTCGAATCCGCACTTTCGCTATTCGATTTCGATCCATCTCCAAAATAGTGAATCGGCGGCCTCCATGCTCCATCGACATGCCTGCCTTCGGGATGTAGCCGAAGTGTGTGAGCAAGAACCCGGCCAGCGTTTCAAATCCGGCGTCGGCCGGAAGGATGATGTTGTAGCGCGTCTCCAGGTCGCGAATTGTTGTGCTGCCTTCCAGTTCCAGCACCATCTCGTTTGATATTTCAGGCCGCTTCACATCGTGTTCATCCCCGATGTCCCCGAATACCTGTTCGAGCACGTCTTCGAGCGTCACCAGGCCCACGATGGTGCCGAACTCGTCCACGACCAGGGCCATGTGCGTGTGGCTGATGCGAAATTCATCGATCAACTGATTCAGCGGCTTAGTTTGGGGCACAACCAGCGGCTTGCGCAGGAATTTTCGAAGCCGGAATGGGCGGGTAGCTTGTCGTTTCTCGTGCGCGAAGCGCCGCTCTTCCCAAACGCGCATGAGGTCTTTGTAATGAACAATGCCGATAATGCGTTCCGGGCGGTCTTCATAAACCGGCACACGCGTGTACTTATGTTCCGACATGACGCTCAGCACCTGATCCAATGGGGAATCCACGGAGAGCGAGACGATATTGTGCCGTGGAACCATGATCTCCCGCGCCGAATATTTCGACAGCTCGATCAGGCGCTGAATTGCATCCTGTTCGAATTGTGCGAGGTACCCTGCGTGGCGGCTGGTCTGAATGACATACTTCAACTCCTCCACCGAATGACTGCCGCGAGCATCCGATCCGCTCGAAAGTCCAAGCAATCTCAAAATCAGGGAAGTCGTTCTTTCAATAACAATCACGAAAGGGGAGGAGAGACGGTAGAACACCAGCAGGGGGGGCGCTGTCAAGATGGCGACTCGCGCAGCCTTCTCGATCGCGAGATTTTTCGGCACGACCTCGCCCACAACGACGTGTGCGTAACTGATCGCCAAGAACGCTACCGTGAACGCAATGAAGTGCGCAAGTAACGGCGAGATCTGCAAATGGACGGGTTCGAGAACATCCATGAGCAGATGGTATAGTGTGTCTTCCCCAGCCCAGCCCAGCCCAAGGCTCGCGAGCGTCACTCCCACCTGCGTCACGGAGAGTAGCCGGCTCGGCCGGGCCAGCAGGCTCAGCGCCGCTTGTGCTCCGGCGACTCCGCGCTCGGCTAAAGCTCTAAGGCTCGATTGGCGAACAGAGACAAGCGACACTTCCGCCGCCGCGAAGAACCCGTTCGCTGCCAGGATTAATGCTAGAACGATGAAGCGATAGCCCATTCAGGTCAATTCGCGTTACGGAGAACGCTCGCCCGGTTCGCAAAACGAAATCGGCGTGGGCGGTCTCTCTGTTTGCACCCCATCACTGTGAGCATAGCGATTTCCGCATTCAGCTTTTGCCCCAGCGAGCCGCTATGCTGTGGAAGAACAATCAAATGACGCCTCCGTTCGTTTTTCAAACGCGTATCCGTTTCATTGACACCGACGCCAGCGGGCGGATTCATTACACCGCGATGTTCCGCTACTTCGAATCGGCGGAGATCGAATTTCTGCGTACGCTGGGTATCAACTACGATCCGAAAAGCCCGATCAACTTCCCACGCGTTCATGTGGACTGCGATTTCAAAATGGCGATGGAGCATGACGATGTAATTGATATCCACGTCCGCGTGGCACATGTCGGCAACTCTTCCGTTCGCTTTGAATTCAAGACCCTGAAGACCGGTCAGCCTGCCGCGGCCGGAATCGTTGTCGTTGCGTGTATGGATCGGAATACACAGCGCTCTATTCCGATTCCGGAAGAAATACGCCATAAATTGGCGTTAGCCGCATCGCCGGCCGGCACGTGGTGAGCAGCTCCGCACGGCGCACCATCCTGAACGCGGCGCCGGAATCGGCCCGTGTGCGTTGGTTGCTGATTTCGTTTTTCCTCCTGTCATCGTCACTGAACTACTTGGATCGGCTGCTGCTGGCTTCGCTTGCGCCGGTCCTTAAGGCAGAGTTTCATTTGAACGACCTCGGATATGGCAATCTCGTAGCCGTTTTCGCGATCACCTATGCCCTGTGCGCTCCCGTCCTGGGCTGGCTGATGGACCGCGTGGGCCTCACGCCTGTTGCCAGTCTCGCCGTCGGCATCTGGTCCATCGCCGGAGTCGCTACGGGTTTTGCCAGATCGTTTGCGCAGTTGTTCTGGGCCCGGTTAGCTCTCGGAGTTGGCGAAGCGGGCGGTATCCCGGGTACCGGCAAAGCATACGGCACCTATCTGCTTCCGAAGGAACGCGCTCTCGGCGCCGGCGTCGGCCAACTTGGCATCAGTATCGGTTCGCTCGTCGCTCCTCTGCTGGCTGCCTGGGCTTTGCGGCGCGGTCACTGGCAGTGGGCGTTTGTCATCGCCGGCTGTTGCGGTTTTATCTGGATCGCCGGTTGGTGGCTTCTCGACCGGCGCTTTCCTGTACGGCCGCCAATGGACAAGCGCTCTTCCGGAGCCAGGAGCGTGCTGAGGGACGCCCGCTTCTGGCGTTTGGTGATTGCGAATTTTCTCGCCATGGCCGGCTATACGCTCTGGACGTACTGGACTACGCTCTATCTGGTCGGCCGTTTTCATCTCACCGCCGAACATGCGAACCGGGCATTCGCGTGGATACCGCCGCTTGGCGGCACAGCCGGCGCCCTCCTCGGCGGCTATTTATCCATGCGCTGGATTGCCCGCGGCATGCACGAAGTCCCCTCGCGGCTGCGGGTCTGCCTCATCATGGGCTTGCTTGCGCTTGAAACCATCGTCGTTCCTTTTCTGCCCAGCCCGGGACTGGCCGCCGCCGGGATCGCGCTGAGTTATTTCTTCATCGCCGCGGGAAGTACAAACCTGTACACGCTGCCGGTGGATATCTATGGCGCGCAGCGGGCCGCCTTCGCGGTATCCGGCCTGGTGGCGTCGTACGGAGCCACAACCTTTGTGTTTAACCCATTGTTCGGCTGGACCATCGAACGCTTCCACTCCTATTTGCCGGCGTGTGTCCTTGCCGGTTGCTTACCACTGGCGGGGTATTCGTTGATTGCGGGTTTGAAGAGATCGTCAGCCTGACCTTTGCTTCCGCCGCTTCTTCCAATACCAGATTGCTACGGCGACGATACACAAAACGATAGTGATCAACGTCATCTGCTGGTGCAAGTGGTTGAACACAACCTCCCACTGATCACCCAGGAAATATCCCAGAGCCAGGAATGAGGTGATCCACAGCACGGCCCCCGGATACGCAAATAATGCGAATGACCGAAACTTCATTTCGGACATCCCGGCCACCAGGGCAGTGAAATGGCGAATTCCCGGAAGAAAATAGCCAATGGTAAGAAGCCAGTGGCCGATGCGGTCGAACCATTGCTGGATCTGGCGCAGCCGCTCGTCCGTGAGATGAACGTAGCGGCCATACCGATGCACGAAACGGTATCCCACTACGCGCCCAATCGTGTAGCTCAACGAGATGCCGCCCATGCTGCCGACTAGCGCCGTCAGCCAGGTGAGCGCGGGATGCATCTTGCCGCGAGAGACGAGATAGCCGAAAAATACCAGCAACGTCTCGTCGGGTATGGGTAGCCCGGCGATGCCAAAGACCAAAGCGGCAAACAGCCCGATGTACCCAAATTGGGATAACCAGTGAAGGATGTCGTCCATCGGTCAGAGTCGGCTATTTGGAGGATAGCAGCCGGCGCCCGTTGTTCCGCCTTATGCGTTACGATCTAAACTATGGCCGATGTCTTCGAAATCGCTTGCCCCTGTTGCCAAAGCCTGCTTCAGATCGACCCCGAAACGAGAGTTGTCATCCGGCATCATGAGCCAGCGAAAAAGCCGCTGATTGAAGACCTCGCAGCGGCTGTGCAAGACCTGAAAGGCGCGGCCGACAAACGAGCTGAAGCGTTTGCCAAGAGCTTCGACGCGCACCGGAACAACGCTAAAGTGCTGGACAGAAAATTCGAAGAACTGCTGAAACAGGCGAAGGAAGACAAAAGCGAGACTCCGCCTAAACGTCCGTTCGACCTCGATTGAGCGGCAGGCGCGTTCCGGAAAACCGGAAGCTATTTATGCCGTTTTATGTGCCGTTGCTTTTCGGAGGTGCTTGTTGAGGAACTCCTCGAGCGCCACCGCATTGTTGTGTTCCGTATCGTGGGAACTGTAGATTAGCGTTACCGTTCCGTGCCGTGCCGCTTCGAGAACGGGTTCCCAGGCATCGGGATTCGCTGTTAGTTCGTGAAAGTAGCGCTTCCGGAACTCATCCCATTTAGCGGGATCGTGACTGAACCACTTCCGTAACTCCGTGCTTGGACCTGCGTCTTTGAGCCAGGCTTCAATCGCGAGAGATGTCTTCTTAACGCCCCTGGGCCATAGCCGTTCGATAAGAAATCGCGTACCGTCGGTGGGCTCAGCCGCATCATACGCGCGCTTCAGTTGGATCATTTCACCTCTATATCCAACCTATACACCCATGCGATTCTGAGCCCAGCTGCGACAACGAATTCAGGGCTATTCTGCTCAAAGCTCAAAATCATAGAGACCGATTTATAAACCATCCTGGCGGACTGCACTTTCGGACTTCGCCAGAAAAGCGGCGATCTCGCGATCGCTTCGCAATACGAGCACGGGTACATGCGGTCCGTGCGTCATCCGCTCCGCTTCTATGCGTGGACGATTCACGCGGTTGAAATGCGCAATGTATCGCAATCGATCCAAGAATCTTCGGTCGATCCGCTCTTTGCAGCCGTCGGCCAGATCCTCATCCGCGTTGAAGTAACTTTTGATCGCTCGCTTGCACACCCGCCAGGTGCAATGCAACCGCGATCGCTCTACCCAAATCACCAGGTCGGCGCGAGGCATTCGCAAATCGAACGTGAGTTTGGCATAATTGCCGTCTGTGATCCAGGCATCACCGGAAATAGCTTCGCTGAGGCGCGATCGGAATGCATCGATTGTGAGCGCCTTCCAACCAGGCTCCCAGCACAGGGCATCCAGATGGACGACAGGTATGGCCAACCGCTTCCCGAGGCGTCGCGCGAAGGTCGATTTGCCGCCGCCTGCCGGGCCCAAGATGACAACCCGCCTCATGCCTGATTGTCGCCGCGCTTATCGCAGGAACGGATCGAATTCCCCCCGCGCGATGCGGCGCACAAAGTCCACGTCACCATCTAGGAAATCGATCTCAGGCAATGTGCTAAGCTTCGCCCATTGAATCTGCTCGAACGCGCGGCTCGCGGGTTCGCCTGCGAATTCGGTGACGGCGTAAAATAGAAGCAATACCGTGGTCCCTCCCGGGTAGCTGTGCTGGTACCGCGCGACTTCGTGTCCCACGGTTGCGCTGATCGCAAGCTCTTCTTGCAACTCCCGCGCCAGCCCTTCTTGCGGCGTCTCGCCCGTTTCCACCTTGCCGCCGGGGAACTCCCACTTCAGTGCGTGACGATCTCCCCGCCGGCGCTGGCCAATCAGTACTTCACCATCACGCACAATCAAAGCAGCGGAGACGAGCAATGGCCCGCGGTAACGCATTTCTCAGGCGAAGTGTGTGTCCACCAAGCTATTCATCGGTAGCTCAGGCCGATTGCCGGTTTGCCGCCACGAGCTGCCGCAAGACGAACGGCAGAATTCCGCCGGTGCGGTAATATTCGATTTCCTGCGGCGTATCCACGCGCACCTGCGTGTCGAAGGAGATTTCCGAACCATCGGGCCGCACCGCGCGGACACGGACACGGCCGCCTGTTTGGACGGCCTCGCGAACTCCGCTGAGATTGAAGATTTCTTCGCCGGTTAGCCCGAATGTTTCGCGGCCTTCTCCCGCGAGGAACTGGAGCGGTAGCACACCCATGCCGACCAGGTTCGAACGGTGAATACGCTCGAAGCTTTCTGCGATCACGGCGTGCACTCCGAGCAACAGAACACCCTTCGCGGCCCAGTCGCGCGATGAACCGGAGCCATACTCTTTGCCGGCAATAATGACGAGCGGTACACCTTCCTCCTTATATTTCATCGCGGCATCGTAGATGGACATCTGCTCGCCGTCCGGAATATGGCGCGTCCAACCGCCTTCGGTGCCCGGCGCCATCAGGTTCTTCAGCCGAATATTCGCGAGGGTTCCCCGCACCATCACCTCGTGATTTCCGCGCCGGGAGCCGTAACTATTGAAGTCTGGCTTCTTCACTCCACACGAGATCAGGTATCTGCCCGCTGGGCTGTCGGCTGGAATATCGCCGGCTGGCGATATGTGATCCGTTGTCACCGAATCGCCCAGCACACAGAGAGCGCGCAATCCGCTCATGTCCTTTACTGACGTCGCCGGATCCACCAATTTCTCGAAATAGGGTGGGTTCCTGACGTACGTGGAATCGTCGCTCCACTCGTAGATCTTGCCCTCAGGGATTTGAATCGCGTTCCAGGAAGGCTCCCCTTTAAACACCTCAGAATATTGTTTAGCGAAAAATTCCGTGCGTACGGATTTCCCAACGGCCTCTTCTATCTCTACCGAGGTGGGCCAGATGTCACGCAGGAAAACCGGCTTGCCATCTTTCCCGGTGCCCAGTGGCTCGGCAACCAGATCGATATCGATCCGGCCGGCCAGCGCGAAAGCAACCACCAGCGGTGGAGAGGCGAGATAATTCGAGCGGACTAGCGGGTTGATGCGCCCCTCAAAATTTCTGTTTCCGCTGAGGATAGCCGCGACGTTCAGCTTGCCGGCCGTGACCGCCTGGGCGACGTTATCCGGCAGGGGGCCGCTATTTCCTATGCAGGTGGTGCAGCCGAAGCCGACAAGATGAAACTTCAGGCGTTCGAGGTAGGGGAGCAGTCCCGCATCCTTCAGGTAGTCGATGACGACCTTGGAACCGGGTGCAAGCGAGGTCTTCACCCAGGGCTTGCTCTCCAGTCCTTTTTCGACGGCCTTCTTTGCGAGGAGTCCGGCTGCGATCAGCACCGACGGATTAGACGTGTTCGTGCAGCTCGTGATCGCCGCGATCACGACGGCGCCCTCGTGAAGTTTCTCCTTGTGGCTGTTTACCGCAAGGTCGGCGGACTTCGGTGCTGCGCCGAGTGATGCAAGGAAACTCCGCTTCATGTCGGGCAGGTTGATGCGATCCTGAGGCCGCTTGGGCCCCGCGAGCGACGTAACGACGGTCCCCAGATCCAGTTCCAGTGTGTCGCTGAAATCCGGTTCTGGAGTGTCCGCAGTGTGAAAGATCCCTTGTTCTTTGGTGTACGCCTCTACCAGAGCCACTTGTTCAGGGCTGCGGTTCGTCAGCTTCAGATAGTTGAGCGTGACCTGATCGACGGGGAAGAAACCGATGGTCGCGCCATATTCCGGTGACATGTTGCCGATGGTGGCGCGATCGGCCAGTGAGAGGGCCGAAACGCCCGGTCCATAAAATTCAACAAATTTGCCGACGACGCCTTTCTTCCGAAGCATCTGCGTCACGATCAGGACCAGGTCCGTGGCGGTGGCTCCTTCGGGCAGCCGGCCGGCCAGCCGGAAACCAACCACCTCCGGCAGAAGCATCGAGACTGGCTGGCCCAACATGCAGCCTTCGGCTTCAATGCCGCCCACGCCCCATCCGACGACGCCTAAACCATTAATCATTGTTGTGTGCGAGTCGGTGCCGACAAGCGTATCGGGATAGGCTTCGCCGGTTTTTTCGTTTGTGAAGACCACTTTGGCCAGGTATTCCAGGTTGACCTGATGTACGATGCCGGTGTCGGGCGGCACCACGCGGAAGTCTTGAAATGCGGCCTGCCCCCAGCGGAGGAATGCGTAGCGCTCCTGATTGCGGTCGAACTCCATTTGGGCGTTTATCTGGAATGCAGCCGCGCTGCCGAATTGATCCACTTGTACCGAGTGGTCGATTACAAGGTCGGCGGGAATCAGCGGGTTGGCAAGCCCAGGATCGGCGCCCATCTGTTTCAGTGCGTCACGCATGGCCGCAAGGTCGACGACGCATGGGACGCCAGTGAAGTCTTGCAACAATACGCGCGCCGGACGGAATTGAATCTCGTGCGCAGCGCTCTTCTGCCATTTGGCGACATATTCGATATCGCCGCGCTTCACGGTTCGCCCGTCCTCGAAGCGAAGCAGGTTTTCGAGCAGCACTTTAATCGAAAATGGTATGCGATTGAGCTTACTGATGCCTGCTTTTTCCAAGCTATCCAGGCGATAGATTTTGTAATCGCGCTTGTTCACGCGGAGGGTGGACGCTGCGCCAAAGCTGTTCGTGTTCGGCATTGCTTTCAGTTTACGGCAAATGCCGTCGCGCGAAGATGCACGGAACGCGTTATCCGCTACAATGCGCGCATGCCTCGCCTCATCGCGCCCGGATCACTGCGCCGGATCGGCACATTCTTTTCCGATTCCGGCTATACACGCGAAGCTTTGCGCGACACGCTGGAACTGAGCGAGCTTCCCTGGCGAAAGCTTCGGAACCTGCATTTCCTTCTTCACAAAACTCAAGAAGCGACAGCGCTTCACCAGTTGGCAAGGATTTTCTATCTCGGGCAGCCCGCGGACGAAGCGCTACTGCGGCAATGCATTCCCGGGGCAATCTTCGGCCTCATGCAAGATGCCGAAATGCTCGAAGTGAAGGGCGGTGTGGCAAAGCCGGCTTGCATGGTGGCGCCACTTGAGAATCTTGTGCTGGTTTCCGACCAGATTACGAACATGGAAGTCGAGCTCCTGCCGGATCTGGTGCTGCTGCCGAATCCCACCACGTTGACCGTATCGCGTTTCATGCTGCGAAAACGCGGAGCGAATGTGTTCGATCTCGGCACCGGTTGCGGTCCGCTGGCTCTACTGCTGGCCGGGTCGGCCAAGCATGTCCTCGGTACGGATATTAACCCGCGCGCAATCGAGTTTGCTCGCTTCAACGCCGCGCTGAATGGGATCGAAAACGTCGATTTCGAAGTGGGAGACGCGCTCGCGCCGGCCGAGGGGCGCCAATTCGACTTGATTGTCGCCAATCCGCCGTTCTTCGTGAGCGCAGAGCGGCAATTCGTTTTCTGCGACAGCCCATTGGAACTCGATGGGTTTTCGCGTATGCTGGCGCGGGAAGCGCCGAAATATCTGCTAGAGGGTGGCTTCTTCCAGATGATGTGTGAGTGGGTGGAAGTCAAAGGCCAGCGCTGGCAGGATCGCCTTGACGAATGGTTCACGGGCAACGGCTGCGATGTCTTCGTCATCAAGGGCTTTGAGTTCGGCGCGGCAAAGTATGCTCACGAACGCCTATTTGAGGCCAATCCTCTCCATCCGGAGCGGGATATCGAGATCTTCGAGCAGCGTCTGGCATATTACCGCGAGCGCAATGTCACCGCAGTGCATGGCGGACTCATGGCGATGCGCCGCAAAGCCGGATCGAATTGGGTAAGAATCGAGGATATTCCTCATCCGCCTAAGGAGTGTTTCGGTGATGACGTAGTTGCCCGCTTCGCGGGGCAGGACCTTGCGGCCTGGGCAACCGATGAGCAGTTGCTCGACTGGAAGCCTGCCCTAACTTCACGAGTTCGCCTCCGCCAGGAACTGACGGCGCGAGATGGCGGCTGGCAGCCAACCATGCAGCGTATCGATCTGGTGGAGGGGCTGGCTTCTTCGCTGGCGTTAGAGCCTCCGGTTGCCAGCGTCGTCTGCCGGCTGGACGGAAGCCGTTCGGTGCGTGAGCAGGCTGCCGCTCTGGCTGCCGAAGCGGGCGCTGACGCCGGCGTCGCCCAGGCGGAAGTGCTACGGCTCGTCCGAAGGCTTGGATCCGGCGGGTTTCTGGAATTACCCGCGACCGGCTAATGGATATCCACGGACATGTTCACCACCTCGAACGCGAAACGTTCGGGCGGCAATGAAGAAACTGGCGCAGGCGTCATGCTGGACCACGTCTGGTACGCCGTCGACGCCACGGAATTGTTCAGATAGAACAGGAATTGATCGGAGCAGCAACGTATAGGGGGCATCTGCCGAAAGGCTAAGCGCAACCCCACGGCTTTTTCGAGGTCCACGCCATCCGTTGGGATCGATTTGTCCTCCAGGAGCGTAACGAAGCTGCATCGCCCTGCGTGCGGCCAGAGATCGTTTCGCAGCACCGTGCGTAAATCCTGTCGGGACCCGAATGTAATTTCGCACTGCCGAATCCATTCGAGAACCGAGTCTCCCCATTTCCAGTGAGTGAGAATGCCTAGATACTGGTCAACCAGATTCAAGGCCAGATCCAGTTTCCTTCGTTCGATCTCTTCGGCCGCCCCGCTAGCCTCCTCCGGTATCGCAGCGAGCATATCTTCCTGGCAGATGATCTCGTTTGCGACATCCATCATCTTGTCGAGCCGCGTCACATTCGGGACGCCGTGTACCAGTAAAGGCGGTAACTCGTGCATCTTGCCGCCCGGTAATTCTACAAATTTACGGTCGCCGATGATGTCCATATACTTCCCCTGATGCTTCTTATCGACCGCTTCCTCCTGCTATTCAGCGGGACTGCGGAGACCGCTGAAAATCTCGTTAGCAATGTGACGGTAGAAACTCTGTAGAAGTTCCAAGCACGAATCGTGCCAAATTCGTTCACAGCAAAGTTTGAAAACTTGCCTGTTGCACAAGTCTTTTGGCAGCAATGGCTCGCGAGCGCCAATACGGCGCTTCGGACGCGAATTGCCCACCCGAGCCGGTTAGACTTGCCGTGGAACGAAGGCCAATCGACACATGACGAGCGACACAAACGGCGCACGGCCCATCCGCGTCCTCTCCATCGATGGCGGAGGAATACGGGGCATCATTCCGGCGCGAATATTGAATGAACTCGAACACCGGGCAGGGAAACCGGTATCGGCGCTCTTCGACATCATGGCCGGCACATCCACGGGCGGAATTCTGGTGCTGGGCCTTACGAAGCCCTCAGGAGATCCCCGACAACCGGCACACAGCGCTGCCGAGATGATGGAGTTTTACAGGCAGCTCGGGCCCGTTATCTTCTCTACTTCGTTCCGGCGCCGTCTCACAAGCCTGAACGGTCTCATTGGGTCCCGCTATCCGGACCGTACAGTGGAGAAGGTTTTTGCGAATTTCTTTGGCGATGCTCGGCTAAAAGATGCGACAACGTCGGTCCTTATCCCAAGCTATGAGCTCGAACGGCATACCCCATTCTTCTTCCGCAGCACGATGGCCCAAAAACGGCCGGATTACGACTTCCCTATGCACGTTGTGGCTCGATCGACTTCTGCGGCGCCCACCTATTTCCCACCGGAACGGATTCCGATCCCCGGAACCAGCGACTATCATGCGCTGATTGACGGCGGCGTCTTCGCGAACAATCCCGCCGCTTGCGCGTACGCGGAGACGCGTGTCAACTATTCCAACGCAGCCGACATCACGCTCGTATCGCTCGGCGCCGGCAAGAGCAATCCCCCCGTAAGCTTCGCGAAAGCGGAGGATTGGGGTGTCGTTCAGTGGGCTCGGCCCATTCTGGATACCGTGCTGGACGGCGTGAGCAGCACCGTCGAGTACCAATTGCGGAGTCTGCTGCCGGCGCGTCCAGACGGAACGGATCGCTATTTCCGGCTGCAAACGAGGCTGAATGAACGGAATTCATCGCTCGATAACGCAACACCTGAAAATCTGGAAGAACTGCGAGTGCAGGTTGACCGGCTGGTAGAAGAGCGCTCCGAAGAAATCGATCGCATTTGCGAAGCGCTCCTTCCCTGATGGCAATTATGAATTAAACTGCCGCGATTTACTTCGTCAGCGTGTAATGCACCAACACCTCCGATTCGACTTCGACCGGTTGGCCGTTCAGCAGCGTCGGCTTGTACTCCCACTGTTTAACCGCATCGACAGCAGACTGCACCAGAAGCGGCGGACCGCTCACGAGACGCGTGGATTCCACCCGGCCTTCCTTGCTGATCGTCACGTCGAGAAACACTTTCCCCTGCACGTGTTTCTTCTTCGCTTCAACCGGGTATTTCGGCATCACCTTTTTGGTGAGCTTCTCCTCTTGCTTTGCGCCGCTCACGCGAATCGATTTCGGAGAATCTTGCTTTGCCGTGCTCGATTGTGGCGGAACGCTGGTAGTACTTGTGGAGCTATTGGAGGGAACCGGGGCGGCCTCGGCCTGCAGCGGCATTAATCGGGCGCCGGTCCATACCGCAAGCGCCGTGAGCATTGCCAATCCGGCGGCAGCCGAAAGCAGCCGCTTCCGGGATTCGGTGCCGTTAGTGGTTAGCAAATGAATTCGGGAACGCAAAAAGCGTTTGCGCAAAAACGCGGGGCTCATCATCCAATCCAGTCCGACCTGGGCCGATGCGACAGTCAGTAGTGCTTCGAGATACGGTTCACGCGCCCCGAGCAGGCGGACAGCCTCTCGGTCGACGACCTGTTCCCGCGCCAGTTGGATCTGGTCGACCAGCCACCAGATGGCCGGGTGGAACCAGAACACCGAACGGATAACCTGTTCGATAAGCACAAAGAGCCAGTGTCGACGACGGATATGAATAAGCTCATGACAGACGATCGCCTCATTGCCGGCGAAGCGCTCCGGCAGCAGCACCACTGGTTTCAACCAACCGTATGTCGCCGGCCCCGAAACGTCCGAAACGGCCAGATACTCAGCTCGGACTCCCACGCGCACCGCTAAAGCGTTATAAGCGCCGTGTACTTGTCGGCCCGATAACCGGCGGCTCCGCAGCCGAATGAGCCCGATCGCCACCAGCCCCAGACGCAGGATCGCCCCGGCGCAAAGAATCGCGAGCAGCCAGAAGCCCCAATCGAAGCTGCTGTGCTGTACCGCCGAACCTGTTCCGATGGCGGTTGCACTCAGTGTCCACGCGGACACGCTTCCCTGTTCGGTCGCGACGAACGGCTCCAACCAGGGCAACAACAAACAAGTGGCCAAGACGCCTTGCAGAAGCCCCAGGCGGTAGCGCGGATCGCGCAGCCGCAGCAAATTCAATGTGACGCCGGCCACCGCGACGATCGCGAGCACCTGGCATGCGTACGCGATGAGATTGATAAGAACGGTCATGCTTTCCTCCTGATTATTCGCTTCATTTCGTCGAGATCTTTCTCGGTCAGCTTCTCATCCTCGACGAGGTGGAGAAGCAGCGGCTCGGCCGAGCCGTTAAACACTCGGTCCACGAATTCACGCACCATGCCACGCGTCACCTGCGCGCGCGGTTTCGTCGATTCGTAAAGATAGGCCCGGTCCACCTGTTTCCGCTTCAGATGGCCCTTTTGTTCGAGGATGTTCATCATCGTCATCACGGAGGTGTAAGCGACGCGGCGGCGCTCCAGCAACGTTTCGTACACATCCCGCACCGTTGCATTGCCGCGATCCCACACGATTTTCATGATTTCGAGTTCCTGTTCAGTCAGAGTCTTGCTTCGAGGTCGCATACTAACTATTTAGTACGATTTGCTTCGCAAGTCAATAGAGAATTTTTCGGACCGAGTTCGTGCTCTCAGCATGGCTCCTTATGGCATGATAGTTTTCGCTTGTCTGGAACCTTTTCGCCATTCCGGCAAAAGCTCCTCCACTCGGTTTGAATGAAGAAGAAAGCTTCACCAACCTACTTCGTGCCCGCGCTGGAGAAGGGGCTCGATATTCTGGAAGCGCTCGCCGTCGCTCCCGTGCCCCAGTCGCTCGCCGACCTCGCGCGCGCTTTGAACCGGACGTCCAGCGAGTTGTTTCGAATGATCGATGCGCTCGAGAAACGATCCTATATCGCTCGCGACCCGGTTTCAGGCGGTTATCAGTTGACCCTGAGGCTCTATGAATTGGCGCATACGCATTCACCCGTCGACCAGTTGCTGCGGGCATCGGCGATTCCTATGCGAGAACTGTCCGATTCACTTCGGGAATCGTGCCATCTGAGTGTGCTGAACGGCTCGCAGTTAACGGTTGTCGCGCAGGCGGAAAGTCCCGATCCCGTAAGGCTCTCGATCGAAGTGGGCTACCGGGCGCAGCCGCTCAACACCACTTCGGGCCGCGTGCTGATTGCATTTCTGGACCGTGAAGAACAGCAGCGCTTCCTCAGCGGAGATGCTGTTTATTCCAAAATGACCGCCGTTGAGCGTGACACGCTACGCGCTGAACTGGCGAAGATCCGTAAAGCCGGCTTTCATCTGGCCGAAAGCCGCCGGCGCACGGGCGTTGATGTCTCTTGTGTTGTTGGCAATCCCGCCATCGGTATTCTCGCCGTGCTGGGAGTGCCTATCCTGGCCGGCGGCGTGAATGACGGCCAGGAACGAAAACTCGTTCCGGTGATCAGGAAGCATGCAGGCGCGATCACGGCGGCGCTGGGCCTGTTGCATGGCCGGCAGGCCGTCGCCACAGTCGCACGGAACGGGACGCAGCAATCAGACCTGTATTGAAGGCACGTGGCCATTCAAGTTCTTCGAACTGGACCCGCGAACAATCAGTTTCGGCTCCAGTAGAATCGTTCTCGGTCGCTCGTCGCCTTTCTTTTCTATCAATGCGAGCGCAAGTTTCGCGGCGTTGTCGCCTATCAATTCACTTTGCTGGTCAATGGACGTCAGCGATACCCGCAGGAAGTCCGCATACCGAAGATTGCCGCAGCCTACAACGGCGATATCATCGGGAATCCGCAGTCCGGCGTCGACAATTGCGCGCATCACGCCCATCGCAGTCGGATCGTTCTGGCAAAACACGCCGTCCGGCCGTGGGGTGAGCCGAAGTAATTTCTTCATCTCCTCATAGCCGCTTTCTTCACTCATTTCATCGCCCAGCTGTCGAGCCACTACATAGTCCGGGCGCAGAGCGATTCCGCGGCGGATCATGGTGCTGCGATAGCCTTCCATGCGGCCGACAGCAGTGCTTACTTCCGCGCTGCCGATGTGCGCAATCCGGCGGCAGCCCATGTCGAGTAGATGCTCAGTCGCAATCGTTCCGATAGCTTCATCATCCACGCCAACAAAATTGGCTCGCAGCCCGGCAAACTTGCGGTCGATCAAAATGTAAGGGGTCTTTTGTTCCTCGATCCGGCGGAATGTCTCCACCGTCCACTGCGCCGATGCCACGAACAGCGCGTCTACTCGGCGCGCCAGCAGTTGGTCTATTTCCTGCCGCTCCAGCTCGGGATCTTCATCCGACGAGGAAATCACCAGGCTGTAGCCTTTTGCGCGGAGTCCTTTCGAAATGCCGCGAGCGACCTCCGCAAAAAATGGATGTACCAGATCCGGCACGATCAAGCCCATCAAATAGGTACGCCCGGTCACCAAAGCGCGAGCCGCCAGGTTGGGTCGGTAATTTACTTCTTTCATGCGCTTCAACACGCGTTCCCGTGTTTCCGGACTGATATCCGGGTGCTCCCGCAATACCTTTGACACGGTGACGACGGAGATCCCCAGGTCGCGCGCGATGTCCTTCATCCGAACCGGCATATTCGGGATTATGCCATAAACGATAACTTCAACCGACTAGATATTTCGCAGAGAAAATCCTGATTCACCGATAAACAATGGCGTTGTAGGCCGGACTTTGCCCATTCGACCGCCTGAATTTGTTTCAGTTATCGATTTAGCTGCTGCAGGCACTCTGCTGGATTCAAAGACATGCTTTTCCGGTCCATTTCCCGACGTTCGCTCTGAGGCCCCGGCCTTATTTCGACTGTGATACATTTCCGGTCACGGTCGGTCTGAAACCACCGGCCGGGAGGCTGCCCTATGAAAGTTTACGAGAGTTCCGATATTCGGAACCTGGCTCTAGTGGGGCACGGGCATGCGGGGAAGACGTCGCTTGCCTGTGCCCTTTTCTTTACCGCGGGAGCGACGGAACGTCTGACAACGCCCGATGACGGCAATGCGGTGACCGATTTCGATGAAGAAGAGATCCGCCGCAAGATAAGCATTTCCTCCTCGCTTGCCGCCTTTGCCTGGCAGAAAAACAAGGTCAACGTGATCGACACGCCGGGCTATAACATTTTCCTGAATGAAACTGAAGCCACCATGATCGCGGCTGACACGGCTGTCGTGGTGCTCGATGGAGTCGCCGGCGTCGAAGTCTCGACCGAAAAGGTATGGGCGTTCGCGGAAAATTTTCGAATGCCTTGCGTTTTCTTCGTGAACAAACTCGATCGTGACCGGTCGGATTTCGAGCGCTCCGTCGGAAGCGTACACGATGTTTTCGGACGCTCGGCTATCCCGGTTCAACTGCCGATTGGCTCCGAGAAGAACTTCAACAGCATCATCGACCTGATCCGCATGAAGGCCTATTCCTACTCCGCCGGCGGCAACGGAAAGGGACAAGAATCGGATATCCCGCCGGAATACCAGGAGGCTGCGACAGCCGCGCACGAGGCGCTGGTCGAAATGGTCGCAGAGGGCAAAGACGACCTGATGGAAGAGTTCTTCGAAACGGGCACGCTGCCGGTGGAACACATCGTGACCGGGTTGCGGGACGAGATTCGCGAGCGCCGGTTGTTTCCCATACTTTGCGGATCGGCATCTCAAAATATCGGGACCGATCTGCTGCTGGATTTCACTTCAGAGATGCTCCCCTCCCCTCTTGAAGGAACAAAGCTCACGGCGATGGAAGGTGATCGGCAGGTCGAGCGCGGCGTCACGCCCGGCGAAGCCACGTCGGTGTTCGTGTTCAAGACCCTGGCGGATCCGTTCGCAGGCCGGTTGACATATTTCAAAGTGATGTCCGGAGCGCTCAAGAACGATGCGAGCATCGCGAACATGCGAACCAGCCAGCAAGAGCGGTTCGGGCACATTTCCACCCCGTTCGGTAAACAAATGCAGGGCATACCGGAACTTGCCGCCGGAGATATCGGCCTTGTCGCCAAGCTGAAGGACACATTGACAGGAGACACGCTCTGTGAGAAATCGAATTGCGTGATCTTTAAGGGCGTGCAGACGCCCGAGCCTTCGATCGCCTATGCGATCTCGGCGAAAACCCGCAACGATGAAGATCGCTTAAGTGTGGCGCTCCACAAAATCCTGGAAGAGGATCTTTCACTGCGTTTCTACCGCGATCCGCAGACGAAAGAATTTCTGCTCGCGGGCAACGGGCAGCAGCACGTCGAAATTGTATGCACCCGGCTGAAGGGCCGCTACAACGTGGACGTGGATCTGCATGCGCCGAAAATTCCCTATCGCGAGACGGTGCGCGGCGCGGCTCAGGTCCAGGGACGTCACAAAAAACAAACGGGCGGCCACGGGCAATTCGGCGACTGCTGGATTAAGCTGGAACCGCTGCCACGCGGCGAGAAATTCGAATTCATCAACGATATCTTCGGCGGCGCCATCCCCAGACAGTACGTCCCCGCCGTGGAGAAGGGCATCGTGGAGGCGGCCGAGCAGGGCTTTGTCGCGGGGTATCCGGTTGTGGACTTCAAGGTAACGCTCTATGACGGTTCCTACCACGACGTGGATTCTTCTGAAATGGCGTTCAAATTGGCTGGCCGGAAGGCATTCCGCGCAGCCATGCAGCAGGCAAAACCAGCCATTCTCGAGCCGGTCATGAAAGTGGAAGTGGAGACGCCTACGGATTTTGCGGGCGACCTGATGAGCGATTTTAACGGACGGCGCGGACGCATCGCCGGCATGGATATCAAGGGCAACACGCAAGTAATCCGGGCTCTGGCGCCGATGTCGGAGATGCTGAGCTATCAGAACGATCTCATCTCAATGACGCAGGGCCGCGCATCGTTCCACATGGAGTTCGACCATTATGACTATGTGCCCGCGCCGCAGGCGGAGAAGATTATCGCCGCTGCCAAATCGCAGATGACGCACGCTGAAGAAGAGGAATAGCGGTTACGCAACCAGGTTCGGGATAGAGGCGCGAAATGCGCGCCTCTGTTGCGTTCAACTTCAGGCGCTCTTCGCCTTCCAGGACTGCATTTCATCCGCCGAAGGACCATACATGCCCGGAAACTGGATGTTGTTCAACCGCAGGTAGACGCCCAACTGCGCTCGGTGATGAATAATATGGTTCATCACTACGCTACGCAGCACGGCGGTCCTGGGCATCGACAACAGTGTATCTTCGCCGAACTTTAGGGTCCAGGTCTTGCTCAACTCGTCGTCGGTAGCTGTCTCGATCGCCGCGCGTGCTTCCTTTACGTTCTTATCGAACGCCTCCATCAGTTCTTTTCCGTTGGCGGCGTTGAAAGGCTTTTGCCCGGGTTCAAGCTTCAGGACTTCGGTTTCCAACGTGTGCTTTGCCCAACTGGGTAGTTCCGCGATATGGCTCGCAAGCCGGCCCAATTTCATCGATTTTTCGTGTGGCGCGTAGGCGAATTTGTCCTCGGGAACCAGTTCGAGGAGTTTCCGGGTGTTCGCCATCTCCTGATCGAACTCAGGCAATAGCGTTTGGCTGAAAGACATGGATTGATCTCCTATCGTCCTGGAGAATAACATAGCCAAAAGGCGAATACAAGACGAAAATAGCCGGGTCAAAATCGCATTCAACGATTTCGGCTATCGTGTCGTATATCGAGCGAGGGACGACGGCTTTGAGGCGGTACCGGTTGTGTCGATAGCGCATTCGATGGGCGAGCCAACCGTGATGCGGCAGTGGATAGCGCGTGCGAAGTCGGGGGATTCCGCCGCGTTCGAACAGTTGCTGGCGCTGCATGGCCGAATGGTGCTGCGGATGGCGCAACGGTTGCTTCTGAATGACGCTGACGCGCAGGATGCGGCTCAGGAGGTATTTCGCCGGCTGCATCGCTCACTGCACAAGTTTCAGGAGGACCGGGATTTAGTCCCCTGGCTGTATCGCGTAACGGTCAACATCTGTCACGACCAGCGTAAGCGGCGCAAGCCGGCGGTCACGTTGGAGGACGTGCCGGAACTCGCGGCGAGCGAAGCCGATCCCGAGCAGCAGTTGAACGCGCAACAGCGCCGATTGCTTTTACGCGCCGCCCTCGCCAGCTTGAGTGAGCGCGAACGGGACGTCATTGTGCTGCGCGACCTCGAAGGGCGGTCAACTGGCGAGGTCGCCGACATTCTTGGCACTGCAGAGACTACCGTGCGTTCGCAGATCTCGACGGGAAGAGTCAAGCTGAAGCGCCGGCTGCAGGAAAGCATGGAAAGGAAGTCATGAATCATATTGACGAAAGGACACTCGCGCTATTTGTTTCCGGAGATCTTGACGCGCAGACGACCGCCGATGCGGAAGCTCATTTGAGTGACTGCTCGTCGTGCAAAGCGCTTCTAGCAAGCTTTTCGGCGAGCGGGCAGTGGCTCAGGTCGCTGAGTACAGCGCCGGATGCGCGTGAACTTGCGGCGCTAAGAGCAGGCACGCTTTCGCGGATCGCCGCTCGGCCACGGCGAAGATTGTGGCTGGCGGCTTCGGGCATTGCGGCCGCGCTTGCGGTGGCCGCTGTGCTCTTCGCCTCGCGGTATTTGACTCGGGTCGCTCAGCCCCCGGTAGTTGCGGAAATTCCGCCTCCTCCCGCTGAGCAGGCGCCTGGCGCTGTGCCGGAGATTGCGAAAGTGGAGCCTGCCATCCGAAGTATTCGGGCGAAGGCGCGGATGCGATCGGATCGTCCGCAGCTCAAATCCGTTTCTCTCATTTCGCAAAAAGACGGTCCGCCGATTTTGAAGATGAAAACCAACGATCCCAATGTAGTGATTCTCTGGGTGATGAATGGCAACTCACCCCAACTGGAGGCAGGCGATGAATAAAAAACTTGCAATATTGATGATCGCGTTCGCTTGGTGTGCAGCGGGGCAGGGAACCACGGCACCGACGTCGAAACCGGCCGAAATAGAGACAAAGCTGATCCTGCTGAAACATGCGAGTGCGCAGGGTGTTGCGAGACTCCTGAATAACGCGGGATTGCCTGTCGCGGGTGATACCTTTCTCCGGGCCATCGTAGTTCGAGGTAAGCCGGACACGGTTGAACAGGTCGAACGGATTGTGAAACAGTTAGACGCCGAACCCCAGCCCCAGGTACAAACCGAACCTACCAACTGCGACTTGATTATCTATGTGCTGGGAGGTACGAAAACGTCGTTGGGCGAAGCACAACTCTCTCAAGGCCTTCTTCCCGTCGTGAAGCAGCTAAAAGCAGTTTTTCCGTATCAATCCTACCGGCTTCTCGAAACCCTCTCACAGCGAACGCGCGTCGGAGAGAGCACGAGCCTGGCCGGTATTTTGCCCCCGTTTGAAGGATCGAACAGCAATATCCCATCTAAGTACGTTCTGATCTATACATTGGGCAGCGTCTCGAACCAACGCGGCCAGTGGATCGCAAAAGTTGATAAATTCAGCTTCAGCGTCAATAGTTACTTCAGGGTCGATAACAGCTCATTCAATAGAGATGCAGAGGTAAAGTCTAGTTTCGATGTCAAGAGCGGTCAAAAGGTCGTCATTGGCAACGCAAGCGTTACGAGTGACGAATCGGTCTTCCTCGTGGTGGAAGCGAAGCCTGTGGAGTAAACAATGCCGCGGCAAATTGGGCGCATCGTGCCGAAGCGCGACCACGGGCCGGGCGTCGGCCCTACAAAACTAAAGACGTTGCCGCGATCTGCGGTCGCGGTGCAAATTGCTGATCCGACGTTGTTTTCCTTGTAGGAATTTTCTGAATCCAACTTTGACGTTTTCCGACTTTAGAATCAGAGACACCCGACTGCTTTCCGGTTCACTCTCGCCCCAGAATGAATTATGTCGTCAGAGGAAAGGGCTATCCGTGTAGCTGTTGTCGAGGATTCCGCCGTTTTCCTCAGACGCGTGGAGTCTCTCTTAGAAGAGGTTCCCGGCGTCATGTTGGTCGGAACGGCTGAGGATGCCGCAGGCGCGGCGCGGCTTCTCGATGAAACCCGCCCGGATGTCCTGCTGCTCGATTTGTACTTGAAAGCGGGGAGCGGGCTGGATGTTTTGCGATATGTCAACGAGGCTCGGCTGCCCATGTCCGTGCTGGTGATGACTTCCGAACCGTCAGATGAAATGCGCGCTGCTTGTCTTTCGCTCGGTGCGCTGGACTGTGTTGATAAGGTTCTGCTGCCGGACGTGGTCCACGGGACGATCCAGAAAGCCGCCGCCAGCGGGCCCAGGTCATCTGCTCGATGATTTAGGCTAACTGGGCTTCTTATGCTCAAGGGGAATCGATAAGCTGGGCAACGGCGGGACCCGGCCCCTTGGCGGCCATATCGGCTCTGGTGACGAGGCCACAAATTCGTTGTTCACGATTTCTCAAAATTGCTGCATGATTTAAAGATGGCAAACCTGTGCTGCCGGCGCAGGCCGAACCGGGAGGAATCATGTGGTCGCGATCGCAACACTTACTTTCTCTTGCCCTGCTGATTCCCGCCTCGATCTACGGCGCAAGCGGTAGTCCCGTCAAACTGGCGGCCCAAATCAACACCCAAGCGATCGAATCCGGCGAAAAGATCGTGGTGCAAGTGGGGTTGTTGGATGCCGCGAATCAGCCGGCGGCCGCGCCTAAGTCCTTGCCCGTGTTGCTCCAGGCCCGGCAATCCTCCGGCCAGGTAGAGAAACTGGGAACGGTTACCATCGACGCGGGACAATCATTGAAGCGCACGGTGGTTTCGGTCCCTGGCAATGGCCTCGTCTACGTCTGGGCGAAGAACCCGGAACTTCTCCCGGGCGGGCAATTCGTTCAGGTGCGAACGCCAGAACCCTCGCCTGCGCCGCCTCGAAAGAGGCCGAGACCGGAGTTCGGAGCACCGCCTCCGCAAATTGCCCGTACGCTTCCGCGGATCACGCTTCGCTTCAGCCCGGACAGGCCGTTCCTTGCTGATGGACGCGATGCCGCGACCGTACAAGCGTTCCTGGTCGGGCCGGACGAGTCGATTCCGGACAACATTCTGCTGAATGTATATGACAGCAGCCATAGCATGCAGCCGGCTCCATTGAGGATTCCGGCAGGGGAAGTGGCCGGCCAATCAGTGCTAACTTCCACTGCGCCGGGCACCGTCACCGTCGAGTTTCTAGGCAGTACACCCCAGACGAATTTCGACGGAAACAAGGAATTGAAGATCAAATTCATGCCGCCGATTACGCACCTGGCGCTCCGGGCGAGTCCCCCAAACATTTCCCTAGTGGACGGAGCGGTACTCATCGCCACGCTCACCAACGATCAGGGTACGCCGATTGCCACGGCCGCGCCGCGGGCTGTGGCGTTTTCGATCGATTCGGGCCACGCGCAGATCGGCGCGCAGCAAATGCAGATTGCCGCGGGTGAATTCGAGGCGAGGACTACATTTACCCCGGAATGGGCAGGCGCCACGAAAGTTTCGGTTTCCACGCCCAATCTGCTGACTGCGTCCGCCCCGGTGCAAGTGTCGCTTCCCGTCGGGCTGCTGCTGTGCTCGTTGGCGGGAGGTTTGATTGGAGGCTTACTTGCACCGCGCTCCCGCCGTAAGGCGGACCGGTGGCGCCCGGCGGTTGGCATCGCGACCGGATTTCTTCTGTATTGGGCGTGCATTTTTCTGGGGCTGTCCCACCTAAGCAGGGGAATCGTTTTGAATCCGCTGAGCGCGCTGGCAATTTCCGCCATAGGCGGATGGCTGCAAATGCAGGTGTTCAGCAGCGTGTCGCGGATACTGCAGCCTGGCGGGACGCCGGCAAAAAAGTGAGGCGATTCGCGCTATCGCTGGACGCGCCCGGAGCCGCCGCCTTTGACGAGCGCCTGCACTTCTTCCCGCGTGAAGCGGTTGAAATCGCCTGGCACCGAATGCTTTAAGGCTGAAGCTGCCACCGCGAATTCGAGAGCCTCTTGCTCGGATTCCAGATGCGTGAGCCCGTAAATCAGGCCTCCGGCAAAACTGTCGCCGCCGCCGACACGATCGACGATGTGCGTAATTTCGTAGTGTCGGCTCAGCAGGAATCCTTTGCGGTTATGTAGGCATGCCGACCAGCCATTATGAGAAGCGCTCTTTGATTCGCGAAGCGTAATCGCAATCAGTTTGAGGTTCGGATACGTGGCGAGCACGCGTTCCGCCAGTTCGCTGTAAAGCTCACGCTCGAGTTCGCCGCTTTCGACATCGATGTCAACGTGCAGATTCAGGCAATGCTGGCAATCTTCCTCATTGGCAATGCAAATGTCGGTGTGCGATACAAGCTCGGGCATGACTTCGTATGCTTTCTTGCCCCATGTCCATAAATTTTTGCGGAAGTTCAGATCGACCGATACGGTTGCGCCTATCTGTTTGGCGGCTTTGACGGAATCCAATGCAAGCGCGGCGGCGGACTCGCTCAACGCGGGCGTAATGCCGGTGATATGGAACCAGGCGACGCCTGCAAGCGCCTGTTTCCAATCGATGGCGCCGCGCTTGGCGAGGGAAATGGCGCTGTGCGCGCGGTCATAGACCACCTTCGAGGGCCGTTGGTTCGCGCCGGTTTCAACGAAATAGATGCCCAGCCGGCCCGGGCCGCGCACAATTTGGCTAGGGTCGACGTTGAACCGGCGCATCTCGCCGATGAATGCGTCGGCGATTGGATTGGCATGGGGCAGCACGGTGATATAGCGGCTCTTGGCGCCGAATTGAGCAACAGCGACAGCCACGTTTGCTTCGCCGCCACCCCATGTGGCCTGAAACTGAGGTGACTGGAGAAAACGCTCAAATCCGGGGGGCGCGAGGCGAAGCATAACTTCGCCGAATGTTGCGATCAAGTGTGCCATTTACTTTTTGGATTGTACCGAGCGGCTGCTGCGAATGCCTTCGTTGGGCGAGGCAGGCCCGTCTCGCCCGTGGTTCAAATTCGCATTAGAACTGATACTTCGGAGGTTGTTGACCCTTCAACCGCAAGAAGACTTCGAGTTGAGCGCGGTGGTGCGCCGAGTGAGTGAATGCGCCCCAAAAAGCTCCGAACGCGGTCGTTTGCCGCGGCCCTTTGCCGCGCATCTTCATTAGATCCGCCTCCGGCATTTTCTTCAATCCGTCGATACAATAATCGTACGACTTGGTAAGGTTCTTGATCGCGGCGTCTTTGCTGTTGTCCGTTGGCCTGCCGATAGGATTTTCAGTGCCAAGAGCGACCGAACAATAGAAGCCGTTCGCGGAGGCAATGTGGTTCACCATGGCGCCGAAGGCTATCTCCGGGGGCGCGGGCTGGGCGCTATATTGGTCGGCCGGCATTGCATTCGCGACGGCAATCGAAAATTCCTTCGACGTTTCCCAATGCTTTACGAGAACATTCACGAGCTGATTCGAGTCCTGGGCATAGATGAATCCTGCCGTCAAACAACATGCTGCCAAAACAAGCAAGAGCTTTTTCATGGAATTCCTTTCGATGGATTCGCGTTTGTTGATCCAAAAAGATGGTAACAGGACGGCGCGTGGGCAGGTTGCCTTGGCATGTACCGGCGAGAGTTCCGTACCGCTGGAAGGAGTAGCCGTAAACCGCCGGATCGCAACTCTTGTGGCCCCAGGAAAGAGATCGAAGCTTGGCTCATGGTGCTCATGCTCACCGCAAAACGCGGCGACCAGCACCAACGGGTCGAGGAAGACTTTCGTTATGCGAGCGCGACGCTGTCCCGGTCACGCTGATCGCGAACGTTCCGCAGCGCGCTATCGGTAACCGCCGCGGAAAGCTTCTTGATGCCCCGGACTGCTATTTGTCAAATGGTACTTGACCACGCCACTTCTGCGATGGAGAGATTCGTTTACAAGTTTCATCTGTTGGCGGACACTGCTCGTTAGCGCCAAAAAACATGTGAAATAATGCCCGATTCATGCGCTATCGCAATCGGGTATTGAGCGGATTGTTTCTGCTCTCGGTCATCACCTACCTTGACCGAGTCTGTATCGCGGTTGCTTCAGGTCCGATGCAAAGGGAACTGAACCTGGATTCGGCTCAATGGGGCTGGGTGCTGGGCGCATTTACGATCTCTTACGCGCTTTTCGAGATTCCAACCGGCACCATGGGCGACCGCCTCGGCGGCCGCCGCATTCTGACCCGAATCGTTCTTTGGTGGTCGGCGTTCACCGTCCTGACCGGCACGGTCACGCGCTATTGGACGCTACTGCTGGTTCGTTTTTTGTTTGGAGCGGGAGAAGCGGGAGCCTATCCGAACATTTCTGCCGCCATTACGCGCTGGTTTCCGGACCGCGAACGTGGACGCGCGATGGGCATCGCGTGGATGGCCAGCCGCATCGGCGGCGCAATCTCGCCCTTGATTGTTGTTCCTTTGATGCTGAATTTTGGATGGCGCACGGCGTTCTTCATTCTTGGCGTGATTGGGCTGGTGTGGGCGGTGGGCTGGCATAAGTTGTACCGCGACCACCCGCATCTCGTTCCCGGTGTTACGGCCAAAGAACTCGAAGAGATCGGTGACACGCCGCAGGTTGCGCGCAGCCACAAGCTTCCGTGGAAAGTGGTTTCGAAAAGCGCGAATTTCTGGTTGATTCTGCTGATGTATCACACGTATTGCTGGGGCTCGTTCTTCTTCATTTCATGGATGCCGACCTACCTCGAACAGGGAAGAGGCTTTTCGCCCGGGCAGATGAAGTACTGGGCGATGCTCCCATTCGTCATTGGAGCCTGCGGAAATTTGTTTGGAGGATGGCTCAGCGATAGCCTGGTGACGCGTATCGGCCGGAAATGGGCGCGCCGCTCAGTAGGCGCCGGAGGACTCTTGCTTGGGGGAATATTATTGATGGCGACCGCCATAACGCCCAGCAATGTCCTCGCCGCGATTTTCCTGGCGCTCAGCTATGGCTGTCAGGACTCCATGCTTCCGGTGTCATGGGCCGTCTGCATGGATGTCGGAGAAGAGCATTCCGGTGGGATCTCCGCATCCATGAACATGGCCGGCCAGCTTGGATCGTTTCTTTCGTCGGTTGCGTTCGGTTATGCGGTCCTGTATCTAAAGGACCACCACTTCACCATGCACCAGCAGTTTAACCTTCCGGTGTACCCCCTGGCGGCGATGCTCCTGGTGAGCGGCCTGCTGTTCCTGCTGATCAATCCCACAAAATCGTTGACCGCGCCGCCCAAAGCCAAAAATCCGCAGCCGTTAGCGCCAGCGGGAATCGACGTTTAGGCTGCCGGTCAGCGGCGAACCAGTACTTCGCGGAGGTGATCGCGAGTGAGGAAGAACTTCAGCGATTGCGCCCGGTCGAACATGCGTTCGAGCGCGCGGTTGTTGAAATACTGTATCGGCCGGTGAGTGCCGCGTGGCACGAGTAGCAGTGTCTTTTGATCCTGGATGCGGTAGTTGTAAACCGGGATGTTAGTTGCCTTTTCGTCGGAACTGAAGAACGCGAGCATGGCGCCGCCCGGCTTCATGACGCGCGTCAGTTGCTCGACTGTTTGTTCAAGCAATGCGGGTGCCAGGAATTGTAGGCTATCCCATATCAACGCTCCATCGAAATGTTCGTCGGGGAACTTCAGCGTCTGGCTTAGGAATCGTGCGACTCGCTCGGAGTTCTCCTGGTTTTCAAGGAAATCGCCGTCGCCGAAGCACTGTTCCATCGTGGCCACGATGTCGTCGGACGCAAGCCCGTGGCCCAACTCCGTGATGAACATGATATTGGCTTGGCTGGCGCCCGCCAGATCCAGGATTCTGAGAGGTTCTTCGCTTTGTAGTGCCGAGAAGAATTCTTCAGCACCCTTGCTTTGACGAGTTATGGAGCCCTGCGCGCCCTTGGGCGAAATATGACCTTCGCCTCCTCGCAAATCGGGGCGGCTGGCTCCCGCGCGGGGGTCCGGCGAGCCAGCGGGCTCACCGAAGACTTTTCGAAATCGATCCTTCCACAAAGGAACTTACCGTGTTGCGGAGTGCGTTGCAGATGCAAACCCCCGAGCAAATGCCTTTCTCCACTCAATCTTACTTCGAGGAGTTGATTCCCGCAGGTACTGGTGTGGCTGGGACCACCGGATTGCTTGCCGGCGCCGGTGTGGGCCGCTGTACCTGAGCGGCCTTGCTGATGTCGATGCTGCCCTTGAAATAAGCGCCGTCTTCTATCATGATGCGGCTGGTCTTGATATCGCCGACAAGCTTCGCTTCCTTCTTGATATCAATCTTCTCAACCGCCTCGACATTGCCTTGAATCGAGCCGTAGATTACGATCTCACGCGCTTTGAGCCCCGCCTGTACGCGTCCGTTCGGCCCAATGGTCAGCCGATGTTCGTGGCACTCGACGGTGCCTTCCACTTCGCCATCGATCGTCAAATCTTCACGGCTGAAAATTTGGCCTTTTACAGTCACGTTCTTGCCTAGCGTGGCCGACCCGGAAGCCGGTACACGCGACTCAGGATCGAAAGTTCTTACTGGCGTCGACATTACGTTGGAATCTCTCCTCTGGGGCTCCGCTGTTGGGCCCGCGGCCGAAGTCACCGGCCTCGGTTGGATTTCGTCTTCTCTTCTCTTGCTCCACATCCGAAGTTGCGTCTCCTCAAAAGACTAGCTCTCATGGTACTACTTCATCGGCACACGCCACTTGCGGTCCCGGTGGTTTGTCATAATACCAGAGGTGTCAAAGGTTCGTGAGCTCGAACAGAAGTTGGAAAAGGCGGAGCAGCAGCTAAGAGTTTTCCAGCGTGTGAGCCGATTAATGGCGCGAGACATGAGTCTCGATGACGTTCTTCACGAAATTGTCGATCTCATTGTCGAATTTATGGAATGCGATTCCTGTCTCGTGTACGTGGTGCAGGATGACGAGCTGGTACTCTTCGCATCGAGCGCAGGAGATCGCGCGAATATCGGTAAAGTGCGATTGCAACTGGATGAAGGTCTGACGGGCTGGGTTGCGCGCGAGCGCCGGCTGCTTGCGATCTCCCGCGAAGCATACAACGACCGCCGGTTCAAATACTTCAAAGATCTGCCGCAGGACACATTCGAAGCATTTCTATCGGCGCCGGTCATTTCTCAAAACCGGGTTGTTGGCGTCATCAATGTGCAACATCGCGACGCGCATAGTCATTCCGGCAGCGAGCTGGAACTGCTAACGACAATGGGCGAGCAGGTGGGTTGTCTGCTGCTGCTCTCGCGTATAGCCAGTCAGGCGCACGCTGTCCTCAATGCGTGAGGCTTGCTTCCGTCGCCCGGTTCTCCGGAAACGCGTCGACCTGCGGCGAGTTGAGCCGGCAGCGGAAACTGACGAAATTACATCGGCACGCGGGGCAGCGATATTTGCGCGCTCCAAGCTCAATAAGCAGATTGGCTGCAAAGCCGGGGTTGTAATGGCGCCGCGACCACGCGCTGAGGTCGGTTCGTAAGCACCTCGGGCATTTTGCATAGGACAGCTTTGAGAGAAGCAAAACCTCCGCGATAAAGCGCGTCTGGCAATCGCGGCAGCGAAATGGATAGGCGCCTATCAAAATGCGGATACGATCTTTCATCCCACAAAGACGGGCCCGGCGGACATTGCGGCTCCCACATTGTTCACATTCGAGGTCCGCGATTTTCAAGTTGTAAGCGCCTCCTGTCTTGGGTGCGAATCGACGTATTGCAGTTGATAGGCATGGAAGGCTCGCTGCAGATTGCCGAGCACATCGCGGTTTTGTCCTAAGCCGCGCCGCTCTATTTCAAACACGGGAAGCAGATCGCGGGTTGTGGACGTGATAAACACCTGATCCGAGGCCTCGAGTTGCTGCGGCATCAAGTCGCGCTCCACGATATCGATGCCGGGCACATGAATCTCTTCGAGGAGAATGGCCCGTGTTACGCCCGCCAGGCAGCCTGAGCTTTTTAGTGGCGGCGTCAGCACCTGTGTGCCTTGCACGGCAAAGATATTGGCCGAGGTGCATTCGCTCACCTGCCCGTGCTCGTTCAGCAGAATAGCCTCATCAAAACCCTTCTCGTGCGCCTGCTCGTTCATGGTGAGGTTTTCAGACCACGACGTCACTTTCGTTCCGGCGAAAGGTGATCCTGCGTGGCGGCCGTTCTCAACGTAAGAGAGCTTCACTCCTTGACCCCAATCGGCAAGGTCCGTCGTGAATGCCACTACATCCGCTTTCGTGCGAATTCCGGCGCCTTCGAAGGCGCCTCCGTAGTTGCGGACGATTGCAACCCGCAGGGTGGCGTTGAAGGCGGCATTTGCGTCGACTAGCTTAAAAAGCTCGCCCTCCAAGTCTTCGGCGCTAAGTGGAAACGGCACATGCATCAATTCCGCATCGCGTTTCATCCGCTTGTAGTGGCGTCGATACTCGAACAAAACTCCGTTGTATACACGAATGGTGCTGAATACCCCCCAACCATTCATAAAACCCGTTTGCCCGGGAGAAATCAGCGGCTCCGACGTTTCGTGCAACGTGCCATTGTGCAGCAGGCGCCCATGCATGTAGATATCTTATCGGACGAAAGCTTACGCCAGTTGATCGGGCGGGCGGGAAATCCAATCGAATAGAGAGCGGAGCGCCTGGCCGCGATGGCTGACCGCGAACTTCTCGTCCGGGCCGATCTCGCCGAATGAGCGTTTGAACGGCGGATAGAAGAATAGAGAATCGTAACCGAAGCCGTTCGATCCCCGTGCCTCGGTAAGGATGTCGCCCTCGACTGTTCCGCGCACAACATGCAGAAGCTTGCCGCGCTGAGCCAAAGCAATGACACAGACAAAACGGGCGTTGCGATCGACTGAGCCTTTGAGATTTTGAAGCACTAGCGCATTGTTTTGGGCATCGGTCGCATTCTCGCCGGCATACCGCGCGGAACGGACGCCGGGCGCGCCGCCGAGAGCCGGCACTTCGAGCCCCGAATCGTCCGCGAAAACACAACCAACACAGAACTTGGAATAGTAGAGCGCTTTGAGAACGGCGTTCTCTTCGAAAGTTTCGCCCGTCTCGTCGGGGGGTGCGATGTCCTCCAAGCGAGGCAGCGGTTGAACAATAAGATCGGAGATTGCACTCTGCTCGCAAGCCCTCAAGAACTCGCGCAGCTTTCCAGGATTATGGGTAGACGCATACAGCGTCACGCCGGAGCCTGCTCAACCGCGAGTTTCTGCGCATCCAGCAGCTCCCGTATGCCGGCGCGCGCGAGGCCGAGCAGGTCCGTCATCTGCGCATCGTCAAAGGGAATTTTTTCGGCGGTGGCCTGCAGTTCGACGAAACGCCCGGCGCCGGTCATCACCACGTTCATGTCGACGTCGGCCCGCGAATCTTCGTCGTAGCACAGGTCGAGCATGGCAGCGCCATCGACGATGCCCACGCTTGTGGCGGCAACCGCGTCGAGCAGTGGATTCCTGGAAATTACTTTAAATTTGACTAGCTTTTCAATGGCTAAAGAAAGCGCAACATAGGCGCCCGTGATCGATGCCGTGCGCGTTCCGCCATCGGCCTGGATCACATCACAATCCACCACAATGCTGCGTTCGCCTAGCGCCTTCAAATCGACGACGGACCGCAGCGACCGGCCAATGAGGCGCTGAATCTCATGAGTGCGTCCGGACGGTTTCCCTTTCGTTACCTCGCGGGGAGTGCGCGTGATTGTGGCTCGAGGCAGCATCGAATACTCAGCCGTCACCCAGCCTTTTCCGGTGTTCCGGAGGAACGGCGGAACAGTGTCTTCTACAGTCGCGGCACATAGCACTCGCGTGTTGCCAACCTCGATCATCGCCGATCCTTCGGCGGTGAGGAGATAGCCGGTAGCGATCTTAATCGATCGTGCCTGGTCGAAACCGCGTCCATCCATTCTCATTTCACATGGACCTCAACGCGGCGAAGAAGAAAAAGGCGAACACCAGCAGGACGATCCCCGCGATCACAAGACAAGGAATAGCGCCCTGCCGCCGCGCTTCGGCCAGCTTTTGCTGGCTTCTTTTTTTCGAAATTCTCTTTGCACCCATTTTGTTTCGTCTCCGCCAAGCTCAGATGGGCCGGCGGCTGAAATGCAGGCTTCCGCCAGGGCGCCTCTGTGGGCGTGCCTAAGCGGATGTCCCGCACAATTGAAATCTCCCACTTACATGGATAGCAGGAGAGGGATCTCGGATCCGGAGTTTGCCGGACCGGGTGCGGCGGTTTCCCGGCGGATCGGTAATTAGCTTCGGCAATTTGGAGGGACCACGAGTGAAGCGTGCACAGACACATCGAGTTGGGTTCGGTGTCTCCGGCGAGCCCGGCTCCCGCTGCGTCTACTTCTTAAACAAATTGTCGAATGCGGCGCGTGCGTCCGTGGCGTTTCTCGGCGCAGTATCCGGTTTCGGATCGCCGAACTTCGCGGAAGACAGTGGCAAAACATCTCGCGCCACGGTGACTCGCGGCGAGAACCATTCGCACTGGTTCGCCTGATCCTTGATGGGGATCCGGACAGGTACGGGTTTCAAGCACTGAAACCGGGTGGACGGCTCAAAATGAGAGCATTGCTTGCAGCAATGCAATGCCACTCCGCACTTGGGGCAATTGCCCACGAAGTCGACGGCTTGGGGAAGAGCCGTCGCGCAATTGAAGCAACGCGAAGCGACCACATTCTGCACAAGTCTCGGGAGTTTGGGCCCCGTCACATCAAGAGGCAGTTTCGGGCCCTGTGGGCGATGATGCTCCGATCGGTCGGCCCTGAAGGAACCCGACTGTCCCCGGTCGGAATCCATGTAGCCGTTCTGCCTGTATTTGCGATCTCCGTCCATTGTCGTTGATCGACTCCTTTTACAACGCCGCTTTCGGACTTCGTGCGGACTTAGGTAAAGCTAGGGTAAGAGTACCGGCCTCTGACTGATTAGGCGCCATTCCAGCCTGAGCAGAACGTTTCTCGTTGATCAGGAACTGGAACTCTCGAACTGAGATTCGGGGGAATCGTGATTAGGAAGGTAACGGGTTGCAGATTCCCGCCTGCACCTAGTAACTATTTACCACGGTTTCCCATGTCGCGCCACTAAATTTCACGACGCCAGAATGTTTACGCGGACCCGAACCAAGCTAGAAGTACTAGGGCATGGCAGGCGTCTGTACGGTCTACGCCTTCACGATACCTGCTGAAACGGGATAAACCCTATGAATCTAAGCCCCACTTAAGCAAGGCATTGCAAGGGCGCGTCAGAGGATTGTCAAAGTGGTTCGGACTAATCCTTAGCGAATAACCAACAAGTCCCGTTTGTTGCACGACGTACTCGTTCGCGAAGATGAATGCATTGCCATTTTGCCCGACGGCCGAAAGAGGTACTGTGTGGATATCTTGCAACTGCCCGTTAGAATCGATCGGTCCGACGACAGCTTCAACGCGAACATCGGACGGTTGCAGCCCTGCAAGGTCGATTTCGGTTCTTAGCGGCACGGGTGACCCGCTCAGAACCTGTTGGGCCGGACTATCGCCGAATCCGACAAAGTGAACGCGGCTCCACGCGGCGGTTAGGTTCGCTTCCCACTCGCTCTTGCGGCGCGCTTCACGAAAATCGTCGCGCGAGATCCGCTCCCACAGCCTGTGAGCGGGTTCATAAAGCTCGTACATGTACTCGGCGACCATGCGCCCGGAACTGAACCGGGGCGTAATGGCGGCCAGACTCTGCTTCATCCGGCGCACCCATTCAACCGGCACGCCCTGTTCGCGATTTTCGTAATAAAGCGGTACTATTTCGTTCTCAAGCTTCGAATAAATATCGCTCGCGTGCATGCCGTCTTGATCTTCCGCGTAGGGTTCGCGGGTCCCGATCGGCCAGCCGCCCGAGTACTCATACGCCTCGTCGAACCAGCCATCGAGAACGCTAAGGTTCAGCACCCCATTCATGGCCGCTTTCATGCCGCTGGTGCCGCAGGCCTCTTCGCCTCGGCGAGGATTGTTCAGCCACAGATCGACGCCCTGCACGAGCTCTCGAGCGACCTGAATTCCATAATCTTCAACAAAAACCAATCGCTTGAAAATCTCCGGATCCCGTGACATGTTCACGATCTCGCGGATTAACGCCTTTCCCGGATAGTCTTTCGGATGGGCCTTCCCGGCGACCACCACTTGTACGGGCATCGAGGGATTATTGAGTATCCTTTTGAGGCGATCCAGGTCGCGAAATAACAAGGTCGCCCGTTTGTAAGTGGCGAACCGGCGCGCAAAGCCGATCGTGAAGACATCGGGATCGAGCACCTCCGATAGACGGCGAATTTCAGTTAACGATCCCTGGCGCTGCAACGCGCAACTCGTGCTTCGTTCACGTACGAAAGCAACCAGCCTGCGCTTCCGCTTACGATGCACTTCCCATAATTCCTGGTTGGGAATCTCGTGCGCGAGTTCCCACATTTTTGTATCTTCCAGGCGCTCCCGCCAGTCCGGTTGCAGATACTGATCGTAGAGGCCGGCCAAGTCCCCGTTCACCCATGTGGGCGCATGGACGCCGTTCGTGATGGAGGTAATCGGAACTTCCGAGGTGGGGAGTTTCGGCCACAAATGCTGAAACATTTCCTGCGAAACCCACCGGTGCAGGACGCTAACCGCGTTCCGGAATGCTGAGGCTCTTAAGGCGAGCACGGCCATTGAGAAGCGCTCGGCCGGATCCTGCATGTTCGTGCGTCCCAATCCGAGCAGTTTCTCGAATGGAAAGCCGGCACGGTCGCAATAGTTCGAAAAATACTCATACACCAGGCCGTTGTCGAACAGGTCGATTCCCGCAGGCACGCAGGTATGAGTTGTGAAGACATTGCTGAGCCGCGTTGCTTCCAGCGCCTCTTCAAACGAGAGGTTGTGCTCTTCCATCAGAACACGAATTCGCTCAATCGCGAGGAACGCCGAATGCCCCTCGTTCATGTGATAGACCGTCGGCTGAATGCCAAGCTTTTTCAACGCGCGCAAGCCTCCGATGCCCAGAACGACTTCCTGCCGGATGCGTTTGTTGAAGTCGCCGCCGTAAAGCTGGTCGGTGATTTCGCGATACTCGATCGACTCGTTCTGCGGAACGTTAGTGTCGAGCAGGAAGAGTCGCACCCGGCCGACTTCGATATTCCAGACTTTGACCCATGCTTCGGCGCCCGGAAGCGGAACCCTGACCAGCATCTCCTCGCCCTTTTCGTTGATAACGGGCCGCACCGGCAGCGTGTGAAAATCCTGAATAGGATTGCGTTCCTGCTGCCAGCCGTCGGGGTTCAACGCCTGCGTCAGGTAACCCTTCTGATAGAGCAGGCCGACACCCACGAGCGGAATGTCGGAATCGCTGGCTGCTTTCAGGTGGTCCCCAGAAAGCACGCCGAGGCCTCCCGAATAGATGGGCTTGCAATCCAGCAGGCCATATTCCATTGAGAAGTAGGCGACCAGTGGAGATCCCGGCTTCCGAACGTTACGACGGAGATAATTGTCGTGCTGCTCGCACGCCCGGCGGTAATGCGCCAGATAGCGTTGATCGTGGGCGGCTTTGTTAAGAGTCTCCTGCGAGACACGTCCCAGGAACAGGATAGGATTGTGATTCGATTCCTTCCAGAGGGCTGGGTCGAGCCGCCGAAAAATGGACCGAATAGAGTGATCCCAACTCCAAACCAGGTTGTAGGCTAGTTCCGTCAGCCGTCCAAGCGGATCGGGCAGAGCGGGGCGGACCATGAATTCCCTAAGGGGTTGAACAGAATACGACATGAAAGCTGATTTGCTTGTCTCCCTGTAAGATTACCAGAGCAGTGTGAAGGCCTACTGAAACCAAAAACGGCACAAAATCGGCTTCTCGTGCATCTCATAGTTTGCGCGGGAATAGCTTGCTGAATTGCTGGTTTTCCGTTACGGGGAGGTGACGATGGCTGTACTCGAATCTACGCGCGCTCAGCTTGCGGCGGAGCTAACCGAAGCCCGCCGGCAGAGCGAGGTTCTTTTCTCGGTTTTGCGGCCCTCGCGTTTGTACGACCGGCCCATCTCAGAACGGCACCGCGTGATCTTTTATATCGGCCATCTGGATGCGTTCGATTACATTCAGATTTGCCGTGAGGGACTTGGTGAGCATTCAAATGAGCCGGCCCTCGATGCGCTGTTTCAAGCCGGCATAGATCCGGACGGTACGGATCTCCCGGTGGACACGCCGGCGGACTGGCCTTCGCTCGAACGCGTGACGAATTACGTTCGGCAGGCGCGCCGGGCGGTCGATCGGGCGTTCGATGATGCCCCGGCGGGGTCCGTGTGCATGGCGCTGGAACACCGGCTGATGCACCTGGAGACGCTCGCGTACATGTGGCATAACTTCGGACACGATGCAAAGATTGCGCCGGCCGGCTATGGGACTGCATTGTCTTCCAAATCGAGCCCGAAAAATTCATGGCGATCAGTACCGGCCGGAGAAGCGATCCTGGGTAAGCCGCGAGATGGTTCATTCGGGTGGGACAACGAATATGACGAGCACGTGGTACACGTTCCCGCCTTCTCGATTCAGAAATATAAAATCTCCAACGGCGACTACCTCCGCTTTGTTCGCGAAGGTGCGCCGTCGCCGGCTTTCTGGACGGAGCGGCAGGGGAAATTTTATTACCGAGGCATGTTTGAGGAGATCCCGCTGCCGCTCGGCTGGCCCGTCTACGTGACGCAACGGGAGGCCGAGAGATACGCGGCTTGGGCCGGAAAGGCGATTCCCACCGAGGAACAATTTCATCGCGCCGCTTATGGCGGCAACGGCCGGTTGTATCCATGGGGAAATACGGCGCCTGCCGGCGATGTTGGCAACTTCGACTTCAGGCGGTGGGACCCGGAGCCTGTTTCTGAAACGCCTGGCGGCAAAAGCGCCTTCGGCGTACATCAGTTGGTAGGAAACGGCTGGGAGTGGACCAGCACCGTGTTTGCTCCCTTCGACGGTTTCCGGGCCGCGCCATCCTATCCCGGCTACTCGGCAAACTTCTTTGATGGCGAGCATTACGTCATCAAAGGAGGGTCGCCGCGCACTGCCGCGCGCTTGCTGCGGCGTTCGTTCCGCAATTGGTTTCGCCCCGAATATCCATACGTCTACGGAACGTTTCGGTGCATTGAAAGCTAAATAATTCCATGGCGACAAGTGTCAAGCTACCAGTGTCTGAATTCGCCGCCGACGTTTGGGCGGGGCTCAGGGCCGTCAACCAAAAGAAGCTGCCACCCAAGTATTTTTACGACGATTTAGGCAGCAAACTGTTCGAGGCAATTACGCTCCTTCCGGAGTACGGACTCTCGCGTGCCGACGAGCGGGTGCTGGCGCGCTGCGCTGAAAGCGTTGCCGCGCGAGTTCAACGTCCGTGTGTAGTGGCCGAGTTGGGAAGCGGCTCCGGAAAAAAGACGAGTCATATCCTAGGAGCCCTCAATGTTCCCGAATTGAAATATTATCCGATCGATGTATCGAGCGAGGCGCTCTCGACTTGCAGCCGGGAACTCGGAAAGCTCGCCCTGGTTGAACCCATAATGGGAGATTATTTTCACGGTCTCGAATGCCTTAGCCGCAAGCGCCCCGCTAAGTCGCAGCTTCTACTTTTGTTTCTGGGCAGCACGATCGGGAATCTGGAGCGATCGGAACAACGCGAGTTTCTCCGAGCGGTCCGCCGCAGGTTACGGCCAGGTGATCTGTTCCTGATTGGAGCGGATCTTGTGAAAGACGTGGATCGTATGCTCGTGGCATACGACGATCCAGCCAACGTTACGGCGGCTTTCAATCTGAATTTGCTCGCCAGGATCAACAGGGAACTGCAAGCGAATTTCGATCTGCGCTGTTTTGTTCACGAAGCGGTGTGGAACCCGGCGGAACGCCGCATGGAGATGTATCTTGTCTCTCGCGAAGAGCAGGATGTGCGCGTGGGCGCGCTGGACTTAACGGTGCATTTCAGAGAGGGCGAATCGATCTGGACGGAATCGTCGCACAAGTTTACTGTCGAAGAGCTCGAAACGCTGGCGAAGGATTCCGAATTCGAGGTTCTGGATCAGTGGGGCGATTCGGAATGGCCGTTGATCGAAACGCTCTGGCGGGCGTAGGTTGCCCGACAGGTTCGCAGGCATCGACCAGGCCTGGTCAATGCCGGTAAAACGCCAGCAACGAGTCACCAATTCTCGGTGTCATTCCGCCCGCGAAAGTGATGGTGTTCGCGCTCAATGTGAAGTCGATGCCAAGTCGTTGCAAAGCTCCATTCCTAAACAGTTGCAAGCTGGCGGCCGGATTGGGTGTCGAGGCCAGACTAAAGATCGTGTTAAACCCGTCGATAGTTCCCGACGGCGTCTCGGCATCGATAAATTGCGCTGCAGAGCCGCTGCCCTGTGTGCGATAGAACGCCGTCAGAATATCGCCGGTTTGCGGTGTTGCGCCCGGCACGAACGTGACGGTGTTCGCGGCGACGCTGTAATCGACGCCCTGTCTCTGCATCATTCCGTTCCTGTAAAGCGACAAGCTCGTGCTCGGGCTCGGCGTCTGGCTCAACGTGAAGACAGGGTTAAACCCGTTGATGCTACCGCTCGGCAGATCCGCGTCCACAAATAGCGGGTAGGGCGCTGCGCTGCCGCACGCCCCGCTGCTGCCATCCACATGAACGCAATCGCCGCCGTTCCCGCTTACCGAACCAATGGCGCCGAGATCGTCGATCATGGCGGCGTGTGCCGGCGCATAACTCGATCCCTTCACAGCCCTAGCCGACAGATCGGCGCTCAGATTAATGACATTGCTCTCGCTCAGAGGCAGCGTGATCGCGCCCGATCCACCGCCGTTACCACTCCCTCCTGTGTTCGGCGGATTCGCAACACGAATTTCGCTCAGCGTGAGCGGCGTCCAACTGGGAGGCACCTGCCAGTATTCCGTCCATTGCTTTGTTCCATCGTTTGATTCGTATTGTGCCGTGTACACGGCGCCGGCCGACGCATTGGTTGTCGGCACGAGCACCACCGAGATGTAGCCGTTCGTGATGTTCAGCGCCGTGCTGTGAGGCGCGATGCTTGCTCCTGTTGCCGACGTGAACGCCTGCCACGAAATGATCAACTGGCCGTTGAAACTGGAGCCGTCGGCATTATGGACGGTGTCCCGGATGCTCGAAAGAGTCTGTGCCGTCGCCGGCACGCTGGCCAGTGCGGAAAAGGTCAAAAGATATGTGAACAGATGGCGGAGTCTTCGCATGTAGTCTCGCTTGGTTTGTCGCCTCAATCGCAGGCGATTCGAGTGTAGAAGCGCGCCGGCGCCGTTCTTTGGAGCCGTGAAAGAGCGAACCCGATTAAGTGGCGGGAATCCAATGAGTTAGTGAAAGTGAAGAATCGTGAAAAAGCCTGTGATCGCGTCCGCCGCTACGCTCTAAGCGAGGGGTGAGCACCCGGTCAGTAGCCGTTGAATGCGCGTTCAAGTGGCCGATGCAGCCTCTCGCAAAGCGAAGCTGGGGTACGATCTACAGATACCTATGAAGCGATTCGCGGCTGCAGGCGTATTGGCGTGTCTGCCACTTCTACTGAGCGTTCTTCCGGCCAGAGACATGCCGGTTCCGGAATTCCGCAGTTTATTTAATGGCAAAGACCTGACTGGCTGGGTGAACGTCAATACCGACAAAGATACCTGGCGAGTCAAAGATGGCGTGTTGATCTGTTCCGGTCATCCCATCGGCGTGATGCGCAGCGTAAAGCAATATGAGAACTTCATCCTGCATATCGAATGGATGCACATCGAGCCCGGCGGGAATTCCGGAGTATTTGCGTGGAGCGATGCCCGTCCTGGCGTCAGCAGCCGCCTGCCTAACGGCATCGAAATCCAGATGCTCGAATTGCAATGGCCCGAGTTGCACAAACATAACGGGATCACGCCGCCCATCGCGTACGTACATGGCGAACTGTTTGGCGTTGGAGGAGTGAAGACGACGCCGGATAACCCGAGAGGCGAGAGAAGCAAGTCCATTGAAAACCGCTGTAAAGGGCGCGGAGAGTGGAACACGTACGACGTTGTCGCCGTCGATGGTGTCATTAAGCTTGCCGTCAATGGCAAATTCGTAAATGGGATCAGCCACTCAACACAGCGAAAAGGTTACCTTTGCCTCGAATCGGAAGGAGCCGAGATCCATTTCCGCAATATCAAGGTTATGGAACTTCCGCCCGGAGTGACGACTCCGGATCAGGTTGCTCCGCTGGTGGAGTAAGGCCCCGACCAGAACTCCGCGCTAGTGGCCAAACACTATTGTTCAATGGGCTGCAGGTAGGTTACGTTCTCAAAGAAGCCGAAGCCGCCGATGAAACCCATATTTCTGCCGGAAGTTGAAAACGATACTAAGCCCAGCTCTTACAAAGACGCCATCGAGATGATGAAGGCGGCCGGTTCGGAATATCCGCAAATCTGGCACTTGTTCGCTTTCCATCCGAAAGCAACTGAGCATCTGGCGCGATTTACGCAAGAGGTTATGCGCGAAGAAGCGCCCTTATCGCCCGGAATCCGCGAGCTCATCGCGGCGTATACCTCGTACGAAAATCATTGCCCGTTTTGACTGAAATCTCACGCCGCAGTTGCGGCGGAATTGCTCGGCAGCGAAGACCTTGTGTGGGCTGTTCTTCGCGATCTGGAAAATTCTCCTCTTGACGAAAAAGAGAAGCGGCTCTTCCGATTCGTCAGCAAAGTGAATCGTAACTCGCTTGATATTTCAGCCGACGACATGAAGCCGCTTTACGATGTGGGCTGGACCGACGCGGACATTTACTGCGCCATCACGGTGTGCGCCTTGTTTAATTTCTATAACCGCTGGATCGATGCATCCGGCGTGCATGCACTATCCGAGGAAGCTCACCGTCAAGGCGGCAAGCGCAGCGCCGCGACGGGTTATGTCCGCAAGTGATTAAGAAGCCTGCGGGGCCGCCAATGCCCCGAATGGCTGGTTCGCGCCTTAAATGAATCTAGTAAATCGATAGTATTGTTTCTCCGCCCATTTCACCTCTACACTTACAAGCACTTTACGCCGCTCCGACTTTCTATGAGACGACTTTGTTGCTTGCTTTTTGTGTGTCTGACGCTACGCTTAGGAGCACAGGACCCCACCGGAACAATTGAGGGACAAATCGAAGATCCCTCCGGAGGAAGCGTGGAGCGGGCGCAAGTGAAGGCGTGCAACATCCAAAACGGATTTTGCGCCACGCAGGATTCGGCTGCGGGCGGCAGCTATCATTTTTCGTATTTGCCCGTTGGCACTTATGAATTGCGCGTGGCCGCTAACGGATTCGCGCCATTTACCGCCACCGGCATTCGCGTGGATATCGGGCGCACTCTCCGGTTGCCGGTGAAACTGGTTCTCGCGGGAAGTTCTACCGAAGTGAACGTGCAGGCAAATGCTGCCGCAATCGACCTGGGATCCACTCTCGGCCAGGTCGTCTCCTCCCGGGAGGCGGCGGATTTGCCTTTAAATGGCCGCAACTTCACTCAACTGGGTCTTCTTCAACCGGGCGTGGCGCCCATGACATCCGGGCTTTCCGAGGCCGGCGGCTTGTTGCGCAGCGGCCAGGCATACGCCGTGAACGGCCAGCGGCCTGAATCCAACATGTATCTGCTCGATGGCGTTCCGAACGTGAACAGCGTCGATGGCGGATTCGCTATTCGCACTCCGGTCGACGCCATTGCCGAGTTTCGAATCCTTACCTCAAACGCACCGGCGGAATACGGTGGCACGAGCGGCGCGACCACGAGCGTCGTCACAAAATCCGGCAGTAACGGATTTCACGGCGATTTATATGAATTCCTTCGAAACGATGCCATGGATGCGCGAAACTTCTTCGCGGTCACAACCGAGCCTCTGCATCAGAACCAGTTTGGAGCTACATTCGGCGGCCCCTTGCGGAAGAATCGCGATTTCTTCTTTTTGTATTACGAAGGGTTTCGAAACAGACAGGGGGAAACCAAAACAGCAATCGTGCCGACGCCTGCGCAGAGGACCGGCGATTTTTCGGGATTAGTCGATCCGCAAACAGGACAGCCGGTTCCGCTGATCAATTATTTCAGCGGCGAGCCCGTGCCGGGCAATCGAATTCCGGCGGCGATGCAGAATCCCGTCGCGCTCAACGCCCTGAAGTTATATCCGCTCGGGAATCTTTCTCCGTCGCTCTATTCGTCCACTGAGTTATTGACGAATGACTATGACCAGGGCGGTTTCCGCATCGACCACCTGTTTGCAAATAGCGATCAGTTGTTTCTTCGTTATGCGACATCGAGCTCAAGCGGCATCGACCCGCTATCGATCAACGGCGCCGACGTGCCGGGCTTCCCCGTGAGCGATTCGATTCGCACGCACTCCGTCACAGGATCTTATATCCATCTGTTTTCTCCTCAGATCGTCAATACCTTCCGAGCGGCCTTCTTTCGCAATGTCTTTCTTTTTGATGAACGGTTGAATCAAACGCCGCCGTCCGATTTAGGATTTGGATACCAACCGACGCTTGCCGACGCTTTTGGCCCGCCGTTTCTGATTGTCAGCGGTTATGCCAGCGTAGGAGATCCGATCACCGGCCCAAGAAACACCTATCAGAACAGCTATCAGGCCGCGGATTCCATTGGTGTTACCCGTGGATCGCACAATTTCAAACTGGGAGTCGAATTCGATCGGAATCAAATCAATTTGTTAAACGGAATTGCCACGAACGGGTTCTTTGTCTTTGCTCCATTTCCCTTCAGCGATTCGTTTGCGAGCTTTCTGACAGGACAATCGGTCACCTTTTTCCAGGGCGGCGGACAGTTCGATCGCGGCTTGCGGAATTTCGAAGTTGCCGGCTATGCGCAGGACGAATGGCGAGTCACAAAACGGCTGACATTCCACTATGGTTTGCGCTACGAAATCAACACTCCCTATACGGAAATCCGAAACCGTCTGAATGAATGGGCTCCGGGCCAACAGTCGACGGTCTATCCGAACGCGCCGGCCGGGCTCTTATTTCCGGGCGATCGCGGCGTGCCCGACGGCATTGCGGATGTCTATTACAAAGGAATCATGCCGCGGATAGGCGTTGCGTGGGATCCCACCGGCAGCGGCCGCACCACGATTCGCGCCGCGTACGGTATTTTCTACGATTCGTTTATCAACGGAGTGGGAGGGCCGCTTCAGGCGCCAGTGAGCGCCTTGCCCTGGACGCAGGCGTACCAGCTTCCGGGACCGGGCTTTGATTTTGCCGACCCTTATGGCGGGCAGCCGCCTCCGTTTGTGAACCTCTCATTTGTGAAGCCCGCGACGGTGCTAACTACCGATGCGTCCGCCCGTCCGCCGTATGCTCAGGACTGGAATTTTTCCATCCAGCAGGCGATCGGCAACGACTATGTCCTCGATTTGCGCTACGTCGGCAACAAAGGCACGCGGTTGCCGAGAATGGTTGAAGCAAACCCGGCAGTGTACGGTCCGGGAGCCACGGCGCAGAATGCGGACCAGCGCCGCATGTATGCCGGTTGTACCAGTGCCGGGCCGCCGTGCGATTTCGCTTCCGTCGGGTTGATGAGCAACGAATCGAATTCGACGTACCACGCCCTGCAGGTGGCGCTGTCCCGGCAATATACCAGTGGATTCGGTTTTCTCCTTTCCTATTGGTATTCGAAGAGTCTCGATGGGGTTTCTTCTTTCAACGTCGCGGGATCCGCCCCGCGGCTTGTCGGAGGTGAAAACGATCTGGCCCAGAATCCATTCGATCTCAGCGCGGAGCATGGGCCGTCACTGTTCGACGCGAAACATCGGGTGGCGATCAGTGGGAGTTATCAGATTCCGCGGTCGAATAGCTCTTCAGCCTTGGTCCGGTACGTCGTGAATGGCTGGCAGTTGAACGGAATCGCGAGCGTTTCATCGGGAACGCCCTTCACGGTATATGACAGCAGCAACGTTTCGCTGCAAGGCGGCGCTCCCGAAATCACCGGCTTCTATTCGAGCCGTCCGGACCTGGTTGCCGACCCCAACCAGGGATCGCATACGCCAAACCAATGGGTCAGCCGCAGCGCCTTTCAGCGGCTGGACCCGGTGACGCAGGCGGGGCAGTTCGGCAACGAAGGCCGCAATGTGGTGCGTGGCCCTGGCATCGCGGATATCGACTTGTCCGTGTTTCGGAACTTTACGATTCGCGAACAAACCACGCTGCAGTTCCGTGCCGAGTGTTTCAATGTAGCGAATCACGCGAATTTCTTCCTGCCGGAGAATGACATCTCCTCGCCGCAATTTGGGCAAATTCTCGAAGCTGCTTCGCCCAGGCTGTTTCAACTCGCACTCAAATTGACGTTCTGAAATTGCGCTGCGCGCCCCGTGGCGCATTCTTCGGCAGAAATTGATGAAGACGTCCTCGAGCGGAGCCGCGACCGCGAGGGAGCGGATGTCTTTACGACGCGGCTTCATCCTCGCGTACCGCTACGCTTGGATCTCTTCTGTCGGTCTATATCCGCACATCCCTCTCCGGCTTCGAGCTGCCCATCCGCTTCGTACACTGGAACGGTAGCCCTGCTACGGCTACGTGCAACACCATGAAACTCGGTATTGACTTTGGGACCACGCGAATTGTCGTGGCGGCTGCCGACCGGGGAAATTATCCCCTGGTTTCTTTCGATGCAACGGAGGGCGGGTCGGCGGAATGGCTCCCCTCGCTCGCGGCGGTGCGCGGCGATGAGCGGCGCTTCGGTTGGGACGCATGGGCGTCGCAAGGGCAAGACGGTTGGACCGTCATTCGGTCGCTGAAACGGCTGCTGGAAGACGCAGGCCCGGAAACGGTGCTGGACCTGGGCGACGTTCAGCTTCGTTTGCGTGAATTGCTGCACGGACTCACGTGCGGGCTTCGCCATGCCCTGCTCGAAGGCTCTAATCTACATGTCGCGCCGGGCGAGCGTCTGCAAGCCGTGCTCGGCGTGCCCGCGCATGCGAACAGCAACCAGCGGTTCCTCACCGTGGAGGCGTTTCGTTCCGCTGGCTTTGAGGTCCTCGGGGTTCTAAACGAGCCAAGCGCGGCCAGCATCGAGTTCGGGCACCGCCAGCGGTCCTCCAAAGCCGGGCGCGAAACGATGCTGGTCTACGATCTCGGTGGTGGAACGTTCGATGCCTCCCT
>JAICLJ010000043.1 GCA_025927575.1 Bryobacteraceae bacterium | reverse complement strand
CGGTTCAGCGATTTTGGGTTCGTTTCGCAAAAATCCAACGCAACCACACCAAAGCCACCCGCATGCAAAAGCAGATCCGCTGCCCGCATTGCATGTTCGGCATTTCCGCCGCAGCGCACCCAGACCAACCGTTCGAGCAACAGTCCCGCGGCTGCGCCTGAAGCCGGATCGAACCGGTCGTTCGTATCGACAACCGCGCAGACTTCACCGCTGCGGGTGGCCTGCGCCAGCACATGCAATAGGCACGCCGTCCGTCCGGAAGAGCGCCTGCCCACGATTTCAGCGACTGTACCGCGCGGTAACCCGTTTTTTAACAGAGAGATGGCGGAGATATCTAAAGCGCGAAATCGGGGTTCGCTTTTTACAATTTCGAGCTCTGATCCACGCCGCCAGAGTGCCTGGAGGCCACCGTTGGGTTCGTTTTTTCGAACGAAGTTGTCTTCGTTTGTTTGAGCGAGCGCCAAGCTCATATTCGCCATATATTCGCCTACAAAGTATTGTGCCTCGCGCCGTCCAGGAAGGCAACTAGCGCTAGCTCGCTTTATCGCCACCTCGGGGGCAGTTCAAAGATTTTTCTGCTTTTATGTGCCGTCCCCTCAATGACTTGCACTTCGCTTAGCTTCGATCGGCAGTGCAGAAGGGTAAAAATTAACTCGGAGGAGAATGCTGCAGATGCTCATACCCTTGGGCCGGACACTCGCCAAGCGATTACCCGGTTGCGCTAAGCTTAAGGAAATATTGACACTCCGAAACTCTGCCGATATAGTAAACATCTCACCAATGGCAGCAATTATGACAACGACAATCGGGGAGACGATTGTAAACGCCTTTGCGCAGATTCCGGAAGTGGAAGGCATCTATCTCAGACAATCCGGTTCGATGCTTCGTGTCTTCACCGTTGTTGATGAGGAGAACGACAGCGCTTTTGAAAAGATTTATCAGAAAGAGCGCAGTCTGGCTCACAGCTCGCCTGATTTCCAATTTGACTTCAATGTGATTGCCCGTCGTGGCCGTGACGTGCAAGAGTTTGTAGGCGCAAATGTTCCTCTCTGGCAGCGGCAGCCTTCAGATCAGCCGTGCCACACAGCCGCACACATCTAAGCCGGGCAATCGAAAACGAACAGTTCGCTGACTCTCTGAACTCTAGCAGTAGCCTGGAAACAGATTGGGCGATCACGGCGCTGTTCTATTCCGCTGTGCATTATGTGGACGCCTATCTCGTGGTGGCCAGAAGTAAACCCATCGATCATCAAGAACGCGAGAGGATGATTGAAAGGAACGGCACGCTATCAGGCATTTTCATGCCGTACCGAGAATTAAAACGCATGAGCCGGGCAGCTCGTTACGATATAGCTTCTTATGGCCCACGAGAATTGGCGAAAGCCAAACGATTGCTCGGCGAGATTAAGGCGGTCATTACGCCGCGCTTATGAGGATAGCAGCGAAATCAAACCCTCATTTTTCTTTCCTCTATCCCCAAACTCGTCCGCTGGCTACTCTTATATGAGGAGCATTTCCGAATTTGTCCAGAAGACTCTTTGGCACGGATGGAATACGCGGCGTTGCCGGCGATCCTCCATTAGATCCGCGCACGGCCCACGCGGTGGGCGTGGCGCTCGGCAAGTGGGCGCGTGAAGCGAGCGGCGGCGAGGTCGCGGAAGCACCCGAAGTCGTTATCGGACTCGATACGCGCGAGAGCGGCCCATGGCTGGCCGCGCAGGTGGCCGGCGGATTGAAGCGTTCGGGGGTGATGACGCGCTTTGCCGACATCATCACGACGCCTGGCGTTGCTTACCTGGCTCGCACAGGAGCTTATATCGCCGGCGTCATGATCTCGGCCTCGCACAACCCCTATTACGACAACGGCATCAAGATCATCAACAGCGCCGGCTACAAGCTAGCCGACAGTATCGAAGAACACCTCGAGGAATTGATGTTCGCGTGGCTCGATTCCGGCGAAGAGCCGGTGGCCGAAACGCTGATCGTCGACAGCAGCCTCGATCATCTCTATAGCGACTACCTGGCCTCCACCATTTGCGGTTCGCTGCCTTTTCATCTGGTTGTCGATTGCGCGAATGGTTCGGCGACGGCCGTGGCGCCCGAACTGTTCCAGCGTTTAGGCGCGAAGATCGACCTGATCGGCAACATTCCCGATGGACGCAATATCAATCTCAATTGCGGCTCGCTGCATCTCGATGCGCTGCGCAAACGAGTGCTCGAAACCGGCGCCGACGCAGGGGTTGCCTTCGATGGCGATGCCGATCGCGCGCTTTTCGTTTCGCACAGCGGGAAAATTATCGATGGCGACGCAGTGCTGTTCCTGGCAGGCAGCGCGATGAAGCGCACGGGCAAACTGGCCGGCGATGCCGTGGTCGCGACTGTCATGTCGAATCTCGGACTCGAGAAAGCCCTCGAGAGCCAGAGTATTGCTTTGCTGCGCACGCCGGTGGGCGACAAGTATGTACTCGAAGAGATGCTGAAGCGCGGCGCGACGCTGGGCGGCGAGCAATCGGGACACATCATCCTGACTGAATACGCCACGACGGGCGACGGCATCCTCACTGCGCTGCGGGTGTTCGAAATTCTGCGTGATTCCAAGAAAACGCTTGACGATCTCACCAACGAGATCAGAACTTTTCCGCAAAAACTCGTCAACGTACGCGTGAAACAGAAGCGGCCCCTGGAGGAGCTTGCGCAAGTACAGCTGGAAATTCAGGCCGCCGAACAGGAGTTCGCGGGCGCAGGGCGTATTGTAGTAAGGTTCTCCGGCACCGAGCCGCTCGCTCGCGTCATGATCGAGGCGGGTTCGGAGGAGAGCGTCAATAAATGGACGGCGCGGATCGCCGACGCCATTCGTCACGAATTGGGAGCTATCGAAGGATGAAGAAAACTCTTGTGTGCGGCGCCATTGCAGTCGCGTTGGGATTGTTAAGCGTAGCCGCCTGGGCGCAAAGGCAGAAGCTGCCGGGTGAAGATTGGGTTCAGCTCTTTAATGGACAAGATTTGTCGGGCTGGACGAAGATCGGCAAAGAAAGCTGGACCGTTGAAAACGGCTTGATTCACGGCAAAGGACTCACAAAAGACTACGGGTATCTGCAGACCGAGAAGCCATACAAAGATTTTCAATTGAGCTTGCGCTTTAAGTGCGTGGGCGACGGCAATAGCGGCGTATTTTTCCATACCGCATTTAAAGAGGGCACGGCGGAAATTACGCAGGGTCTGCAATTTGAAATTGACTGCAATATGATGCACCACACTGCCGGCGTATATGGCGACGGCCGTGGCTGGATTGTGTGGCCTTCTCCGGAAAACGAAGGCGTAGTCCGCAAGGGTGAATGGAACGATTATCTTGTTGAAGTGGAGGGTAATCACTATCGCTCGCGGTTGAACGGTATCCAGATGGTTGACTTCACCGATCCGAAGCCTAAGTCTTTTGACGGTCCGCTCGCGCTGCAGTTGCACGCTGGGGGACAAGGGAACATGGAGTTCAAGGATATCTGGGTCAGAGACCTGTCGCACCGTTAAGTCGGCGCTGTTGCCCCAGCATTGAGCACCCACCACAACGAATTTCGTATAGGGCCGGGCCTGCCCGGCCCGAATGCGGTTGTGGAATTTTTGAGAGTGAATGTGCGGTGTTGCGGCGCGTTAGAGGAAGTTTCCGTCCGGCTCATCTTTTCACGGCATGCATCGTGTAGATGGCTTCTACTTGATCCGAATTCGTAATCCGCACGGCAAGATCCCGCAGCAGGCCGTCCTGAATACTGTAAATCAGGCCATGCACCGCCAGTGGCTGACCGCGCAGCCAGGCATTTTGCACAATCGTAGTCTGGCTTACGCTACGCACCTGAGCTAACACGTTCAGCTCACAGAGCCGGTCGGATCGCGCCATCGGGTCTTCTATTGCCTCTAACTCAGCCCTATGTCGGGTATAGGTGTCTTTGATATTGCGCAGCCAGTTATCGATCAGGCCAAGTTCAGCGTTTTCGCAAGCGCCGCGAACACCGCCGCAGCCATAGTGCCCGCAAACGATAATGTGCGCTACCTGCAATACTTCCACCCCATATTGGAGAACAGACAGACAGTTTAGGTCCGTGCTGATTACGAGATTGGCGATGTTTCGATGTACGAATACTTCGCCAGGAGCCAATCCGAGAATCTGGTTGGCTGGAACGCGGCTGTCGGAGCAGCCGATCCAAAGAAACTGGGGGGATTGGATAGAGGAGAGTCGCCGAAAATAATCGGCATCATCTGCTAGCTGGCGTTCTGCCCAGCGACGGTTATTCTCAAACAATTTTTCTAGATCCGGCACGCCTCTCCTCTTTCAATCTGTCGCACTCCTTTGTGTTTCAGCAGAAACCTCCAACAGCCATCATGACAAAAGACCAAACTGTTTCGACGGCGCTCAGGCGGACCGAGGCATGCCTCGACATACAACAGAGGGTGGATTGTCTTATTTGATTGGGCCGATGAATGAACAAATGCGGGGCCGGAGTAAAATAGCGGTTTTGCCCGATCCTCTATAAATCTGGAGAGTTATGCCGAACGAAGATTGTGACATCGGATTGATTGGTCTCGCCGTCATGGGCCAGAATCTGGTTTTGAACATGAACGACCACGGATATCGAGTGGCCGTTTTTAATCGAACTGTTTCAAAGGTAGACGACTTTCTTAAAAACGAGGCCGCCGGCACTCAGGTAGTGGGAACACATTCGATCCCGGAGCTCATCCAGTGTTTGAAGAAGCCTCGGCGAGTGATGCTGATGGTCAAAGCCGGAGACACGGTCGACCAGATGATCGATCAGATAGTGCCGCATCTTGAGAAGGGTGACATTATCATCGATGGCGGAAATTCGCACTTTCCCGACACGAACCGCCGCACCAAAACTCTGAACGAAAAAGGAATTCTATTCATTGGAACGGGCGTTTCCGGCGGTGAAGAGGGCGCGCGATTCGGCCCGTCGATCATGCCCGGAGGCAATCCTGAGGCATGGCCTCATGTGAAAGAGATCTTTCAAGCGATTGCCGCCAAAGTCGAGGATGGGACGCCGTGCTGCGACTGGGTGGGCGAAGACGGCGCGGGCCATTACGTGAAGATGGTGCACAACGGCATTGAGTACGGAGACATGCAGTTGATCTGCGAGGCGTATCAATTACTTCGCGAAGGACTGGGGCTTGATGCCGATCAGTTACACGATATTTTTGCCGAGTGGAACAAGGGCGAACTCGATAGCTTTCTAATCGAGATCACAAGCGAGATCTTCGCCAAGAAGGATGAAGACGGGCAGCCGCTGATTGACAAAATCCTGGACACCGCGGGACAGAAAGGCACAGGAAAGTGGACCGCCATCAGCGCGCTGGATTTAGGTACGCCGGTGACGCTGATTGGTGAAGCCGTGTTCGCGCGCTGCCTCTCGGCGCTGAAAGACGAACGGGTGGCCGCATCGAAAGTGCTGAGCGGTCCCAAGCAGGTGAAGGCGGAGGATCGCGACAGCTTCATCGAGGATGTGCGGCGCGCCCTCTATTGCTCGAAACTGATCTCTTACGCGCAGGGATATATGCTGCTGCGCGAAGCAGCCAAGGAGCAGGGCTGGAACCTGAACCTCGGCGGAATCGCATTAATGTGGCGTGGAGGCTGCATCATCCGCAGCCGGTTCCTCGGCAAGATCAAAGAGGCCTATGACCGCAATCCGAAGCTGTTGAACCTTCTGCTCGATAGCTTCTTCAGCAAGCTCCTCAACGACTATCAAGCGTCGTGGCGGCGGGGTCTGGTGCATGCAATCAATTTGGGAGTGCCCACGCCGGCATTTTCAACGGCGCTCTCGTTCTACGACGGCTATCGCACGGAGCGCCTGCCCGCAAACCTGCTGCAAGCACAGCGCGACTTCTTCGGCGCTCATACTTACGAGCGCGTGGACAAGCCGCGCGGCCAATTCTTCCATACAAATTGGACCGGGCGCGGAGGCAGAGTCTCTTCCGGTTCCTATAACGCTTGACCGCCCATGGATCTGAAAGCTCCAGAAAGAAAATAAAAAAGATGAACTACGGCCTCAATATTAGAAAAGACGGCGCGCTTGACTTTTTGTCCGTGGGCGCCCTGATTCACCGGCTCGATCCGGGCGTTATTCCATTTCGAAAAGCAACGGAATGCCGGATTCACGTGAGCGGCGGCGAATTCAATGTCGCCGCGAATCTCTCCGATTGCTTCCGCATGCAGACCGGCATCGCGACGGCGATGGTGAACTATCCCATTGGCGATTTGATTGCGGAACGGATACGGGCAATGGGCGTGAAGCCCTTTTACAAGCATTTCGAGCACAACGGCGTGAACGGCCCAAACATGGCGACCGTATACAGCGACCGGGGTCAGGGAGTGCGCGCTCCCGTCGTGTTCTACAACCGCTGCAACGAGGCGGGCGCGCTTCTGAAGCCGGGCGATTTCGACTGGAAATCCATCTTCGCTTCCGGCGTGCGCTGGTTTCACAGCGGCGGAATTTTCGCCGCTCTCTCTGAGACCACGGCAGAGCTGATCATCGAGGGAATGAAAGCCGCTAAAGCAGCCGGCGCAATCGTCTCGTTCGATCTTAATTACCGTGAAAAGCTCTGGAAGATTTCCGGCGGCAGTGACCGCGCTCCGTCGGTCATCAGCCGCATTGTCGACAACGTGGACGTGCTCGTGGGCAACGAAGAAGATTTGCAGAAAGGGTTGGGCTTGAAGGGGCCGGAGGTCGCATCCAAATCGAAGCTCGATCCGACCAGCTTTTTCGGCATGATCGACCAGGCCGTGAAAAAATATCCGCACATCAAAGTGGTTGCGACGACGCTGCGTGAAGTCCACTCGACCAACCGGCATAGCTGGAGCGCGGTGACCTGGATCAACGGCCAGACGTATACGGCGCCAACGGCTGAACTCGACGTGCTCGACCGCGTGGGCGGTGGTGACGGATTCGCGGCCGGACTCTTTTACGGCTTACTCACTGGCGAATCGCCGGAGGAAGCGCTCAAACTCGGCTGGGCGCATGGAGCGCTGCTGACTACATTCCCCGGCGACACCACCATGGCTACACTCGAGCAGGTGCGCAGCTTCGCCAAAGGCGGCTCGGCCCGCATCCAGCGCTAGCCCGTTGACCCCGCCATCCCAAAGCGGGGGAGGCATCCGACAGGCGCTCGCCCGGGTGACGCCGCGGCGCGCGTGTTGGATAGGCGCAACTAACTGGACATCGCGGCGACTGCGCGCCGAAGCCGTGCGCACATGCGGCGGCCGACATTTACTACCCTGCGACACTAAATAAAAGATGTTTGCTGCTCTGCTACTGACAGCGATCGCCATTGGGGGTATTGCTATCGGGGTGGTCGTCGGCCGCACGCGCGGTCTGCCCCCGCGCATCGCCGCCGCGGGCGGTGGACTGCTATTCGGAATCTCGTTATTTTGGATGCTACCGGAAATGGCGGAGCAAGCCGGCTGGCTTAGGGGAATCCTGGCGCTCACGCTAGGCGTCGCGGTGCTGTGGTGCATCGATCATTTTCTCTATCCCATCTGCCCGAGTTGCTCGCACACGCACGACCATGGGCATTGCGACGAGCCGCCTCTGCACGGTTTCGCAGTGCCGCTGCTCATCGCTACCGGCGTTCACAGCCTGCTGGATGGCTGGAGCATCCGTCTGCTGTCGGGATATGGCATCGCCGGCCTTGCTGCGCCCATTGGGCTCGCGCTTCACAAAATGCCGGAAGGCATCGCGTTGGGACTGCTGGTTCGCGAATCGATGCGAAGCACCAGCCGCGCGTTCCTTGCTTGCGCGGGCGTCGAGTGCTTGACTTTATTCGGGGCATGGATTGAGCCGCAAGCCGATGCCGCCGGAGCGCTGCGTTTCGGCGTGTTTTGGGTTACCGGTGTTCTCGCATTGATTGCAGGAAGTTTTCTCTTCCTCGGATTCCATACGGTGCACGGCAGCAGAAAGAAAAGCGGCGTGCTGCCCGCATTTGTCCTGACGCTTGCGGCCGTCGCCTGCGCGGCGCTTGCCCATCGTCGTTTTCCGGGACTGTAGAGGAAAGCCGCTAGCCGATACCCAAGTCGTCGACGCGCTCCAGGGGCTTACCGCAGTCGCGGCAGATCACCGCTCCACAATCGCCGCACACCAGCGGCTGTCTAACTTCCTTCCGGCACTCTGCACAATAGAACTCTGCCTCGGCGGCTTCCGGAACTTCTTCGTCTGGTGACTTGTCTGCCATTCCGTCTCCATTGTTAGACTACAGTTTGGAAGAAATTTAGCGGCGAAATGTCTCGATCGTTGCCCCGTCCGGCAGCCGTTTTTTACGCTCTGCTTGTTCTGGCGAGCTGCGGCTCCGACACAACCAAAATATTGGGTGAAGCGTACGTTGCTCCAGCCCGCCTGAATCTGCACTCCAACCTCGGCATGAGGAGCGGTACTGTCGCCGTTTTGAAACATGGCGATCATCTCCGTGTTATCGACACAAAACGGCGCTATGCGAAAGTCCTTACCGACAAAGGAGCGCAGGGCTGGCTCGATTCTCGCGAGTTACTGAGCAAAGAACAAATGACGCGGCTCCGGCGCGAAGCACAGAAAGGTCTGCTGATGCCATCGCAGGGCTCCGCTACCGTATTCGAGGCGCTTAACGTACACATTGAGCCAGAGCGCTACGCCCCAGCTTTTACTCAGATTCCGTCGAACGGACTCGTGCAGGTGCTGGCGCATAAAGCAGTTCCGAGGACCATGAAGGCGCCATCCGGTTCGGCCTTCACGCTTGCAAAACCGCCGCCGCCACCGCCGCGGCGAACGCGTCACGCAAAGGCTCAGAAATCAATGCGGCCGCCGATGCCGCCGGCGCCCAAGCCTCCCCCCAATTGGCAGGAATTATCGGCGGAGCGCATCGGCGGCGGAAAGGGCGAGGCAAAAGAGAAAGCCGCACCGACGGTGCAAGAGCCGGCCAATCTGGAAGACTGGTCGCTTGTCCGGACGAAAAACAAACAGGTTGGCTGGGTGCTGTCGCGCAATCTGTATATGGCCATTCCGGAAGAGGTAATGCAATACGCGGAAGGACAGCGCATTACTTCTTATTTTGATTTGGGGACGGTTGTCGACGAGGAGAAAGGCGTAAAGCACAACTGGCTCTGGACGACATCTTCGCGGCCGCAGCCGTTCGAGTTCGATCGATTTCGCGTATTCTACTGGAACCGCCGCCGGCACCGGTACGAGACTTCTTATCGCGCAAAAGACCTGGCCGGCTATTTCCCAATTGAAGTCGAACCGGCAAAAACAGATACAAAAAATCGTTATTTCTCGCTCATTTTGCAAGACGAAACCGGTAATTATTGGAAAAAACGGTACGTTTTCGACGGCACACTGGTGCATCTGGTCTCGACCGATCCGTATCAGCCCTCGCTGGATAACACTCTAACGAAAGCTCCGATTCCCGAGATCGAGAACGCCCTCCCGACCCAGCACCAGCCGGGATGGTTTCGGCGACAAATGCTCGACATCCGCCATTTCTTTCGCCACCGGTAAAGCGGGCGGCTACTCTTCTTCGATCTTGCCGGAGATCTCGACGCGGTCCATCGCCAGGAACTGTCTCACGTGAGGATGCTCGCACTTGTCGAGTTCGCTAACCGGTCCGAAATAGATTGCGTCGCCTTTGTAGAGAAACATGACGGTATCAGCAACTCTGCGCATCAACTCCAAATCGTGTGTCACGACGATGGACGTCAGCGATAACTGACGCTTCAGCCGCAGCATCAATTTGATAAGGTCGTCCGACATGATGGGGTCCACCATCGTCGTAGGTTCGTCGTACAAGATGCACTCCGGTTGCGCGGCTAAAGCACGAGCGATAGCGACCGCGCGCTTGTAGCCGGTCGACAGATCGGCCGGGTACAGATCTCTCACATGCGCCAGATCGACCATTGCCAGCAGGCCGTTGACCACGTCCTCTTTGTTCTGTTCGTCGTAATCTTCCCGAAGCTCGAGCGAGAAGAGGATATTTTCGCCCACGGTGAGCGAATCGAAAAGCGCTCCGGACTGGAACACCATCGTGACTTTTCTGCGGATGCGGCGCAGTTCCGCTTCGGCCATGTGTGTAATGTCCTGGTAAGCAACAATTACCTGCCCCTTGTCGGGCTTCATGAAACCCATGATGTGGCCGAGGCTCACGGACTTGCCGACGCCGCTGCGTCCGATAATGGCGAGTGTCTGGCCGGCATCCACAAAAAAGTTCACATCGGTCAATATTGGGCGGTCGAAGGCCTTATATACATGCCGAAACTCGATGTAATGTGGGAACTCGTCTTCAGGCATTGAATCGAATTAGCGGATGCAGGCCGCCTGCCACTCCTCAGAAGTATTGATGTTCGTCAGCACGTCCGAGGCGTGAATCCAGACCGGATCCAGCCGATCAACCACCTGAAGCAGCCGGCGTTCGCCGCGGTCGAGCGCGCCTTGAACGACCGCCAGGCTCTCCGGACGATAAACGGCGCACAGCGGGTGCAATGCGCCGGTGACATCCCGGGTACCGGTAAATAGGGAGTTTCCGTTCTCCGCGCTTCGGAAAAGCTCGACCAGCCATTCGCCCGAAACACCGGGAATGTCGCAGGCAAGGATCAGGCAGGCGGCGTCCGTATCCGCGCTCGCCAACGCGGCCTCGATGCCCCCCAGAGGCCCCGTCCCGGGCCTGAGATCGGGGATACAGGAGATCGCTAGATGCCGGTATCGTTGAGGTTGGCCGATCAGCGTGACAGTGCCGGTCACGGGCAACATCAACCGCGCCAAGTGCTCGACCGCGGTCGAATCGCCCCAAGGCAAAAGCGCCTTATCGCGGCCCATCCGGGAGCTGCTTCCGCCAGTGAGAATGAAGCCCGCCCGCCGCATGGAAGAATGGTAGCATCCGAAAATGGAAACTACGGCTATAATTAGGTAAACATAGTGCGTCCGTTTTGTTTTAATCCGCAGTGCACTTTGTGGACCGTTGGGCATTGTTTTGCTTACGGGCCGAGCGGTCAAAGTGTACGGGCCGGTGGCAAAGGCATGGATGCATACGGTCTCGAGGAGCGCGCCGCATTGGCGGATCGCTAAAACATCGCATGCATTGCCTCTCTCGCAGAATTCTCTCACTCGCCGCTGTGGTTGCCGCCGCGGGGATCGGTTCCCCATCCTATCAACTGGACGCAGCCGAGCCGCGAATTGAGGCAATCCGTTTCTGGTCGTTCGGCGACGTAACACGCATCGCCATTGAAACGCACGGCGACTACCACATGACGTCGGATCATCTGGACAATCCACCGCGTCTGTTTTTCGATTTGCACGGTCTGCGGCCGCCGGTGGGGCGCCACAAGGGAGTTCAGATTATGCGGGTCGGGGACCGGCTGGTCCAACAAATCCGCGTGGCCGAGACCGAACCGGGCGTCGCACGGATCGTCTTCGATTTGGAAGTACCCGTTGAGTTCTCTTCGTCGCAACTAGTGAATCCCGACCGCCTGATGATCGAATTGCGCCCAAAAACGAGTCCCCCGCCCGAGATGCTCACCAAACGCAGCCGGGTAGGATCGGGACGCATCAAGTTCACAGCCCCGACCGAAGAGCCCATTGTGAAACCGACGATCACCGGAGTTCCCGACCTGCAGATGGCGGGGCCTGCGCCCATGGTGCCGTTTCCGGACAGCGCGATGACCGCTACGCTGCTGACGGTACTCAACCCTCTAATTACCACTCCCCGATATATTGCGCCCGTCACTCGTTCCGCGAGAAACCGCCGGGGCTCATCCAAGTCCCACGCCATCAGAGAAGAAGTTTCAATCCAGAAAACCGCGGCGGAACCGGCTGCCCCGGCTCTCGTTAACGAAAGCAACAAGTCGTTAGTCCGGGTGTTCGGATTGAAGATTCATAAGGTGGTGATCGATGCCGGCCACGGCGGCCACGATACCGGCACTATCGGTCCGAACGGTCTGATGGAAAAAGACCTTGTGCTGGATGTGGCGCTGCGCCTCGGCAAAATGATCGAAAACCGGCTTGGCGCGGATGTCATTTACACCCGGCATGACGATACATTTATTCCTCTCGAAGAGCGCACCCGGATTGCGAATATTGAAAAAGCGGATTTGTTTATTTCCATTCACGCAAACTCTTCTCCGGCTCCGAGCGCAACCGGAGTGGAAACCTACTATTTCAACTTCACAAGCGATCGGAACGCCATAAAGCTGGCGACGCGCGAGAACGCATCGTCAACGAGCTCCATTTTCGAATTGAACGATCTATTGCATAAAGCGGTTTTGAACGCCAAGGTCGAAGAATCGCGGGATTTCGCTCAAAAGGTGGAGACCTCCCTTTATGCGATGTCCGCCCGGATGAACAAGAAATCGCGCAATCGCGGCGTGAAGAAGGCTCCGTTCGTCGTGCTGATCGGAGCGACAATGCCCTCGATCCTCGCCGAGGTCGGCTTTGTCAGCAATCCGCATGACGCGAAGTTGCTCCGCCGCGAAGATCAGCGCAAGAAAATTGCCGAAGCGCTGTATAAGGGAGTCTCGGCGTACGCGAATACTTTGAGCCACACGGAAATGGCTACCGCGAACTAGCAGAAGATTCCGAAATCGCAGCCGGGGCCACGCGTACCCGGCCCGCTACCCTAAACACGTCGGGGGCGCCGCTGTGGCGTCGTATGCTGAAAGCATGATCCTCCCGCGGTTTGTCCAGATCGAGCAACGCTACCCCGATCGATCCATTTCCGATATTCCGAAGCGTATCCGGCAGGAGCTTTCGCAAGCCGATTTCGTCAGCCGGGTTCCCGCTGGCAGCCGCCTGGCGATCGGCGTAGGCAGCCGGGGCATCTCGAACATTGCGACCATCGTGAAATCCGTTGTGGACTTTTGGAAGGAGCGGGGCGTTCAGCCCTTCCTGTTCCCCGCAATGGGCAGCCATGGCGCGGCGACAGCGGAAGGCCAGGCCGACGTGCTGACACATTACGGCATTCACGAAGCGACCATGTGCGTACCGGTCATCAGCTCGATCGATGTCGTGCCACTGGGGCAGACTCCCGAAGGGATCTCCACGTTCATGGATAAGAACGCGTTTGAGGCCGGCTCCGTTTTCCTGGTGGGGCGCGTCAAGTGGCATACGGATTTCGCGGGGTTGATTGAAAGCGGGCTGTTCAAGATGATGGCGATCGGCCTCGGCAAGTTCGCCGGCGCCCAGCAGTATCACACCCTGGCTTATCGAATGGGACTCGAAAGCGTTATCCGCAGCGTGGGCGCAAAGGTGCTATCCAGCGGAAAAGTAATCGGCGGGCTGGCTATCCAGGAGGGCGCCTATCACGAGACAGCGGGCCTCGTCGCCGTAACAACGTCCGGAGGGGCTGCCGCTATGGTGAAACGCGAAGAAGAATTGCTCGCCCAAGCAAAAGCGTGGATGGCCAAGCTGCCGGCGCCCGAGATAGACGTCCTGATCGTAGATGAAATCGGAAAGAACATCAGCGGCGCCGGTATGGATACGAAGGTGATCAATCGCAGCGTTCACGGGCAATACAACCCGTTTCCGAACACGCCTAAGGTACACCGGCTGTTTGCCCGCGGCTTGACCGACAACACATATCACAACGGAGTAGGGCTCGGCATGGCCGATATCGTTCACGACCGGCTTGTCTCGGACATCGACTGGGTCCCGACCAGTTTGAATTCGTTGACCGCCTCGACGCCCGCTGCGATTCGCACGCCCATTCACTTTCCGAGCGACCGCGAGTGTCTGGAAAAAATCGCGCCCACCGTCGGCAAAACCGATTTAAGTACCGTGACATATTGCCGTATCCGCAATACGCTTGAGCTGGCGCACGCCTACGTAAGTGAAACACTCGTTCCGACGCTGTCACCGGAAGCCGTGGTCGTCTCCGAACCGTTCGAAGCTCCTTTCAATTCGAAGGGCGACTTCGCACGATGGTCGGAGGCAGCCGTCGCGGCGGGCGGTAAACCCGTCGAAACCAGCGCGCATTAAATGCGATACACCATCGACGAAATTGAACAGGACGGCTTCCGGACGATCCGGCTCGCCGACCAGGAAGCAGACCTATGCGTTTCGGTCGCACCTGAAATCGGCAATAACGCGTTCGAGATGCTCCACCGCGGGCACGATTTCCTGTGGCGGCCGGAGGCCTCGCTCAGCTCGCTCCGGGAAAAAAAACTGCTGTTCGGAATCCCCTTCCTTGCCCCGTGGGCGAACCGGCTTGATCAGGATCGCTACTGGGTCAATCGCACGCCGTACCTGATCAACCGCGAGTTGGGCAATATCCGTGAAGACCCCAGAAACCAACCCATCCATGGACTGCTGATCTTCGAGCCGTGGGAAGTAGAGAGCGCCTCGGCGGACGCCGCGGGCGCGAGACTGGTTTGCCGCTACGACTTCACGGCGAGGCCCAAGTTCATGGCCCAGTTCCCGTTTGCGCACCAGCTTAAAATGACGCACATGGTGCGCGATGGCAGGTTGCACGTCTCGGTGCGGATTACCAGCCAGAGCGACGAACCCATTGCCGTGGCGGTCGGCTTCCACCCATATTTCACATTGCCGAACACCAACCGCGACGATTGGGCCATTGAGGTTCCCGCGCTTACACACCTGGCGCTAAACAATGACAAGATTCCAACGGGCGAACGAACCGTGGTTTCGAACGGAAGACTCCGGCTCAGAGGCATTCATCTGGACGACGTTTACACCGATCTCATTCGGAATGGAAGTCAACACGCGGAGATGAAAGCCTGCTGCGGAAACACTGGAATCCGAGTAGGTTTCGGTCCGAAGTACTCGGTCGCCGTAGTGTACGCGCCGGAAGGCCGGAATTTTATCTGCATTGAGCCCATGGCCGCAATTACCAACGCATTCAACCTTGCCCACGCGGGAAGCTATGAGGGGCTGCAGTACATCGCTCCGCAAGGACGCTGGGAAGAGGAGTTCTGGGTAGAACCGGCGCTGGGCGAATGAATGTTGCTTGGCACAGAGCCAGTTCGCGTTACGAGGCAACCCGCGCACTCTTCGTGCGCGGCTCTTTTAAGGGCCGCCTCGCTTCGCGGTAATGAAAGCGCCTACTTGCCGATGGCTTTGGGGGGCGTCGCCATTGCAGACCCGCCTGGCTTAGGTGCTTTGGTGGTCCCGGCGCCCGGGGTGCCAGGGGCGTGAGGAACTGCCGCAGGCCCGCCATTCGCGGTCGTCTTGTCATACAGGGAAATAATATCCTGCGTGATGTCGATTGCGCTTGAAGCGTACATCACCGGAGTGTTGGGGCTGCTCACGTCCAGCACCATCGCGTAGCTGTTGTCCTTGGCATACTTGGTAACGACCGCCATCAGTCGCTGGCCCAACCCCTGGAGGAGCCTCTGCTGCTCACTGTTAAGCTCGTCGCGAGCATCCTGCTCGTCGCGGTTCAACCGTTTCGTCTTTTCGTCGATCTGACGTTCCAGGTCGGTCCGCTTATCCTGGCTTATGGTATTGCTGCCCTTGCGGAGTTGATCCTGCAGCGAGCTTATCTCCGCCTTGCGCTGGTCGAAATCCTTTTGCTTCGGCGTGAACTTGGCTTCGAGTTCCTGGGCAGCTTTCTGCCCGTCTTTGGTCCCTACCAAGGCGCCTTGCAGGCTGATGACCGCCACTTTCGTGTTTGGCGTCTGGGCGTAGAGACTGCCGGCTAAAAAGACGGTGGCGAGCACCGACAACAAACTACTTCTGATTCCCATGTACCTCTGAATCCTTCCCTCTATATTACAGTTACCGCGTAGCAATTGCTTTCCCAAATTCCACGGTTCCGTTTAGGACGCCCGCGCTCGGGACGGGCATGCCCGTCCCCTACAACAATCCGCAAATTCGTAGTCTGCTGTAGGGGCGAGGCATGCCTCGCCCACTCCGTTTCAATGTTTTCATCGCCTTCGGTGCGCGATCCGTCCATGCGATCAGTGTGGGCACTCCTTAGAACGTACGGCCGATCGTGAACCGGAACGTCGATTTCCGGTCCTGAAGCGGGTACGCCTGCCCGAACACGCTGACGGCCTGGTTGTACGTCGTCGCATTCGGGAAATACGAGCGATCGGCGACGATTGGCGGCTGTAAGATCGTGTCCACCCGGTTGGGGTTGTAGGCCCAATAAACCCGGAAAGGAGCGTTTACGACCGGCATGATCACGTCGAGTTCAATTCCCACTGAACTGCGGATGGCCTGCGTGGCTCCCGCGATGATGGCCCGCGCTTTGAAGTCGGACTGCGGAAAGACAGCGTTCAAGGTATTCACGCGGTCCTGGCTCAACCCAAGCTGACTAGCCTGTACGATCCGGTTGATGCCGGCGTCGAAAAATGGCGTCAGAGTCACCGGCCCGAAAATCGGAATCCGGTATTCGAGGTTCAAAACACCCGAGGTATCGCCTCCGGGGAAAATCGTCTGATAAGACGGAATCTGCATCTGGACTGGCGTAGTCGTAGGCACGCCATTCTGGATAATCTGCTGCACACGCGCAGTCCCGTCGTTGTTGTAGACGGGTACAGTCTGGGTGGTCGGAATGTAGGCCGCCGGGCTGATGGACCAGATGTCGAAACCGCGGACATCGTTCTCTCCACCCATGTAATACCGGCTATACGGAGGCGGCACGTGGTTGTTGTATCCGCCGATATAGCGCCCGAACAAGTGCATCGCGATGACGTTATTGCGCCAGTAACCGTTGTGGAAGTAAGCGAGATCGAAGTTGGGCTCCATCGTTTGCACGTTTCCGCCTAAGCCGGCAAGGCCAAAGGAAGAGCTGAAGCGCAAGCCGCGCGTCGGCGCCATGGCGCTGTTGGTGGAGTTATAGGAGAACGTCGGCGTGATCTTGCTGGTCTTGATGCCTTGGAGAGAATTCGGGCCGCTGACTCCTTCGAAATTCAGGTAAGTGAAATATGTCGTCGCGGCGGAGCTAATCGGCTTTACATTCTGAATATCGTAGCCGTATGACAGGCCCACGCGCGCGAAGCTGCGGCGTAACTGATAGGAGAGGAAGGTCGTCAGACCGCGTCCATTCGAGACGTAGTTCAGCAGATTGTTAGCACCGAGCGACTGATAATACGGAATCAGATCCTGCCCGCTAAAGATCGAAGCCTCGCGCGCCTGGTCGTAGCTGAACCGCTGCAGATATACCGTAAACCCGGCTTGGATCGGTTTATCGAACAGGTAGGGTTGTGTAAAGCCAAAGGTAACGGAATCGAGACGGTCGCCAATCTGGCTCTGGAGGCTAAGCGTTTCGCCCAAGCCGAGGAAGTTGTTAGTCGCGTATGAAAAGCCGATGAAGCTGCCGGCAATGCCCGATACGCCGCCGTTCAATTGGATTGAATTCTTTCCGCGTTCCTTCACTTTGAGAAGCAGATCGACGGTGTCGGTCTTCGTATCGCGCTTGATGTCGGTGGCGTCATCCGGTTTTAACTGATCGAAATAACCGAGCTGGTTCAAGCGCAAAATACTGGCATCCCAAAGGCGCTTGCTGAAGAGGTCGCCCTCGTCGATCAGCAACTCGCGGCGGATCACCTTATCACGCGTCGTCGTGTTGCCCTGAAAATCGATGCGGCGCACAAAAAACTGGTGGCCCTCGTCGATATTAATCGTTAAATCGATCTTGTCGCTTCCGGGTACCGGCTCCGGATCAGGCTCAGGCACGAAATCGATATAACCGAAATCGCCATAGAGCTTGCGAAGGTTCTCGATGCCCTTCTGCAATTTCTCGGTGGAGAACACGTCGCCCGGCTGCATGCCGAAAATCTGCTTGGCGATCAGATCGGGGGTGCGGAACAGTTTCATTCCGGCGAAGTTAAAATTCCGCAAATAGTACTTCTGGCCTTCCTCGACCGTGACCATGATGTCGGCGCGCTTGCCTGGCTTGTTGGGGTAGAGAAGCGGAATTTTGAACCCATGGCCGCCTACGTCGCGAATGTTCACGCTGTGGTCGGTTACGTGGGCCGTGAAATAGCCTTTTGACTGATAGGCCATGCGGATGCGCTCGAAATCTTCATCGAGCTTGGTGGAATCGTATGTGCGCGAAAAGATGTCCTCAAACAAAATCGAGCGGGGGATACCAATCGGTTTTGTATTCTTCATCGCGCGAATGACTGTCCGGTCGTTGAACGCTTTGTTGCCTTCGATATCGATTTTGCCAACCTTTACCTTGGGACCCTCATCGATTTTGAAATTGACCTCAACTGAGGCAGGCGGCACCTGCCGGATTTCCGGCGTGACTGTGGCGTACTGGCGACCGCGCTCCGCTTCATACTCCAGCAATACATTTTTGGCGCGCTGGACTTTGCCTGGATCGAACTGCGACTCGGGCGAAAGGCCGACCTTGCGCTCCTTGAAACGATCGAGAATTTCAGACTTGGTGATGGACTTGTTGCCGGTGTAGTCGATGCTGCGGACCAAACGGCGTTCGGTAACGACAAACCGCACAATAATCCCGCCATCGGGAGCCGTCTCCTTTTCAACGGTCAAGTCGTCGAAACGTCCGGTGTTCCATAACGCCATGAAATCGCGGTGAATCGCTTCCTCGCTAAATACGTCTCCCTTGCGGCTGAAGATCAGGGCACGAAGCGTATCTTGCGGAATCCGGCGCTGGCCCCGGAACTCGATGGAATCGATAAGTCCGGCGTTATTTTTCGCCCCCGGCGGTTGTTGGCGCTGCTGCTCCGGCGCCTGCGGAACATTCTCGAACGGATTTTGCGATTTTGGAGGCTGAGTGGGCGGCGCGGTCTGTTGCTGGCGCGGAGGCGGCGATTGCTGCTGCGCCGGCGGATTCTGAGGAGACTGAGGAAAGGCGGAAGCGCCCAAGGCGGCGCCGAGACAGCAGCCGCAAGCGGTCAGGATGGGTAAAACTCGCACACACAGGCCACGAAGCCTGGGACCAATCATCTACTGGCGATTCCTTTCCATTCTGCGCGAAACACCCCTGACGTTCCGGGGCCACAGTGGGTTTCAAAACTCCAGGTGCGGGGGTGGTTCAGAAGCGCAATGCTCAAAGATCATAGTGTAGCGGATGCCTTTTGCACACACAATGGTAAGCGGCTGTTCGTCGCGTGAAAGAAGGCTTGCGAAAAAAACAAAGACCAGATGAGCCGGAAAGCGGCGTCATTCAGTTAGTTCGCGGCGTACCCGCGCGGGAGTGATAGGCACTCCGCTTTTAGGATCTGAAATCAGGATGTTTACACTGGCCAGTTCGGTGAACGATGTGCATGGTAACGATCGGGTGGTTGTCACTGGTATCGGCGCCGTCAGCCCCAATGGAATTGGCCGAGAGGCGTTCTGGGAAGCAACGAAGACCGGCCGCAGCGGCGTTCGGCGCATCACGCGCTTCGATCCCGCGGGCTATGCAGCCCAAATTGCCGGCGAGGTACACGGCCTCGATGAATCGTTTTATGTGACGCCGAAGGACCGGCCTCACGTATCGCGGGCAGTGCCGCTCGCGGCGGCGGCTGTGGATGAAGCCGTCCGGGACGCCGCGCTCGATACAAAGCACATGAGCCGGGAGGAATTGCGGGAAATTGCAGTGCTGGTAGGTTCCGGCGGCGCCAGCCAGGAATTCACGGAGCAACAGTATCGCTTCTTCTATGAGGGCAAGCAGAAACAGTGCAGCGTCTATGTAATTCCAACTTCGACTCCTGGCACTCTCGCTAGCGAAGTCTCGATGCGATTCGGATTCCGGGGCTTCAGCCATCTGATCTCAACCGGGTGCACGTCCTCCACCGACGCATTGGGCTACGCGCTGCGGACGATCCGCTACGGCCATGCGAGCCGGGTTGTTGCAGGAGGCGTGGATGCGCCTATTGCGCCGCTGATCGTGCGCGGTTTTCAACTGATGCGAATTATGTCCACGCGGTGGAACGATGAACCGGGGCGCGCATCCCGTCCTTTCTCACGCGACCGCGACGGCTTCGTCATTGCGGAGGGAGCCTGGTTCTTCGTGTTGGAGACAGCGCGAGCCGCCATGGAGCGCGGCGCGAAAATCTACGGCGAGATTTGCGGCTATGGGTCCACATGCGAGGCATACCATCGCGTGCGGTTGGAAGAGTGCGGCGAGGAACCCGCGCGCGCCATTCAAATGGCCCTGAATGAAGCGCGGGTGAAAGCGGAGCAGATCGATTATGTCAATTATCACGGCACTTCGACGGAATTAAACGACCGCATCGAGACCAGGGCGGTTAAGCTCGCTTTAGGCAAGCGCGCGGCTGCGCTTCCTGGTTCCTCGTTAAAGAGCTTAATCGGCCACCCGCAAGGCGCTTGCGGAGCCGCAGGTGTGGCAGCAACCCTCCTGGCGATGCGCGACGGCATAGCGCCGCCCACCATTAACGTTGACTGCCCCGACCCCGAATGCGATCTGGACTATATCACCGAAGGAGCGCGGCCGCTCGCGATGGACTACGCCGTGGCAAACTGCATTGCGTTCGGAAGCAAGAACAGCGCGCTTGTGCTCCGGCGGTGGGATGGTAACTGACGACCGCTGCCGTTGATGGCGCGGGCACTCTTGTCTGCCCTGCCGAGACTCGTCTCGGCATTCGGCCTCTCGCGAGCAAAGGGTTCGTCGAGACGGGTCTTGACGCTGCGGGCTGAGAGCCCAATGTCATTTTATTGTGGGGCAGGTCCTCGACCTGCGCCGGGCGCCTCGCCCGGCTTTCCGAAATTGCAACAACATCCGAAGAGCGCGGCTGGGAGCCGCGCGCAGACGGAGCGTCTGCCCCACCAAAACTAAGTGACATTGGGCTTCAGCGTGCCGCCGTGGGCTTCAGCCCACGGTTCAGCGGGCAGTGAACTGCCCGCCAGCACGATAGAATCGTGCGCCACCAAAGCAGACGCGGTTCTATTGCGGTAATTGAATCAGATTGACCGTTGCTGTCGCGATCGTATTCGCTGCTGAAGCGGGCTGGCCGTTGCTGACATCCTGCAGATAGAACTTGCCTCCATCGGTTACCCATTGTCCGGTCGCGGCGCTGCCAGTGGACGTTCCGTAGGCGAACAGCGGCCCGGTGGGCGAGCCTACATGAACTTCAACAAGCATCGAATTTGGAGCATTCCACGAAAGTGTGGTGGCTCCAAAAAGATCGCCGGCCGGAACAACGATTGGTCCGGGACTTGCCGTGAGGGACGCCGTATTCATCGAGTTGGCTAAATGCACGGTGATGGTCGAAAGCGTGCTATTCAGCGTTAAAGGCTGGTTATAGCTGACATCTTGCAGATAAAAAACCATGCCGTCCGTGACCCACTGACTGGTTGCGGCGGATCCAACGGAAGGTCCTTCCGCAAAAAGCGGTCCATCAGGCGACCCCAGATGGATCTGGACAATCGTGGAATTTGGAGCGCTCCACGTTAAGGTTGTGGCGCCCAAAAATCCGCTCGAAGGGATTGGGTTTGGGGTGGCCGTGAAGACATTTACAGTCTCCGAAACCTGCAGGTGTACGATCGTGCTCGCGAGCGTTTGCCCGTTGCTCGCATCCACAAGATAGAAACTTGTGCCATCGGTGACCCAGGGTCCGGTCGTGGCGCTGCCGGAAGGCCGCCCCATGGCAAACAGAGGCCCAGTCGGGGAGTCGAGATGCAATTCCACCACGGACACGAACGGCGATGCCACATTCCATTTCAGTGTAGTGATGCCGTAGATCGAACCTGGCGAAACAAGAATCGGATCAGGCGAAGCGCTCAGAGTGGCTAACTGCGATGGCGTTCCGGTGTGCACAACGAGCGTCCCGATCGTGTTGGCGGCTGATGTCGGATCGGCGTTGCTCGCGTCCTGTAAGTAAAATACGGATCCATCGCCGACCCATGCCCCGGTGGCGGCGCTGCCTTGCGAGGGGCCCGCCGCGAACAAAGCCCCATCCGAGGAGCCCAGGCGAATTTGCACCTTCGCCGCTGTCGGGGCGTTCCAATGAAGCGTTGTCGCTCCGAGCGCTTGCCCAGACTGGACCGGAATCGGGTTTGGATCGGCAGTGAAAGTCGTAAGTCCCTGCGGGGTGCCGACGCGAACCGTAACCGTTGCGATTGTATTCTGAGTCGTCAGCGCTTTACCATTGCTGACGTCCTGCAGGAAGAATTGACTTCCATCCGTAACCCAGGCTCCCGTCGTCGCGCTTCCCGTGGATCCCCCTGTTGCAAAGAGCGCGCCCGAGGGCGAGCCGAGATGGATCTCAACGACCGAAGCAGCCGGCACATTCCAATTCAACGTTGTCTGGCCAGCCGTGGCGCCCGCAGGCACAACGATCGGATTTGGACTTGCGGTGAACGTAGCCCCGGACTGCGTTCCGAGCACCGGGAACGTGACGATGTTACTGACAAAGGCGTCCTGCGCAATGTAGAGCTGAGTGGCATCATTGGGCGGCAGATTCGAAGGCAATAGAATGCTGACGGCATACACGCCGGTAGCGCCTGTCGGAAGCCCGGCGCTGATCACCTGGCCAGTGAGTCCATTTACCGTTGAACTGACCGTCTGGGTGGGGGAGTTCGGTTGGCCGCCATTATATGGCTGGCCCGCCGTGGCGGTCTGGCCATTCAGCAGACCCAGCCCGGTCGCATACGCAATGATGGTCTCGCCCGGCACCGCGGGATTGCCGGCGGTCACAGGCGCGCCGGCTGTGTTGGCGCAGCAGGTCGAGCTGTTATAGGCCGTCAGAATGACTTGCGCTCCCGAACTCACCGTTGCGGTTACCGAAATGCCGTTTCCGGCGGGGCCCGACGCCTTCGCGGTCAGCACGACACGCGCAAACTGGCCGCCCGCGGTCGCAATGACGTTAGGGTCGCCGCCGTTGGCGTTGATCAGATTGATCAATCCGTCGCGAATCTGAGCCAATGTCGTATCCGTGCTCTGCACAGTATAGGTATAGGCTTTGCCCGCGATCGTGATGGTGGCGGTATCGGCCGCTTTTACACTCCCATCGACAGAGACGACAGTGCTCGCGGTGCTGCCGCCGTGGAAGACCAGGCCTGGGCGCGGCTCCGTGCCCGAGCCGGCGAAAAGCCCCGGATTGGCGGGAGCAATGATGATACCAGTGGCATTCGTGATGGTGACGCTGTCGTCCTTGTGCACGGTTCGCACGTAAATGCTCGCACTAGTGGAGTCGCTGAACGTGTAAGGAACCTGAGCGCGGATCTGAGTCGGCGATGCGTAGATCAACGGAGCGGGATTGCCATCCATGAATACCTGAGCGCCGGCCAGCGTGGTTGGCAGCGCGGTGCCGGCAGTCGGCGCGCCTGTATCGCCGGCGCTGTCGCCGTTGGTCAGGTCTTTACCGGTAACGGACACGATGGTTCCTGGTGCGATCACAGCCGCGTTTCCGCCCGTCAGATAACTTCCGGATGTCACGGCTCGGATCTGAGCACCGGCGCTCGTGCTGGCAGATAACGCAATGGAGTTGTTTGGAAGCTGCGACTGGCGTGAGTTCAACAGCACCGTAGCGTTCGCGGCGTTCACGGCGACCACGTTCGGATCTCCGCTATTCGCGTTGATCAGACCGACCAGGCCCGCGGCCACCGAATTGAGCGTGTCGGTCTTCTGCACCGTGTACGTATAGGTATGGGTGCTCGCAGCGTTGACGTTGTTGATTGTGATCGATACCGTGTCGTTCGCGTTGATGCCTCCTCCCAAAGCGACAACGCCCTCTTGAAAAATTGCAAGACTTGCGTCGTTCAAAACTGAATTGGGCGCCAAAACATCTTCACCAGGCGTGAAAAGCATTACCCGCTGGTCGAAAGGATCTGCGACGTATAAATTCGTGCCATCCCAGGCAAGCGAGGTAGGCGTTCGAATCGTATTGGTGCTGGCGCGGTTCGGAATCACAGTCGAGGCAAATTGCACCTGAGGATCGCTGGCCAAATCGCTAAACGCGTCTGCCTGCCCGAGAACGTTGTCGGCTGCCGCGCCGTTCGTCATCGGAATGCTGTTGAAGATCAGGACACGGTCGTTTCCACTATCTGCAATGAATAACCGGCCCTGGCCATCCGGCAGCGCGAAACGGGGGAAGTTGAGGCTCGCGCCGCACATCGCCGGATAGATCGGATTACCGCTGCTGTCCTTACCGGCCGGCGCGCACACAGCGGGAGTATTATTCGGCAGAGCGTCTGTCATATTCGCTTGTCCGATCACAACGTTGGCAGGCGGATCGTTGCTCGTTGGAATGCCGTTCCAGATGAGCACCCGGTTGTAGCCGAGATCGGCCACAAAGAGGTGTGTGCCATCCGATGTGACCGATGCCGGACTGAGCAGCAGATTGTCGGCGCCTTTGACAAAAACGCCGGCGGGCGGAGCATAGGCGGTATTGAAATCCTTTTGCCCAACAACGACGTCCGCGGCCTGATCGTTCTGAGTAGGAATGCTGTTCCAGATCAGGACCCGGTGGTTCTGTGTGTCTGCAACGAACAGTTTCCCGTTCTGGATCCACACGCCCTGGGGCCCGCGCAGCGTTTTGTTTGTAACGCCGGCGAATGTCTGAACCGTTTTGAAGTCGGGCTGGCCGAGAACGAAGTTTGCCGGCTGGTTATTGCTGGTCGGGAAACTGGTCCAAATGAGTACGCGATTATTATCGGTATCCGCCACGGCGACAACCGTGCCGTCGGTAGCGACCGCCGTTGGATTGCGCATGCCGCTGTCGCTGAGGTTCACATCGGTTTTCGAGAAGTCGGGCTGCCCCAGCACCTCGCTCGCCAGCGGCGCGCAGACCGGGCAGCGCGTGTTCAGGTAGTTTCCCGTTTTTGAAACGTCCGTGTGAGGGTTTGGAATTCTCGCCGGCGTGTCGAAGATCAGCACCCGGTTGTTCAGCGGCAGTGAAGAGACGCGGTTCGAATCCGCAACTAACAGTTTCCCGTTCGCCCAGGCAACACCGCCGGCGCCTCCCAGCACAGCCTGTGTAGCGGGGGAGTTCACTGATCCGTTGGAAAAGGGCGACTGGCCGAGGACGAACCAGGCAGCCTGGCCGTCCTGAAAAGGCAGATCCGCTGCGTGGACCAGGGCGGCAGACAGAAGGAGAGCGGCGAAATACCTCATAGATAGGGGCGTAGGGGTTAATTAGAAAGAGACCAGTATAGCAACGCCTTCAGACGCGCCACTCCTCCTCGGGGTTGCGACAAATTGAGCGGCGACAATGAAAGGCGAACCGCTGTCACGAATAGGCGGAAAACGCCACGATGTGTTGCGCCGGCTATCGGCGGCGCTTGTAGGAGGCCGTGATCTTGGTGGAAATGCCACCCCTGGGCGTAAAATCTCCCACTACTGTTGCGGAGGCCGGGTTGCACGCCTTCAGGACGTCCTGTAAAAAACGGTTGACGATGTTTTCCTGAAAAATACCAAGGTTCCGGTACGCAAGCGTATACATCTTCAGGCTTTTCAGTTCGAGACAGGCCTTGTCCGGCGTGTAGATCAGCCGGACGATGCCATGATCCGGCAAGCCGGTCTTCGGGCAGACTGATGTGAACTCCGGCATGACAATTTCGATTTCATAATGCGGCCCGTACTGGTTCGGCCAGGTTTCGATTTCAGGAAGCTTGGCATCGACTCCCGAATGTGCATGCTCGTCAGTGTACGATTTCTGCTTATCGCGTTTTTTGGCGTACTTCATTTAAAGGTTTAAATCTCGCGTGATCAGGTTCAGAAAAAGTCCGACGTCGGTCACAACTCCGACGGCGTGTCCGGTGCCGCGGTCGCTCACTTTCGTCGGGACAGCGGGATTGATGTCGACGCAAACAATTTTCACCCAGGCAGGAAGCATATTCCCCGTCGCGATGGAATGGAGCATTGAGCTAAGGCACAAAACAAGACCAGCGCCTTCGAGCTGTTGCGCGTAGGCGTCCTGAGCTTCGTTCATGTCGGTAATGCAATCGGGCAGAGGGCCGTCGTCGCGGAGACTGCCCGCAAGCACAAACGGAACATTTGCCTTGACGCATTCATACATGACGCCCCGTGTCAGGCGGCCGGACTCAACCGCTCCGGCGATCGTGCCGGCTCGAAACACGGCGTTGATGGCCCGCATGTGGTTCCGATGACCATGTTCTTCCTGGCGGCCGTCCGCTACCCGCACGCCAAGCGATGTGCCGAACAGAGCCGATTCAATGTCGTGCACGGCCAGCGCATTTCCGGCAAGCAAGGCATTCACCCAACCGCCACGAATCAGTTTCGAGAGTGCCTCAACGCCCCCGGTGTGCACGACAACCGGCCCGGCGACCGCCACGATTTTCTTGCCCTCCGCGCGCGCCTGTCGCATCATGGCAACCGTCTGCGCGACCGCCGTTTCCACTTTGCGCTCGGAAGAAATTTCGTTGCTCATGAACGCGAAGGATTGACGGTCGCGTTCCTTGGCTTCCGGAACGACGCGAATGCCCTTCATTCCGACTACCACCTCATCCCCCGCTTTGATATCCCGCAAGCGACGGCAGTACGCCGCTCCGCCGGCCACCACAATCATCGCGTCCATCCTCTGGTTTTGCACTTCCAGCCACTCGCCTCCGCGCCGTACGAGCGTGCGCTGGTTCGTGGTGGAATAAAAATCCTCAGGAGCGCAACGGTCGCACTCGGCCCGGCTGGTGTCCGCGTCGGCGGCATCGATTGGCGAACAACCTAGACCGATCAGTTGGGAGAGCATTTTGTCCATCTGCTCGCCGGTGGGTGCTTCAATGCGCAGACGCAGCTTCGACGGTTCGCCGTTCGTGCGGCCGATGGCGAAGTTCTCCACCTCAAAACGGCCTCCGAACTCGACAACTGAGTCGAAGATCCGCTCCATAATGTGCGAATCGATCAGATGCCCTTGTGCTTCAACTAACTCCGATATAGGTAATTTCGACATGCTAAAACACGAAGAAGACAGGCCCTCTCCGCTCTTTTTTTAACTGACACCGCGAATCACAGGCGAGCTACGGACGCGTGAGAAACAGCGGCATGCCTTCTTTATGTGAATAGCTCGGCCGGTAGCGATCTACGTTAAGCATGCTCGCGACGTCGACGTGGCGAGGCCCCAGCTTGGGGTCGGGGATCTGCACCATCGCATATTTCCCGTCGACGATTGCGGCCATCAATCCTTTTTTATGGACCTGTATGGCATCGTAGGCCATCGTTCCGAACGTCGTTGCAATCAACTTATCGGCGAAATCGGGAGCGCCGCTGCGGAGGTCGTAAGTCAAATCGCTGACCACGGTCTCGTCGCCGCTGCGTTTCTTAATCTCATCGCTGAAATCCTCGCCGACGTTGCTCTTCTTGCGATGGCCGAACGCATCCGGCTCGCCATACTCGCGAGTTTTGTAGCCTTCCCACTCCGCGCCCTCCGATAACACAACCAGCGCATAATTGCTCGGGTTGTTGCGTTTATCGGTCAACAACAAATCGATCATCTTATCGAGGTTGAACTTGTATTCCGGAATACCGCAGCGGAGCGAGGTAACGTACGCCGTATACAGGGCGGTATAGCCGGCATCGCGTCCGAATACGCGAAAGATTCCAATCCGTTCGTGCGATCCGACCGTCGTTCGCTGGCGTTGGATTGCGTCGTTCGCTCGGGATATCGCGGTGGAAAAGCCGATGCAGTACTCGGTGTTCTGAACGTCGTTATCCATCGTCTTCGGAATACCGATCACATTGAATCCGAGTTGATCGAGCCGGGCGGCGTAGCTCAACGTGTCGTCGCCCCCGATCGCGACCAGGTAATCGAATCCCAGACGTCCAAGATTGTCGAGTACTTGCGAACTCAAGTCGAAGGTGGTCGAGGTCTCACCCTTTTTTGTCGTTTGGGCCGATGGAAAATTCTTTCCCTTCAAAAACTCCGGAACTTGCTTCATTTTCGATGGATTTGTTCGCGAAGTATGCAGGAAGGTTCCACCGGTGCGGTCGATAGTGCGGGTGTTTTCCTTATTCAATGGAAGGATGTACTTGCTTTTGCTGGCGGGGTCATCGCAATTCAGATGCGTCAATCCCTCCCAGCCGCGCCGTATGCCGATAACCTCATGACCGTCGGTTGCGCCGCGATATACGACATTCTTAATAACAGAGTTGAGACCGGGCACGTCACCGCCGCCGGTCAGGATTCCAATTCGTTTTCCTGACATTGTTCCTCAGTTGCCGAGCGAGCACTCGATATTTGATACAGCACTCAATGTTTAGGGTTCACTTAATTGTAGCTGCTGGCTTCATCGGCGCTGAGACCCGCGCGAAAGACCTGGTTGTTTCACCACGGCGGCTCGCGTCAAGCAAACCTCAGACGGAGCCGCCACACGTCCGTGCGCGGTTTTCGGGTCGTTCGAAAACTAGAGGGTGAAATTCGCCTCTACACCCACCATGCCGCTTCGGCAGGTTGGCGGATCACAATCTGGTTCAGGAACGCCGACGCTTTCGTCAATCCCTCGTCGGGCGACATCAGCGAATCCTCGTGCTCGATCGAGAGGACGTAATCGTAGCCGAACATGCGCAGCGTGGAAATGAACTCGGTCCACCACTGGTAGGCGTGTCCATAGCCGACGGTCCGGAAAATCCACCCCCGGTTGCGCTCATCAGTGTATTTCTTGGTGTCGAGCACGCCGGTCTTGGGCAGGTTGTAATCGTAGATCTGCGTATCCTTCGCATGGACATGGAAGATGGAGTCGCCCAGAACGCGAATGGCTTTTATCGGGTCGATACTTTGCCAGAACATGTGGCTCGGATCGTAGTTGCAACCGACAGCGTCGCCGGCGATCGATCGCAGTCTCAGCATCGTCTCCGGGCTGTAAACGACAAATCCCGGATGCATCTCAATCGCGATTTTCACGCCGTGATCTTTTGCCCACTTGCCGTGCTCGGTCCAGTAAGGCGTCACTTTCTTCTCCCACTGCCAGTCGAGCAAATCCAAATAATCCGGCGGCCAGGGGCACGTCACCCAGTTCGGGTATTTCGCGTTATCGCTATCGCCCGGACAACCTGAAAAATCGATGACGACGGGCACGCCTAATTTAGCGGCGAGCTCGACGGTGCGCCGGCTGGTGGCACGGGCCTCCCCGGCGATCGCGGCATCGGGATGCAACGCATTTCCGTGACAACTCAAAGCGCTGATACTGAAGCCTTGATCGTCTAGCTTTTTCTTGAATTCCTTCAATTCTTTTTCGTTGTCGAGCATCGACAATTTGCAATGAGGATCGCCGGGATAGTTGCCGGTGCCGAGTTCGACAGTGTTGATGCCGAGCCCTTTCAGCTTTTCAAGCACCTTGTCGAGGGGGAATTGTGACAGTAGGGCTGTAAAACATCCAACTCTCATGATTGCGGGGAATCTCCTTAGCTTCGTTTTTAGGTTTCGCTTCCGGCAGAATATCACGCTAAATAGATACGGACCCTGGGCAAGCGTACCAGCAACGCCGTGCAACACGCGCCTCCTGCTAGTCTCGGGAATGGATGTTCTACGAGATTGAACCCGATCCAGGTCCTGAGATCCCGCACGTCGTCAGAATGGTGGTGGAGATTCCTCGGGATTCGAGCAACAAGTATGAATACGACTCTTCTCTGAAACTTTTCAAGTTGAGCCGCACTCTCTATTCGCCTTTACATTATCCTGGCGATTACGGCTTCATTCCCGGCACGATCGCCGAAGATCGCGAGCCGCTCGATATCTTGTGCATGGTCACCTCGCCCAGTTTCACCGGATGCCTGACGTATGTGCGGCCGGTCGCGGTGCTGGATATGCTGGATGGCGGCGAACTCGACAACAAGGTTCTGGCTGTGCCGAACAGCGATCCGCGCTATGACGAAACCCGCGACCTCAACAGTATTTCCGACCACGTGCAGCGTGAGATCGAATATTTCTTCAGCATGTACAAAGAGCTGGAAGGGAAAACGATGAAAATGCGCGGATGGCGAGGAATTGATGAAGCTTACAGCGTCATCAACGCGAGCCGCGAGCGCTATGTCGAGAGAAACGCCGCCAAGGCGTAGCTACCGGCGCAGGATGGGACGCCTCGAATCCCTCCAAACACTCGAAAACTGCCAGATTCCGGGTCGGAACAAGCCAAAAAACAACCTCAAAGCTGCATCAAAATGATGCAATTCGGGCTCCGCCTCGCACGGCACTGACACGTATCCTTTGAGAGTGAAAGAAATTCAGATAGCGGACCTACAAGAGTTCGAGGGCCAAATTGCACAGTTGCGAGCTGACCTTGCGTGGCGAGCTGACCTGGAGTCTAAAAGGAAGGGCAGGCATGTCCTTGACGACGTACGCCTTCTATTTCGCGGTCACAAATGCGCCCATTGGGAATTGAAAACGACGCTAGATAGACACCCACGAAAAGCTCCCACTCTGCGCGGTTACCTGGCCGAGATACACGAACGATTGCCGCAAATCGAGGAACCGAGCAAGCCAAAGTTTTCACGACTGAACGACTTTCAGGCAGCTATCGATGATGCCTGTGGGAACCTCGTGAAATCGATGGGG